>CALCJP010000035.1 GCA_937967625.1 uncultured Saprospiraceae bacterium
TAATCTTGAATCGTAAATATCCCCCAACCTGTTCCTTTTTGGCTGATGCGGTGATTGGCAGCGGTGACAATACCTGCGATTTTGACGGTGCGACCGTGGAAGCGTTCGATTTCATCGAGGTTGCAAGTAGTAAAGTTATCCACTTCAAAGCGGTAGTCATCGAGCGGGTGACCGCTGATGTAGATTCCAGTGACTTCTTTTTCTTTTTCTAATTTTTCAATGAGACTCCACTCATTGCATTCAGGAAATGGCGGTGGGGGCAACTGACTATCATCCAACTCACCAAAGAGACTCATTGCCGCTGACGCGGAACGCTCTTGGAATGCTTGCCCATATTTCAATACGTGTTCGACGAAAGTCGTGTATTTGCCGGAAGGCGCGAAATATTGAGCGCGGTGCTGCTCATCAAATCGGTCGAAGGCGCCGCCCAAGACGAGCGATTCCAAGACCTTTTTATTCGAAGCTCTCGAATCCAATCGCTTGGTGAAATCATAGACAGAGGTGAATGCTCCATTCTCTTTCCGCTCTTTAAGAATTGCCTCAACTGGTCCTTCGCCGACGCCTTTCAAGGCTTCGAAACCGTAGCGAATATTTCCTTCAGGCGTTACCGTAAATTTTGGTTTCGATTCGTTGACGTCAGGTTGTAACACTTCCAGTCCCATGCGCTTGCACTCGCGGAGGAAGAAACTGATATTGCTAATATTGCTTCGATTATGAGTCAAAACGGACGCCATAAATTCAGCAGGGTAGTGCGCTTTTAGATAAGCGGTTTGGAAAGCGACGAAGGCGTAGCAAGTCGAGTGCGACTTGTTGAATGCATAACTCGCGAAGGCTTCCCAATCTTTCCAGATTTTTTCTAATTTTTCTTTTGGGTGACCATTTTTTGCTCCTCCTTCAAGAAATTGTGGAAGCATTTTATCCAACATTTTCTTGATTTTTTTACCCATTGCTTTACGCAAAATATCGGCTTGCCCCTTCGAGAAGTTTGCCAATTTTTGCGAAAGCAACATCACCTGCTCCTGATAGACGGTGATGCCGTAGGTGCCGGAGAGGTACTCTTCCATCTCTGGAAGGTCATAGGTGATTTTTTCTTTTCCATGCTTTCTCGCAACGAAATTGGGGATGTATTCCAACGGGCCAGGGCGATACAAAGCATTCATCGCAATCAAGTCCTCAAAAGCAGTTGGGCGCAATTCTTTGAGGTACTTCTGCATTCCAGCACTCTCATATTGGAATATGCCGACGGTTTCTCCGCGTTGGAAAAGTTCGTAGGTTTTTTCGTCTTCCAGATCGACTTCATCGATGACTATTTTGACGCCTTTGACCTCTTCTATCAGTCGCACAGCGTCTTTGATAATCGAAAGGGTTCGCAGACCCAAGAAATCCATTTTCAGCAAACCGGCATCTTCCGCGACGGAGTTATCGAATTGAGAGACGAGCAGTTCACTATCTTTTGCAACGCTGACGGGCACGTAGTTGGTAATGTCATCGGGCGTAATTACGACGCCGCAAGCATGGATACCCGTGTTCCGAACGGAGCCTTCCAGTTTTTTGGCAGCGCGAATCATTTCGCCGATTTGATCTTGTCCTTCGCCCAATGCTCTAAACATTTGCGCGCGTTCCACATCTTCTCCGGTGAGTTTGTCTTTGAGTTTTTTGGCGACGCCACCTTCTGCCAGTACTTGACTTAGTTTTGCACCCAATTGTTGTGGAAATATTTTCGCTACTCGATTGACTTCTTGCAGTGGAACATTCATCACCCGCCCCACGTCACGGAGCGACGACTTTGCTGCCATCGTACCATAAGTGATGATTTGGGCGACTTGGTTTCGACCGTATTTGTCAATCACATAGTTGATGACTTTGTCACGTCCTTCATCATCGAAATCAATATCAATATCGGGCATAGACACCCGCTCTGGATTCAAAAACCGCTCAAAAAGTAAGTCGTATTTGATGGGGTCAATGTTGGTAATCCCTAAACAGTAGGCAACTACCGAACCCGCCGCAGACCCACGCCCGGGACCTACCGCAACACCTAACTGTCTCGCCACTGTCGTGAAATCCTGAACAATCAAAAAGTACCCAGGGTAGCCTGATTTCTTGATGACTTCTAACTCGAAATCAAGTCGCTCTTGAATCGCAGCAGTGATGGAGCCATAGCGTTTTTTGGCACCGACCATAGTCAAGTGGCGGAGGAAATCATCTTGACCTTTAAATTCTTTTGGCACCGGGAAGGCAGGAAGTAAAACATCTCTCGCCAGTGTCAGTGGTTCGATTTTGTCGAAGATTTCCATTGTGGTGTCAATCGCATGAGGCACGTCTGCAAACAACTGTCCCATCTCTGCGCGCGTCTTGAAGTAGAAATCGTTACTCGGAAATTTGAATCGTTTTTCCTCTTCAATTAGACTATTTGTGTTGACACAAAGCAGGATGTCGTGAGTCGGTGCGTCATCTTCTTCGATGTAGTGGGAGTCGTTGGTGGCGATGACTTTGAGGTCATACTTTTTCGCGAAGATGAGCAACTGTTGATTTATGTCTTCTTGGCTTACGCCCAATTGGTCGATGTTGCCCAAGCCTCGATGACGTTGCAATTCAATGTAGTAATTTTCTTTTCCGAAAAGGTCGATCCACCATTTGAGTTTGCGCTCGGCGTCTTCGAGGTCGCCTCTTAAGATTGCTTGTGGCACTTCTGCTCCGAGGCAGCAACTTGTTGCAATCAGACCTTCGTGATATTTTTCAAGGAGTTCTTTGTCGATTCTTGGGTATTTGGAATAGAGACCTTCCATGTAGCCAAGCGAGCAGAGCTTCGTGAGGTTTTGGTACCCTTTGGTATTTTTGGCTAACATCAGTTGATGATAACGCACATCCTTCTCCCCTTTTGAGCGAAGGAAAGATTTTCGATGCCGATCTTCTACTAAGTAAAATTCGCAGCCGATGATGGGCTTGAGACCGCGCTTGTTGGCTTCTGCCACAAATTTGAACGCGCCAAACATATTGCCATGATCAGTAAGTGCGACACCTTTTTGTCCGTCGTTGAGCGCCTTGTCCATCATGGCGCCAATCTCGCTCGCCCCATCGAGAAGACTATATTGAGTGTGGCAATGTAAGTGGCAGAAATCAATCATCTGATTCGTTTTTTTTGTGTAGAAACTCATAGTAGGAATAACCGCTCCTTTCAAAAGAAATTCAAGGTTTCGCGAAAATACAAATTACGGATTTTGAAATGTAAGCGGAGGGGTTAAAGTTTTCAACAGTGGCTGTTTTTTCTTTTTTGATTTTTCCCTCCCGAAGCAAGTTCGGGACAAGTCTTCGGGAAATGATAATGGTCATTCTTTTGACTTGCGTTTTAAGAATTGCAATATCATCTATTAGTTTACTCTTGACAAAATTTTACGAAAGTGGATGTTTATAATTCATAAACAACTGATTATTAATGTTTTAGGATATTTCACGAAAGTGAAAAATAAAAAAAATAACTGACAAAAGATAAAAAATGTAATCTCTTTAGGTTGTTACTCTCTTCAAAAAAGTAAGGTCTAAAAAGCGATCAGACATAAATAATTTTGGCAGTAGGAAGTATTGCTATTAGTTGTTGAATTGAATTTTTCGTTTTAAATTGAAAAGGCACCTCATGCTAAAAAATGTTAAATTGAAATGTGACTACCATTGAAGAGAGCGTCTTAGCAATACCAAACAACCAAGTGTTTTAGCATTACTTACCTACTGCCCACTTTTCCTAATTCCCATCAAAGATTTTATTGAGATCAGTTGCTATTTAACTGGTCATCTCACTCAGGTTTTTTTCCTATAGCCCACATTTTGAAGTTAACAAAAAGACACAAGTATGTTGCTCATACTTGAGGTGCTACTGCATTGCTAATTTTTTAAAATCAATTTATTACAAATTAATCAAACGCTTATTTTATGAAATTTTTCAAAGCACTTTTTTCAATCGTATTGCTTACGACTTTTACTGTTGCTTCGTTCGCGCAAGAGGAAGCCATGCTTAACGAAACAGTTGAGACCAACACTTGGGTCAACGATGCTTACCAACCATTCGTCTCTGGTCATATCAATTTTGGCTCAGTAACCGATGCGTTTAAAGCTTCCTATGGCTTGGGTGTAGGTATCCAGAAAAAATATTTGTTCTTCGGATTTTTTGGTGAGATGGGTGATTTAGGAGACGTAACCATGAAGTATTCTGATGGAATGCGAAGCGTGGATTATGGAATTTTGGGGCCAATGGTTGGCTTCCGCACCAACGCCAATAAGAGACTTGGATTTTTTGGAAGCGTAAAAGGTGGCTGGGGTTATGGCAACTACACCCTAATAGACGGTGAGGGCGAAACCATCGAAGATAAAGACGGTATCCATCTAATCAGACCAGAAGCTGGACTTGAATTAAAACTCGGAAACAAGTTAAGATTGAACGGTCATATTGGATATGACTTCACCCATAGCGTTCACGAAAACCCAAATATTGGAGATGCTGATTTGCGCAAAATGAGCTTCGGTCTCTCTTTGAGAGCGATGTTGGGAAATCAAAGATAATGTATAACGTCCTTAACCAAATAGCTGATATGAATCTGCTCAGAGGGCGGATGTAAGTATCAAATTTTCTCTTAGAAAGTCGAAGGGGTGATCTTAGTTTCGGGGTCGCTCCTTTACTTTTTTCGCTTTCGCGAAATGCGCATATTTCGCGAAAGCGAAAAGGAGAAAGCTCAATCCTTCTTTTGCATTTTTGTCCAGTACTTCAATGCCATTCGCAACTCGCCATAGGTATGTTTTTCGCCAAAATGCGCTTTTGCTTCCGTGACGCCAGCCTCCTTGTTTTTTATAAAAAACGCGGTAATGTCATCCACTTTTGAGCGCTCCATCACTTTATTGATATCGAGCGCCCCCGTTCCGATAAAATGGGACAAGTGCCCTTCAATGGTTGTGGCTACAAAGTCTCGCGCCTCGGCAATTTCGGCGATAGATTTGCCAGCGTTGAATAATTCAAGGCTAATCGTTTTGGTATCTTTTTTTTCTGGTGGACTTGCCACTTGAAGCGTTGCTTCTGCTACTGATAAGTCGGATTTTATACTCAAACCTGTGCAGTACTTTTCGACCATTTCGGCAATCGGCTTTCCGTATTTTTTCAATTTCACATCGCCGAATCCTTCTATCAATTTGAATGATTTGGTCGTAGTCGGCAAAAATTTCACAATGGCACGAACGGCGCTATAAGGCATGATTTCATAGCCACTCAAGCCATTTTCGGCAGCTACGCTTTTGCGCCATTCTACGAGTTGCACGTATAGTTTTGGATGAAGAATATCTTTTGGCACCGAGGTGCGGGCAGATTTCCTACCGCGCGTCGGACGCGAAGATTTTTTAGTGTAATCGGTCTCAGCGTCGGCGATTACTTTGATATATTCTTTGGATGAAAAACCATTTATCGCTTTCGCGAAACATTCTTTTTTGACAAATAATCTGAGTTTGAGTTCGTCCAGTTTTTCATTTGCTTTTTTGCCAATAGCGGTATTGTCTGTTGTCACGATAATGCCTTTTACCGCAGGCAAAATCTCTTTATTGATTTTTTCAAAATAGTACCCACTCGCCTTTTTCACGCGCTCATGGATAGTCTCGTTTTTGGTCGGAAGATCATCAAAATGATAAAATTGACTTTGTAACCACGGCTTGAATTTAGTGGCAGTATCAATCAAACTTTCTTTTGCTTTTGTATAAATTCCCTCGAACTCTTTGAGCGATTCGGTAGAAAGCGCTCGCTCATTTTCCATGAAAATACGTTTGGCACCATTGAAAGCCCAAACGATTTTTTGAAAATCGAATAGCTCCAAAATCAGTTTTTGCTCATATACTTTTTTGGACGTTGCCAAATCTTTTTCATTGGGGGCATTTCGTTCCGATTCTTCAGAATATTGTTTGACAACGGTATCTGTTTTTACGCCACTTTGTCCGATTCGAGAGCGCAACACAATTCCTTCAAAGCTGCGACAACGACTCAATGCGACATAGACTTGCCCATGCGCAAATGCAGCTGCTGCGTCGATAATCGCTCGCTCAAAAGTGAGTCCCTGACTTTTGTGAATGGTAATCGCCCAAGCGAGCTTTAATGGATATTGACTGAAAGTACCGACGACTTCCTCATTGACCTCTTTCGTTTTTTCGTCAAGCGAATATTTTACATTGTCCCAATCGGCAGCTGTGACCGTAATCGTTTCGGCGTCACCGGAGCATTTGACTAAAATTTCGCCATCTCCAAAACCAGTGATTTTTCCAATCTTTCCATTGTAATAGCGCCGATCTTCTTCCCCAATATCGTTTTTGACAAACATCACCTGCGCGCCCAATTTGAATTCCAAAACCAACTCCGTAGGGTAGGCATGTTCTGGAAAATCACCGTCAATGGTTGCTTTAAATTTATGTGATTTTGTTTTGAGTGTTTTCAACTTTTCGTCGTTGATGGACTGCGCCGTGGCATTGTGCGAACTTAGGGTGATGTAGCCCTCATCTTCTCCCGGTTGAAAATCAGGAATGTATCGGCTATTCAAAGTTTTTAGCACTGATTCGTCCAGTTGATTATTGCGCACCCGATTGAGCAAATCAATAAACGTCGTGTCGGATTGTCTATAAATATGCTTTAATTCAATCGAAATTGGCGCGCTTTCGCGCAATGCCTTACTTCCGAAAAAATAGGCGGTATCATAATGATTTCGAAGCATATTCCAGTCCTGCGGCTTGACCACAGGCGGTAATTGGTGCAAGTCGCCAATCATCAATAACTGCACTCCTCCAAACGGCTTATTGCGATCTCGAAACCGTTTCAGCACATCATCAATTGCATCCAACAAATCAGCGCGCACCATACTTATCTCATCAATGATCAACAAATCAATGCTTCGGATGAGATTGATTTTCTTTTTTGAAAACCGTCGTTGCCGACTCAAATCAGACTGACTCCCCGGCACAAAGGGTCCAAATGGCAACTGAAAACAAGAATGGATAGTCATGCCCTTGGCATTGATGGCAGCCACACCGGTTGGCGCTACGACCACCGAGCGCTTGATACACTCCGCTCGCACACGGTGCAAAAAAGTGGTTTTACCTGTTCCTGCTTTTCCCGTAAGGAAAATGTTCTTGTCTGTATTTTGAATGTAATCGAACGCAAGTTCGATTTGTGGGTTGGTTTGATCGGACATTGGTTTTCTCGCTTTGTTTTTATGAAGAAGTATGCCTTGTGTAAAGATAAGAGAAAAGGGAGGAATTGGAGGAATCCTTAGTTGAGGTAAATTTTGTGGGATAGTATCATATGATACTATCATGATTCAAAATAGCTCTTCTGTCCTTGCCAATTTAATCAAAAAAAGCAGTGAGATGAGCGTTTTGACAAAGGTTGGAGATAAGCGGGTGGCGCGGTATGGGTTTAATTAAGACAAAGGATTCCCTCTGGGACGCTTTCCGTTAATGCGCTCATACTCCTCGATTTTATCATCTTCAATTTGTTTTGCTTTTTCCCTTCCGGGAATATTGACCTTCAAAATGCGTCCGAAAAATCGCGCCCAATTGACTGCCAAATTCAAAATACGAACTTGACTTTTTACTCTTTTGGAGAGACCATCTTCCTCAATCGGATCGCTACTTATTCCATATTTGAATACATCATCATCCAACTTATCGTAAATACCATATAGGTGATTCTTTTCCTCATTGGTGAGGCGATTTCGGTGAGACATGTGGGAAGGTTTTCGTCTTTAGTTTTTATTGAAAATCGTAGGTCTCAATTTTTTGCTGAGGCGTGTATTGAAATTCCTTTCCGGTTTTCAGTTTGTAAGCCTTGTCTGGAAGATATAGCAATGCTTCGAAAATTATATCCGTTGGCATAGCAGATGGCTCATTGATTACTTTTTCAAAATAATCTTTTCCTTCTGCAATTACTGCACAACGCGCATACAAAAAGTCATCGCCCGAGAGATGTCCTTTTTGCCTTTCGGCAAATGATTGCACATGCGCTTTAGTATTCACCTGAGCTAACTTTTCATGCAACACATCTGCAAACAGGTAGATGAAAACCGTCTCTTGTTCCGCAAGTTTTTTTACGCCATTGGCTAAAACCGCTACCCCTGTTTTTTGCTGCCAATCGAAGCTATCAATTATTTCCCAAAACAAATCTTCACTCAAAGTAGGCACTTCTCCTTCTTTGGCGCGAATCTCCACCTCTGCCGATTTCCCAAATTTCTTTTTGAGTTCTTTGAGAAATTGACCAGTGAGTTCTGATAGACTTATTTTGACTATGGACATTTTTGAGTTTTTAGCTTTTGCAAAATAACGTTTTTTTGGGAAAAGTAGGTTTATTTTGAAAGATACTTCTCAATCACCTCCCTAAACGGTCGCCCCACCGATGTTCCATTTTCCAATGCTTCTTCTCTTGCTTTTAGTTTATCTTGCCATGCCTCGGTTATCACTTTATGTGGAATGACTTTTCCTTCTTTGGCTTGTGCTAAACCATTTTCTATTTTTTCTAATAAAATCAGGCGTTCTATCAATTCTTCTAATGTGAATTGGTCTGGCATTTTTTGGATGGAGTTGAGGACAGTGGTTTTGGATAACATTTCTAATAAATATGTTTTTTAATAATCAAGAACTAATTTAAATGAAATTAGGTTTTCTTGGAAGAAAAATGAAACTATGGTCAATCTAAATACCTTCGAATGTTCGAATAAAAAGATAAAAGCGAAGTATGAATTTTTTGCTGATTCAACAGAAAATATTTCCAAAATAATTGGTAGAACTGCGTTTCATCAAATAGAAAACCATCTTTCACTTTTGGAAAAAATACTTTACCAATTAACAAACAATTCAGAGGACTATAGAGGTAAATATATTTTTAATTTCAGGAAAAATGAATTATTTTCTAGTGAGGATATTTTCATAAACTCGGTTTCAGGAAAGCTAATAAAAGACCTTCTTGAGGAAGGAAATATTAAATGTAAAACGTCTCTAGAAAAGATAGTAAAGGATATAAAAGGAAATTTACTTTCAGCATATTTAGGTGAATTATTAAATATCATAGTCGATGATGAAATAAGCCCGAAAAATTCAAGAGGTAAGATCGAATATTATTCAAACTTAATTGTTACAGAACTTTTGTTTAATGGCTTTGATAAGCAAGACATATTTCATATTCCAAATGAGATAATTAGTGGAAAAGGAATTAATGACAACCGCCCCTCTTTCTTTAGAAAAGATTCATTCTCAAAAAAAAATGATATAAAATCTCAACTATTTAAAATCAATGAAATCTGTTATAATGAAAGTCTCAACCTTCAATATGTTTTCAGGATCAAAAATCTGAATATTGACATGGAAGAAGGTTTTATATATCAAAATCTCCGCTTTCATTCTCCAAATTCTCGGTTTCTAAGGAAAATAACACCCAAAAACATTAGAGATGAATTTCTAAACTATAAAGGGGCTTTCGTTATTCAAAATATGAAGGTGAATAGCGTTTTCAAGGGACTGGACATTTTTCTTTCAAATGTTCAAGACGCCTTAAATTATATTAACATAGCCCATAAAGGTTCTAAAAGTCATAGAGGAGCCGCAGGAATTGATCTTGGAGAATTTCACATTTTCAATATGAAGAGTAAACAAGGTAGGCGAACTTGGGAGTCATTAGAAGTTGATATAAATGAGAGAAAAAAAGAACTGAGAGAAGGCAAAGGCATTACTAATCTAAATGTAGCTTTTCCAAAAAAGAAAGGAACAAAGAGAATAAGGAAGTTAATTCTACTCGACAAAGTATATTATAAGGCAAGGATTGAAAGTGATACCGTAGAAAAAATTATTGGCTACTGGAGATATCTCGAAGCGT
>CALCJP010000036.1 GCA_937967625.1 uncultured Saprospiraceae bacterium
GAGCAAAACGCCAATGATAGCGACGAGCAGTCCTCCGAAAACATTGCTGATTTTTAAAATGGTTTCGCTGCCCCATTCTAATGGATACCAACTGGCGATGACGGAACCGATGTCATCTGAAAGTCCCCAAGCGGAGCCAAAAACAGCAACCGCTAAAAGCAAACTGATAAGAATTGGAATGGCAATGTAGCCCCAAAGTTTTTCCTTGAAAATCAGTGTGATTGCCTTTTTATAGGCGGCAATTCCTGAAAATAAATCTTTGATCATCAGCTTACCGAACGATTAATATTTTCGCGACAGCGGCATCCGGGTTGTCGAAATTGCGCGTGCTTGTGCTGAAAACGAGATAGACGCCGCTTGCTGCTTTTCGACCGTTGTAATCTCTGCCATCCCAGATGGCTTGTCCACCGAGGGCTTGGGTCTCATAAACGAGTTTACCGCTGATGTCGGTGATTTTAATATCTGCATCACGCGCAAGTCCGTTGACAGCGATAGGTCCTTCATATTCAGGGCGGACGGGATTGGGGAAGACGTTGATATTGGCGGTATTGACAGCGAAGCCGCTGGTGGCATCTGTTCTAACAGATTGAAGTCCACGAGCGGTGCCGATGAAAACTTCTCCAGTTTCTTGACGGATTGCAATGTCAATGATGTTGTTATCAAAAAGAGGGCTGTTGGTTGCGGTAAAACTTGCGAGCAATTCATCACCAGAAGGCGATTGAAGGAAAACGCCATTGAGTGTGCCGAACCATTTTCGGTTGGCGCCATCTACTGCGATGGCTTGAACAGATTCGCCTTTGAGGAGGTTTTCGTTGTCGCCACCGACGTTGACAATTTGGAGGAAGCCGGGGCACACATCAGCATCTAATGCTTGAGAGCCGCACTGAAAAATCACCACACCGTTGGTGGTGCCGACCCAAACATCTCCGTCTAAATCCACTTCTATGGAGAGGACTTGATTGGAGGGGAGATTGGAGTTGGTGGTGGTGATGAGGCGGCAAAGATCATCGGTAGGGTCATTGAGGTCGCCTTCATTAAATACGAGGAGTCCTCCGTTTATATTTTCGACGATCATCCATTTGTTATTGGCGCCATCGACTACGATATCTAAGAGTTCGGTAAAGTTGCCACAACGATTCGTAGAGAAATTTTTAGAGTTGCCGTCTTTTTCAAAAACGACAAGGGGGCGCTCTGCCAAATAATTCGTTGCCCATACGTTGTCGTTGAGATCGATGGTTATGCCGCCGATTCTGGTTCTTTCAGGATCACCTACGACTTCTCCAATCGCAGAGGAGTTCTCATTGAATAAAGTCATCTCATCGGCTTGTAAATCATATTCAAGCATGCCCTCAATGAAAGATGCAAAATAGACAGTTTCGGTAGTTGGGTGCGCTTTTACTTTTATCAGGTCTAAAACATCATCTCCGCCTCCGATTGTCTCGTTTTCGCCTCTGAATTCGGTTCGGGTGGTGCGATTATATTGAGTCCAAAAACCATCTGCTTGGAGGCGCAAAACGCCATCTCTTCTGAAGAGGTAGCCTTGAGTCTCGTCATAGCCGCCTGTGGCGACCCAGAGTTCGTCGCCTTGGATTTCTAAATCCCAGAGCTGCCCACTTCCAGGTCCTTCATAGATGGTGGAATCGCAGCGGGAATTTATATCTTGAAAGACTCGAAATTGGGCAGATTTGTCAGCTGCCCAAATGCGTCCTTGTTCATCTTCAATTGCATGCTGAATAGCGCCTGAGAAGCAGGATTGTCCCACTTCGCGGAGGAGGGTTCCATCTTTTTCTAAAAAGACAATTTTATCGCTTACGCAACCTGATTGGCAGTCGATGCCTGCTATGAGATGTGCGCCTTCGGCGGATAGGAATTGGATTCCGAAACCGTTGCTTGAGTAAAATTTTTCACTCACACCATTTTGATAGAAGACTAAAGAGTCATCAATTGCAAATACCAATCGATCTTCCAGTGCGATGATGTCAGAAGAAGAGTAATCATCTGAAAGTCCTTCAGCAGCACCTAATAACTGCCAGTTATTAGCAAAATCCAATAGGTTGATCGCGGGATCGTTTGCTGCGCGGTAAATGCCTTCATCAGTTGCTGCGTAGAAATTGTCATCCAAAGAAGTGAAGGAATTTACTTTTATGCCTGTTCGAATATCAGAAACGATTTTTGCAGTCTGAGGATTGATTTCTAAAATGCCAAAACCAGTTGCCAGAAACGCTCTATTAGCAGAAGCAAAATGAATGTCATAGACACCTCGGTCACCAATAATGCTTGCCTGCTTTAGGAAAGGAATATTGACAATTTCGTCTGGGTAAACGATGTCGATGTTGCCATTTTGATAGACTAAAATCAGCTCTTCGCCGAATGGATTGTATTTCAAAAGTTCGATTTCGACATCGTTGAGACCATTGACTTTGGTGAGTCTTTCGACCGAGTTTTCTGCTTTATCAATTGCTAAAAGAGAAAAGTCAGCGGCATAATAAACGGTGCTGTTGCTTTGGGTAACGAAAGTTCCTTTGGTGTAAGGGAGGTAGGAGCGCCATTGTCCGAGTGCCACCTCCTCATTTTGCGCGAAAGCGCTTCCAGAAAAAAGAACCCCAAACAAAAACAAAAAGAGTAGTCGTAGTATCGTCATGGATGTGTTTGTTTTGAACCAAACTGAAAACCAGCAAGCAAAGGTATTATTGTTTTGTAGTTGTTTTTATACAAGTCAAAAATTTGAATTGTCGGCGTGGCGCGAATCATTGAAGCAGATGAGTTTCGCTTTCGCGAAATGAGGTCATTTTCCGAAAGGGAAAAATCAAACTAACATATATTTTTTTCCGGGAAGGGATTTGACAATGCCTTTGAATTCAAGTTCGAGTAGCACGGCCGCCATTTCGCCGGAGGTGGAGTTGACGCTTCGGGTGATATGGTCTATGGAGGGTTCTTCTTCCTTTTGGAGAAAATCAACGACGTCTTTTTCCAAAATGGACAACTCACTAAAGAGTTTTTGTTGAATCGCCTTTTGCTGTTTATCCAATGGATTCCACCCCATGACGTAGCCGATGTCTTTGGCACTTTCGATGAGGGCTGCTCGGTGAGATTTGATGAGTAGGTTGCATCCCTTTGAGCTTTTATCTTTCAATCTGCCAGGCACTGCAAAGACGTCTTTACTGTAGCCATTTGCCAATTGTGCCGTGATCATGGAGCCGCCTTTCTCTGCGGTTTCTACTACAATCAATGCATCGCACATGCCGGCAATGATTCGATTTCTCATCGGAAAATGCTCCCGTTCGGGTTTGGTGTGGTACAAAAACTCGGTAATCATGCCTCCGTTTTCGAGCATTTGGTAGGCTGTTTTTTTATGGGAAGGCGGATAGACAGAATGAAATCCATGTCCCATAGCGCCAATGGTTGGAACGCCTATTTCGACCGATTTTCGATGGGCAGTGATGTCAATGCCGTATGCCAAGCCGCTCAAAATAATTGGATCATAAGGCTTCAATTCATTGACCAATTCTTCACAAATCGCAACGCCCTGAGGTGATGGCTGACGCGTGCCGACCATCGCCACGATTCGATCATGATTCAAATCCGCGGTACCTTTATAGAAAAGTAAAACGGGTGCATCAGGGTAATGTCTCAGTCGCTTAGGATAGCCCTCGTCGGTGTAGAAGAAAACCTGAATGCCGTGTTTTTGGGCGAGTTCTAATTCTTTTTCCGCTTTCGCGAATATGGTTTCATCTTTCAGCGAGGCGACTGTTTTTTCGCCAACGCCTGGGATTTTGAGCAGTTCTTTTTCGCTCGCTTCGAAGACCGCTTCAACCCCTCCGCAGTAGCTGACGAGGTTGCGAGTCGTGATGGGCCCTACTTTAAAGGCTTGGGTAATGGCAATCTTGTAGAGGTTATTTCTCATAGTCTTTGCAATGATAACACTCGTTTTTCAATTGTAAAAAACAGATATTGATTTTTTTTAGAAATTTGCTGGACAAATTTTACTTACTATGGGAAAACAGAAGTCTATTTTTCTTTCATTTGAAGTGCTGTTGATATTGGTATTTTTTATTTTTTTCGTGCTTTTTATGGTGCCTAAATGCTTAAAGACCAAAACAGATCTTCAAAAATCAACTGATTCTACTCAAGCCACTATCGATTCCTTGGACCGAATCATGGATTCATTGACCATCAAACCCAATGCACAGGAAGCGGCATTAAAAGATACGACTACTAAAAAAGTAACCGCGCCCTTAACAGTTCCTGCTGACACGAGGACTAAACTGTATATCACGATTGATAATCTAAAGCTTCGGAAAGGACCAAGTTTGGATAGTACCGTAGTGGCAACCTTGCCTCTTTTTGAACAAGTTTACTTTTTGGGAGAAGTAACTGAATTTACTCAAGAAATAAGTCTTGGCTACGAAATCGTCGAAGAGCCTTGGGTCAAAGTCAGCACTCGTAAAGGTTATGACGGATGGGTCTTTGGAGCAGGCGTTCACTACTATAAGAAAAAAAGAGGAGGGGTAATGGAATAATTTAGGGTATCTTTGATTTAACTTGTCTATCACTAAAACCTTACAATTATGAAAAAGATACTTTTTGTTTTTATTGCTTTCCTTTTTTCTTTCCATTTGAAAGCACAAGTGGAGATTGCTACCAACCCAATTGCCTTGCTTTTTGAAGCAGGCATATTTTCAGTTGACTACAACATAAATGACGATTGGGGGGTCGGGGTAGATGGACTGATTGTCAGCGGTGGCGGTTGGTTTTATATGAATGGCAAACATTATTTCAACCCGAGAAAAGGTAATGATAGATTTATGCTTGGAACTTATACTGGTTTTATTGGCGAACTTGGTGACGGTGATAGCGGGTTTGGATTGGGGTTCTTTGGCGGCTACAAATGGGTGTCAAGAAGAAATATCACCTTCGAACTTTCAGTAGGAGGAGGTCGTGATTTTACAGATAATATCGGTTTTCTTCCTTACGGAAAATTTAATGTCGGCTATCGCTTCCGCGAAAAAGATAGAACCAAAGAGACAAAGAAAAAGAAAAAAAGACGTTGATGTTTTTCTCGCTTTCGCGAAATATGCTCATTTCGCGAAAGCGAGAAAAATTTGAGAAAAGATCTACAGCCGTCGCTCCAATTTCGGAACCATCTCCGATTTCCATGCCTCATAATCTCCATCAATAATGTGCTGCCTCGCTTCGCCAACCAGCCATAGGAAAAAGCTCAAATTATGAAGCGAAGCAATCTGCGCCCCCAAAAATTCTCCACAACGAATTAAGTGCCGTAAATAAGCCTTTGAATGCTCACGACTTGTGCGACTTGGACTCATTGGGTCAATCGGCGAGTGATCATCTTGCCATTTGGCGTTTTTGATATTGATGCTGCCTTCGGCGGTGTAAAGCAAACCATGTCGCGCATTGCGAGTAGGCAAAACACAATCGAACATATCGATGCCCAAATGAATGCATTCCAACAGATTGGCAGGAGTGCCAACACCCATCAGGTAGCGCGGTTTGTCTTTTGGCAAAATACCGCAAACGACATCGGTCATGGCGTACATTTCCTCTGCCGGTTCGCCCACAGAAAGTCCTCCGATGGCATTGGCAGGGCGGTCGAATGCCGCAATTGCTTCCGCAGATTCGATGCGTAAATCTTTATAGGTACTTCCTTGGACAATTGGAATCAAGGTCTGCTCATAGCCATAAATTGGCTCCGTTTGGTCAAAATGATCGACACATCGTTTGAGCCAACGGTGAGTCAAGGCGATGGAGTTTTTCGCGTACTTATAATCGCATGGATAAGGCGTACATTCATCAAATGCCATAATGAAATCCGCACCAATGACGCGCTGAATATCCATCACATTTTCGGGGGTGAACAAGTGGCGAGAGCCGTCTATATGTGATTGAAACTTGACCCCTTCTTCTTTAATTTTTCGGCGACCGCTCAGCGAATAAACTTGATAGCCACCACTATCAGTCAAAATCGGCTTGTTCCAATTATTGAATTTATGAAGCCCCCCCGCGTTGCGGATAATGTCTATGCCCGGGCGCAAATACAAATGATAGGTATTGCCTAAAATTATCTGCGCTTTGATTTGTTCCTCGACCTCGTGAATGTGAACTGCTTTGACGGCACCCAATGTGCCTACGGGCATGAAGATGGGCGTTTGGATAGTACCGTGATCGGTTTCAATGAAACCGGCGCGGGCGTTTGTTTTCTCAGCGGTGTGTTGGATTTTGAATTGCATGCTAGGACGCGAAGTTGGAACCGGAGTTCGAGCGGAGTCGAGAACGGCATTAAAAGTTCTGCCTTTCAATCTTCGTTATCGGCTCCGCTCGAACTCCGGAGGGTGAGTAATTCAAAAAGGGCTGCCGAACCGAATCGACAACCCTTTTGACAGTTTTTTCTCAGCAGCTTCAGATCCGAAATAATAATTCGCTCACGTATGTCTGCTAAAGTTATTTTGATTTCACCAAAATTATTTAGTGAAAAGTTTTCTCTCTTTGATACGTCCTTTTTTACCGATTGCGTCACGTAGGTAAAATAACTTGGCGCGACGAACCTTACCGAATTTCAAGACTTTGATAGATTCAACATTTGGAGAAGAGAAAGGGAAAATACGCTCAACACCTACACCATTCGATTTTTTACGAACTGTAAATGTTTTCAACGCTCCTTCGCCTGAAATCTGAATCACATCGCCGCGAAATACCTGAATACGGACTTTGTCTCCCTCAATAATTTTATAATTGACAGCTACATTGTCACCTGGACTAAATGCCGGGTGCTCTTTGGCTGTTCCTAATTGTTCATGTACAAACTTAGTTGCTTCTTGTCCGCTCATTTTATATAAAATTTACAGGTTTTTAAAACGGGCGGCAAAGATAGGTTTTTCTTACGGTATTGTGCACGTTTTTCGAAAGAAAAATTAGAGGAGTTTTTTTCTCTTTTCCCTTTCGGGAAATGCTCACTTGATTTGATACTCCACTAAAAACTCAATGAGACTATGAGAACCGTTAATATCTAGCTGATAATAGCCAGTATCAGTTCCTTTTGAGTAGGGACCTTCGGTGACAAATGCTCCTAAGACGCCTTGATTATAGGTGATTTCCATTCCGAACTTGAATCTTTTAAATGGGTATTAGGTTGGCGATCCAACCACCAAATTCTCCAACTTCTGCGATAGGTTTTGTTTTCGCACCAAGCTTTATGTCTTGCCCAAAGCCAAGCATTAAATACACCAATTTCAAATTGTGTTCTTCTTCTGTTGTCGTCAGGCTTTGGAAACCTACAATCATCATCATCCCACCACCTACAAACATCATGACCTGGGTCAGCTTGCACCTCATCTATATCATTCCAAGGTCCAATCAGGTTCAAGTTATTGTTTTGAGCAAAATTGAATACATTTTGAAGTCCTGAAACATTTCTTAGTTGAGAAAGAATTCCAAAATCTAAATTAGAAATTTCAACTCCTAAGCCACCTTCAAATTCTTTAAAAATAGAACTTCCAACAATCACTTCTGCATACTCATTGTAAACAGTTCTTAGTGTTCTATCCTTAGTTGGATGGCTATTTTCCCGAAAGGGAAAGATCACTTATTAGAAAAACTACTCGCAGTTTGAATCTTAATAAAATTTCGCTCTTCCAAAACGCTTGATGTAGCGCTGAAATATTGATTAATCAAATGCGCATGGGTGATATTGAGGAAGTCAATTTCTTTGGCGAGTAGGTAGCCATATTGACCACCTGCTTCGCGGACATAAAACCAATGCTGCTGCTTTGGTTTGCCATTGACTTTTATTAGAACGGACTTTTCGTGGAGTATGCGGAGGAAGTTATTTCGATACATTTCGACGGAAGTCGGAGAAGTGGTCGAAGGTTGCTTGCGAAGTGCTACATTGTCATTTTTCAAAACACCTTTGACGGGCATTCGGTAAGGGCGATTGAGCGCTTCGAAAGCGAAATTGTCTTCATTCCAAAAATAGGTCTCTGTAAAATGTTTTAGGCAGTTTGGAGTTGTGCCTTTGTTCGTCAACTCATCAGTGGGGCAGGGCAATGGCTCAAAAAACTCCACCTTTATTTTTTTCGGTTGAATATTGATGAATTTGTAGCGAAGTGGCGGCACAGCTTTTTGATTGGAAGTGTGCATGTCGCACTCAAAAACCTTCACTAATTCATTTTGCCTTACGGCAAATATATCGGCAGTCAAGTTATTGCCATATTTCTTTTTGGAGTAGCTGATTTTTTGCAAAATGATTTCAGGCACTTCATCTTCGTTGGTGTCTTCGATTTCGATTTTTTGCAAATGAGTGGAGCCGAAAAGGTTATTTCCATTGATGATTTCAATTAGAGATTTTCCTTTTTCATTGGTTAAAACCAGATACTCTTCTCGGTAACTTGGCTTGACAAATCGCTTATTGGTAATGTCATGTCCATAAACGGAGCCGACCCAAATGATGGCATTGCCAAAACCATTTTCTTCTCCCTTACGGGAAAAATCGAATCGTCGTTTATAGACCGAAGCCATTGCCTCCGATACTTTTAGGTCAGCCAACATCACCGCCACGCCATCACCAAAAACCCACCCGCGCTTGCCATCAATGGCTTCTACTTGATACCATCTGAATAGCTGCTTTTGCGAGTCATCTTCGTGAAAACCTTTGGTGGTTCCGATTTGCTTGAATAGGTCGCCCTCCTTATAAAAACCAATGGAGTTGCTACTAAAAGTGCTATCACTATAAAGCGCCAAATTGCTCAAAGCAGTGACTGCTTTGCCTTGCATGACCCAGTTATGAGCTTTGGTAGCAGAAAGATTTGAAAGCGAAAAGAGAGAGAAAATTGTAATCACAAAAACATGCAAACACACGAATCCCAAAGGGCTGGGATTGATAGTTGCATATTGTGTTTTCGTAAAAAAATCTTTCATATTATAAAAGTACGTAATTCAAAATGCTTGCCGTAATATTAGCTGTTATTCATTTTTTCGCGATTTTCAATTATCGTAGGGACAATTCATGAATTGTCCCTACAATTAAGCAATTTTACCGCATGAATGACGTGTTGTTATACTTCCTTGCTTTGCTGCCAATTGGTCTGATCGTTTTGCTGATTTATAAGTTAGACAAGTACGAGTCAGAGTCACTTTGGAATTTGCTAATAGCATTTTTACTGGGAGGATTGGCGACGGTTCCAATTTTCTTTTGGCAGACCTGGATAGCCACTACTTCCATTGAGGAACCGACCATCTTATGGAAAACGCTCGTGGTGTCCTTTTTAGTAGTCGCTTTGAGTGAAGAGTTTGTTAAAGGTTTGGCGGTTTTTTCTTTTCCTTATCAGCGCCCTTTTTTCAATGAACGGATGGATGGGATTGTTTATTCAGTGGTGGTAGCGATGGGTTTTGCGGCAGTGGAGAATGTTTATTATGCTTATCTGAATGGTCTGTCCAATGTGCTGGTGCGCTTTTTTACTGCGGTACCGATGCATGCTACTTTTGGTTGTGTTTTGGGCTATTACTTTGGTTTGGCGAAAGCCAGAAAGGAAAAACAATGGGAATATATTGGTAGAGGTTTTCTCATTGCGATTGGGCTGCATGGACTCTATGATTTTTTCATCATTCAAGAATTTAATGAAAATTTGATGGGCGGGGCATTGGTCGTTTTGGCTTTTTCGATCTATATTTCCATCGAAATGATAAGACAAGTATTGCGGAAGAGTGAACCGATTGCTGCTGCGGAAGTTCCGGAAGAAGAGCCTCTGTGAAGCTCTGTGTTTCTCTGCGAAACTCTGTGTAATAGCTAAAACTTTTTCATGAAAAAACACATTTCTTTATAGCTTTGAAGGTCGATTCTTTTGATGCCGCTTTCGACTCCGCTCAAGCTCCGGTTAATAAGAGCGTGTTTAAATTTCAGATTTAAGCTGCAAATCGAATTTTTTTGAACCTGATTTTGTCAAAATTTTAAACCCTAACTCGGCTATCCTTGAAAATTTTGACTTTATCAGAACCCAAAATCTTCAATTTTCGCATCTAAATCCGAAACTTAAACACACTCTAAAATAAAAATCATCCATGCCATTCAAACTCGAATCACAATTTTCACCCACAGGAGATCAGCCACAAGCAATCGAAAAGCTGATCAATGGAATAGAAGAAGGAAAAGACGCGCAAGTCCTCTTGGGGGTAACTGGTTCTGGTAAGACCTTTACGATGGCGAATGTGATTCAAAAGCTCAATCGTCCGACGCTGATTTTGACGCATAATAAGACACTGACGGCGCAGCTTTACAGTGAGTTTAGCAATTTCTTCCCTGACAATGCGGTGGAATATTTCGTTTCCTACTATGACTACTATCAACCGGAAGCATACATGGCTCATTCGGACACCTACATCGAAAAAGACCTCCAAATCAATGAGGAGGTAGATAAGTTGCGCTTACGCGCAACGTCGTCTCTGCTCTCCGGTCGGCGAGATATTATCATTGTGGCATCGGTTTCTTGCATCTATGGTATGGGTAATCCCGAAGATTATAAAACGGGGATTTTGCGACTGGCAAAGGGAGATGTGATTGCGCGAAATTCGTTTTTGTATAAATTGGTGGAAATACTTTACTCTCGGACAGAGGTGGATTTCAAACGGGCGACTTTTAGAGTGCGCGGCGATAGTGTGGACATCAATCTGCCGTATGTTGATTATGGTTTTCGAATTGTCTTTTTCGGTGACGAAATCGAAGACATCGAACGCATCGAAATCGAAACTGGCAAACGAATCGAAAGCCTCGATCATGCGACTATTTTTCCCGCCAATCTTTATATCGCACCCAAAGATCGCATGACTCAAATTGTCAGCGACATTCAGGATGAGTTGTATGCGCAAGAAAAATACTTCGAGCGCGAAGGCAAAGAAGCCGAAGCGCGACGCATAAAAGAACGCACCAATTTCGACCTCGAAATGATCAAAGAATTGGGCTATTGCAGTGGGGTCGAAAACTATTCGCGTTATTTTGATGGGCGTACATCAGGCACGCGACCGTTCTGTTTATTGGATTATTTTCCAGAAGATTTTGTGTTGTTTATTGACGAAAGTCATGTGACGATTCCGCAATTGCGCGGCATGTGGGGAGGAGATCGAGCGCGCAAGATGAGCTTGGTTAGTTTTGGGTTTCGCCTGCCGTCTGCGATGGATAATCGACCACTTAATTTCAATGAGTTTGAGACGCTGATTCCGCAAGCGATTTATGTGAGTGCGACGCCGAGCGATTATGAGTTGGAACGAACGGAAGGCGAAATAGTCGAGCAGATCATTCGCCCGACAGGGCTGTTGGATCCGCCGATTGTGGTGCGACCGAGCATCAATCAAATTGATGATTTGATGGAAGAAATTGATGAGCGCAGAAGTGTAAACGAACGAGTTTTAGTGACCACACTGACGAAGCGAATGTCGGAGGAGTTGACTAAATATTTGACGAAAGTCAATATAAAAGTGCGCTACATCCACAGCGAAATCGACACCATGGAACGGGTGGAAATCTTACGTGATTTGCGCTTGGGTGAGTTTGATGTTTTGGTCGGCGTCAACCTTTTGAGAGAAGGGTTGGATTTGCCGGAAGTGTCGTTGGTGGCGATTTTGGATGCGGACAAAGAAGGCTTCTTGCGTAACGACCGCTCCCTGACGCAGACCGCAGGACGTGCCGCGCGGAACTCCAACGGATTGGTAATTTTTTATGCCGATAAAATCACCGACTCTATGCAGCGAACGATTGACGAAACCAATCGCCGCCGCTCCATCCAAATGGAATACAATGAGAAGCATGGAATCACTCCGAAAACGGTGCTGAAATCAAGAGAAGAAATCATGAATCAAGGCTCGATTTTGGACATCAGAGGCGCAGGTGCGAAGAAGGCTTATGTGGAGCCGGAAGGTGTCACGGTTGCCGCCGACCCTATCGTTCAATACATGACGCGCGACCAATTAGAAAAACTAATCGGCGAAACCGAAAAACGAATGAAAGCTGCTGCAAAAGACCTTGATTTTATCACAGCTGCGCAAATTCGTGATGAGCTATTCGCCCTCAAAAAACAACTGAAAACGCTATAATTTTGAGCGCACTTCCGCCATTTAAAATGAATTGGTTTTTGAAGGCTTTTTACTTAGCTACGAAAGTGCTGGTCAATTTTTCCTTTTCTTTTTTCTTCCGAAAAACCACGATTTTGAATGAGGAACGATTGAATTTTGAGAATCCCTGCATTTTGGTGAGCAATCATCCGAGTGCTTTGTTTGATCCATTGGTGTATGCGGTAAGAGCGCCTCGATTTATTTTCTTTTTGGCAAATTATAGTTTGTTCAAAACGCCTTTTCAAAACTGGTTTTTTAATACTTTTTACTGCATTCCCATCAAGCGAAAAGAGGATGTCGGCATCGGCAATCTCAACAATCGCGACAGCATGGATAAAGCCGAAATCCACCTCTCAAAAAATGGTTGTCTTTACATTGCCCCTGAGGGCAATAGCCACATCGAACGCCGCATCGGAAAAGTCAAAACAGGCGCCGCTCGAATCGCCCTCGGTGCCGAAAAAAAGAATGATTACGAACTCGGACTGACCATCCTTCCTGCCGGAATCAATTACGAAGATCAAACTCGCTTTCGCAAAAAAGTGGTAGTC
>CALCJP010000037.1 GCA_937967625.1 uncultured Saprospiraceae bacterium
GAATCTACCATCGAAAAGGTGGTAGTTTTTGATATTTCGGGAAAACAAATTCTTACAACCAAACAGCCCAATGTATCTTTGAGTGCGCAACCCGCCGGCATTTATTTTTTTAGAATTGAAACTGCCAATGGCGTTGCCGTACAACGAATGATTAAAAATTAAACTTCAGGCACGGATTTGTGCGGATTTCACTGATTATCAAAGTCCGCGCAAATCCGTGGCTCAATTAACTATCCTATGAAAAAATCGATTCTCATCCTTTTCTTTTTTGGAATTAGTTGGATGTCTTGGGGGCAGCAATCTCCTTGTTTTCCAACTCCTAATGGAACACAAGCGGGCGACGAGCCACCCGGATGTGTGATGTGCGGACCATCCTACTCAGGCACCACAGAGGGTGCTAATCCGTTCATTATCAATGGAATAGACTTCCCCTGTGGTGATATTGAAAACAATGTTTTCATCACCATTTACTCAGATAGTATTGGGATGATTGAACTTGGAATTTTTCATAGTGCATGTACTTTAGGTAATGGGTTACATGGAATCATATATGACCAAAGCTTCAATACTGTTTCTAATTGCTTTAGTCTTGGGGGTGTAGGTTTTCCAGGTAATATAATCGCTGAAAACTTGACACCTTACTCGAAATATTATCTAATGATAGATGGATGGGAAGGTGCAGAATGTGAGTTTTTACTTGTAAATGCAAGGGAATTTTCGCCCCCCGCTGACTCCATCCCAATCATCCATTCGTCGCTTGATACCAATGTCACCTGCGTGGGCGAAGAGGTTTGTTACACCGTGGAGCCGATACGCTATGCGGAGGGCTACTTATGGGACATTCCAGCCAACGCGGAGTTGGTGAGCGGAGGTACTTTTCAGGACACCTTCGCCTGTGTACGTTATATCGATCCGGGCGCGAGCCTTTTGGGGGTGGAGCCATACTATCCCTGCCATCCGAGTCAGAAAACGACTTTGATCAATACCGTCGTGCCGATTCCTCCCACCGTCAAACCGCTGATTGAGGTGTGCCCATTTGATATGCCCTATGTGGTGGACACTTTTGTTTTTGAAGATTATGGGACGCATTGGATCAACAAGCCCAACCCGGCGGGTTGCGACAGTTCGATTTTGTTTACGATTGTTCCAAAAATTCAGCGACCGATTCGTCGGTCGGAGGTGATTTGTGCAGGCGATTTTTTTCAAATTGATACTTTTTCAATTGGCACTTCGGGAACGATTCAACTCGTGGTCGGCACTCAAGCCAATGGCTGCGACAGTTTGGTGATACTTGATTTGATAGTCGTTGATTCGCTCAATTCAGTTGATTTGCAATGTGATTTTGATGGCACCAACGTCCAACTCACTTGGGACGAAAACGAACTTTTTGACCAATATCTCCTCTACATCGATGGCGTTTCCAGTACGGTTTCCGATAATTCATGGACGCTTGATGGTACGTCTCCTTTCCCCACTTTTGTGGGAGTCGAGCCGACTGATGGCAATGGCTGCCTGGTAGGAGTGGGTTCTGTTTTGATAGATCCAAACAATCTGCCTGTGGCAGATTTTGAGATAGAAACCATCACTTGCGTGCAATCGCCCACCATCGTGCGCTTCTCCGGAGCCGCGTCGCCCAATGCCACTTTCGAGTGGGATTTTGGAGTAGCCACCATCGTAAGTGGCTCAGGGAGAGGACCCTATCTCCTCCGCTGGCAAACGCCCGGCACCTATGAAATCTCCTTGACCATTGATGGGCAGAACTGCCTTTCGCAACCTGCTGTCAAAACCGTCGAGGTCTTAGATAAGCTGCCTCAACCCAAGCCCTTCTGCATTTCGAACCCACAACAACTCGCCATCGGTTGGGAAACAGTGCCTGGCGCTAATGGGTATCAAATAGATGTCATCACGGGTCAATCGGGGATTCTCAACCCATCCATCAATACTTTCTCACTGACTTCGATCACCAACAATGCTACTTTTTTGGTCAATGCGATTAGTGATATTCCTTGCCAAAATAGTTTAGATACGATTACTTGTCGATTGGGGGATTGTCCACCTGAAGTGATTCAGCAATTTGATTTTGAGCCGATTTGTCAGAATGGATTGCAGTCGATTTTTCCATTGCCGAGCACTACGGCTGATTTAGAAGGTCAGATTCGTTGGGAAGGAAATGGGATTGTTGACAATAAATTCATGGTCAATTCCAGTGATATTTTTTCTGGTCAAAATACCGCTTACTATTTCATTGAAAAAAATGGTTGCATCTATTTTGATTCGACAACTTTGGAAGTCATTGAGATGCCTTCCTCCAATTTTTTGGTGGAAACGCCAGTGTGCCGATACGATACCATTGAGCTATATTATCCGAATACGACTCCAATCAACACGAGTTTCAATTGGCGGCTTGATGGCGCACAAGTCATTGATGGTCAAGGCTTTGCGTCCGATCCTTGGCAGTTGGTTTGGGACGAGTTAGGGTCAAAAACCGTTTCGCTACAAGTAACCGATCGCGGATGTCAGTCTGCTTTTTCTAATCAAATTATCGAAATTCAAAGACCCAATGAGGTCATTCCTGAAATTGCTTGCGAGGCGATTGGTGATACCATTCTTTTCACCTGGTTGCCGATTCCGTTGGCTTCTGATTATGAGATTTTCCTCAATGGGGATTCGCTCACCACGACAGGTGAGATTGATTTTACTTTTATTAATGACTTGAATTTGGATTCCGTTCAGATTCGAGTGCAGCCGATTGGGAATACGCTTTGCCCCTTCCCTGGTGCGGAGTTTACTTGCGGCACGGTGGTGGGCACGAATCGATCATTCGACGAAAGTCGGCTTCAAATTACGCCCAACCCAAGCACGGGTCTTTTCTCCCTTTCGGGAAATGACGTGATAAGCTCTCTTCAACTTTTTGCTCCTTCTGGCCAGTTATTGCTTTCGCAAAATGTGAATGCATCTCGCGCCGAGATCAATTTGGAGCATTTGCCGAAAGGCGTCTATTTTTTGAAAGTAGAGATGAAGGGGCAGGTTTGGATGGAGCGATTGATGTTGACGGAGTAGGTTTGAGGAACGGTGAACGGTGCACGGAAGGGCTTGAGCTGTTGGGAATTGAAAGGGGGCATTTCATTTTTTTGCGACTTGCAATTATCGTAGGGACGATTCAAGGATCGTCCCTACGATTGAACAAAACTTCTAAATGTATTTTACTTCCTTAATAATTTGTTAAAAAATTATTGGTAATTTCTAAATAAGCATTAAATTAGCCCTTATAAAAGATGACTTATTGGAAGTTTTTCCAACTATTGTTTCAGATTTTAGTGCCTACGCCAAATAATTATTTTGCACCAAGTGAGACCCGAAAAGCTCATTCGACGATTTTTTGAAAGAAATAATTAAATCCAAGGCAATTGGAAAAACCAACGCATATTAACTTTTAACAGTCGGGTGATTTCTTACAAGAGCGGAGATTCGAATTTCGAACTCTGCTCTTTTTTATTGCCCTAATTTGACGAAAGTCAAATGATTAATGAAAATATGCAAACGCTGCATAAACCACTGATTCTGAATGATTTATAACTTAGCGTTTCAGTTTTCATTTTCATTTCATTTTCATTTCATTTTCATTTTCATTTTCATTTTTACTAAACACATATTATGGAAAGCATCGGATTGACTACTCTGGATTTCGCCATCATGGGAATCTACCTCGTCGGAATCGTGATTTATGGAATCATGAAGGGAAAACAAAACTCCTCTGAAGAATACTTTTTGGGAGGTCGAAGTCTTACTTGGCCTACGGTGGGGATTTCGCTTTTTGCTGCCAATATCTCAAGTTCTACATTGATTGGGTTGGCAGGTGCCTGCTATCTTTTGGACATGACGGTCTATAATTATGAGTGGTATGCCGTGGTGGTTTTGGTGTTTTTCGCGATTTTCTTTTTGCCTTTTTACCTGAAAAGTGGGGTTTACACCATGCCTGAATTTTTGGAAAAAAGATATGACCATCGCTCTCGCTACTATTTTTCTTTTATCACCGTGGTGGGGAATATTTTGATTGATACCGCCGCTTCGCTCTATGTGGGGATGATTGTTTTGGGGCTGATATTTCCGCAATTGCCACCGTGGGTGGTCATCGTAATTTTAGCTGCGGCTGCGGCTGCCTATACCATTCCGGGCGGATTAAGTTCGGTGGTGAAAACGGAAGTGATTCAGGCGATTGTTTTGATATTTGGTTCTTGCATTTTGACCTATTATGCTTTGGATAAAGTAGGCGGATGGGGCGCAATGGTAGATCAACTCAACAACCTGAAAGCACAAGGGATTACAGACAAAGACGCCAACGAGGCATTGAGTATCGTAAGAGATAACTCTGGCGACTGGTGGCGTCAATACAACCAGCCCATCGTGCCGTGGTGGGGGCTATTTACTGGGGTGCCGTTATTGGGTTTTTACTTCTGGGCAAATAACCAATTCATGGTGCAGCGGGTGCTGAGTTCGAAGAGTTTGAATCATGGGCGCTGGGGTGCTTTGTTTGCGGGTTTTCTAAAACTGCCTGTGATTTTGATTATGTGTATCCCCGGTACGCTTGCATTTATCCTTTATCGCGACAGCGAAACCATCAACTATTTGACTGCCGATGGGACTTGTACTGACCTCGCCAATTGTGTGGACTACACCTACCCTACTCTACTTTTTGATTTGCTTCCTTCGGGGCTTTTGGGCTTAGTGGTCGCGGGTTTGTTGGCTGCAATGATGAGTAGTATTTCTGCTACATTCAACTCTGCTTCAACTTTGATCACGATGGATTTCGTTAATAAATTCCGACCCAACATGACCAGCAAACAACTGGTTCGTTCAGGTCAGATAGCGACTTTGGCTTTGGTGATTTTAGCTTCGCTTTGGGCGCCTCAGATTGGAAAATATGGCAATCTATTCGCCTACTTGCAAGACATCTTGGGCTACATCGCTCCGCCTGTGGTTTCGGTTTTCATCTTAGGATTGTTTTGGAAACGAGCCAATGCTACTGGAGCATTTTGGAGTTTAATGATTGGGATGGGACTTGCCGGGATTTGGGTCGTTGGAATTATAAATGGCGTTGACCACTGGTGGTTTCAAATGCACTTTTTGTTGCGCACCACGGTGCTGTTTGTTGCTTGCTTTTTAGCTCACTTTATCATCAGCAGCATGACGCCTGCGCCTTCCGAAGAAAAAACGAAAAACCTCACCTGGTCGCCTAAACTCATCGCTGAAGAAACTGCTGAATTGGCTGACCTACCTTGGTATTTGAACTATCGCTATCAGGCTGCGATTTTGTTATTGATTACGGCTGTGGTAGTTGGGTATTTTTGGTAAAGGATAGTTGCCGATTTTTCCTCGCTTTCGCGAAATGATGGTATTTCGCGAAAGCGAGGAATTAAACTTTTTGCTACCAATAGATTTACTAAACTTTAAAAGTTTAGTAAACCTAAAATTCTAATCTTTAAAGAATATTATCTGAAAAACAAGCACTTTTGTGCTATAAAACAGATAGTATTATGCGATTGACCTTTGGCTTGCTTTTTCTCTTCCTTTCTTTCTGCCTCCCGATTTTTTCGGGACAGGTTTCTGCAAATACCATTGTATGGCTCGGCGGCGAGGGCAATTGGACTGACCCAACAAAATGGGAAAACCAAACCATCCCTACTGCCAATGACGAAGTTATCATACGGTCAGGTTTGGTTCGAATACAAAAAAAAGAAATCGTCGAGGTAAATCAAATCCAACTGGTAGATGGCGCCAAGATTGAAAACATGGGGCACATCCTTATTAAGTCCGCTTCTTCCACTGCGATAATCATAAAGGAATTTTCTCAATTCAAAAATCTCAAAAAGGGGCGAATCGAAATCCGAGAGGCAGCCGATTCTGGAATTCAACTCTCAGAAAGAGGGATGTTGCTCAACTCCGGTCGCATTTATATTGGTGCGCCTGTCGAGGTCGTGGGGCAACGTGGCAAACAAATTGGCTTGCATGGATTAATCCTTGATGGTCAGTCCATATTTAGAAATAATAAACTTCTCGAAATCCAGAACACAAAAGATAAAGCCATCGTCAATCAAGGTGAATCCATTTTCACCAATCACAAAAAAATCATCTTGGGTGGCGAAAAATCCCTCCTCCAACGCAACGGCATTCAAAACACTGCCGTCATCACCAACAACAAAAAAGGAAAGATTTACATCAGCGGAACCTACCTCGATGGCATTCGAAATGCGGATAGCGGTCGTATTGAAAATTTAGGAAAAATCTATTTAGGCAAGGAAAAAGTCATCACCACCTATGGCATTTATTGCAATGATGACTCGTCTTTTCGCAATGAAAAGAAGGGAAAAATCTATGCTTATAAAATTGGAAAAGAAATCGTTCACAAAGTGAAGAATGGGGAGTTTATGGATTTGGGGCGAGTGGTGGTGAAAAAGAAATAATCAAAACCACTTCTCCTTCACAAAAATAGAAAACGGATGCATTTCCACTGCTAAAAGGAAATCATCAATTTGCTCTTTCTTCTCGGTAGTGAGCTTTATTTTTTTCTCTTGCAAGACAAATTCGATATATGACCTTCCGGTAAATAAGGAACCTTTTTTGACATGAATCGCTTGCAAATCAGAGAAGTCAATCTTTTCAGTGTCTTCGCGAGTGGCAGCGTATTTCTCTAAATTGGAAAGTAATTTCTCTAAATTTTTAGTGGATTTCTTTTCAGAAAATGTCGAAAGCACTTCACCCAAAACGCCTACTGCTCCGCCGACCATGCCTGCCAATTCGCCAATACCAGAGAAAAGAGATTTCATAAACTGGCTGTAATCATTTCCTGAATTGACCAAAAAGATGTCATCGAAAGTGAGGATAATTTGGTACTTGTCCATCACCTTGCGCGACCGCTTTACATAGAATCCGTCAAAGACTTTTACTTCTTTTTCCATTTTTTAAAATTTTCCCACGAATGAAATTCATGGGCTGCGCTTTCCCACGAATGAAATTCATGGGCTGCTAAAACTGCCAACTGAATCATTGCCAACTGTAAAACTGCCTATCGCTTCATCCATTCTAAAATCAAATCTAATACTTTCTGCTTTTCGACTTCATTGTGGACTTCGTGATACATGCCCCGCATGATTTCGAGGGTGATGTCTCCTTTTGCTCGTTTGGCGAAAGCCATAGTCGCTTCTGGCGAAATGACTTTATCATCAGATCCATGCACCATGAGCAAGGGCATTTTTATTTCTCCAGAGTAAGTGTCTAAATATTGCG
>CALCJP010000038.1 GCA_937967625.1 uncultured Saprospiraceae bacterium
GGACACCCCTGTCACCCTCGAAGAAATCAAAGAGGAATTCGGAATGCGTGTGGCAAAAATTGTAGATGGTCTGACGAAGTTGGACGGTACCTACAAAGCTGAAAACATGCAGGCGGAGAACTTCAAAAAAGTGCTCAGTACGCTGGTGGATGATGTACGGGTGGCGTTGATTAAGATTTCTGATCGGTTGCATAATATGCGAACACTTGGCGCAATGCCGCGCCACAAGCAATTGAAAATTGCTGCGGAGACGGAGTTTATATATGCCCCGCTTTCTCATAGATTGGGATTGTATTCAATTAAGACCGAGTTGCAAGACTTGTGCTTTATGATCAACAATCCAGATACCTATGCCGAGATTCAGCGAAAGCTGCAAGAGACTGAGCGCGAGCGAACGATTTATATTCGGAAGTTTATTAAGCCTTTGAAAAAGGTGTTGGATGAAATAGGAGCGCCTTATCGCATTTTTGGGCGACCGAAATCTATCTACTCCATCAATAATAAAATCAAAACGAAGTATGTCTCTTTCGAGGAAATCTATGACATTTTCGCAGTGCGAATTGTGATTGACGTGGCTCGTGAGGACGAGAAGGCGATTTGCTGGAAGGTATATTCTTTGGTGACAGATGTGCATAAGCCAATTCCTGAGCGATTGAAAGATTGGGTGACGACGCCAAAATCTAATGGCTATGAATCCTTGCATACGACGGTAATTGGACCGGATGGTCGTTTTGTAGAGGTGCAAATTCGTTCGGAAAGAATGGATGAAATTGCCGAACGAGGTTTTGCTGCGCATTGGAAATACAAAGGTGTCAAAACCAAATCGAAGACAAAAGGAAAACCAGAACCGGATGTGTATGAGGGCTTTTTTGAAAGCATCAGAGATATTTTAGAAAGTCCGAATGCAGACGCATTGGAATTTGTGAGTGACATTAAGACTAATCTGTTTCAGGAAGAAGTCTATGTCTATACGCCCAATGGCGATATGAAAGTAATGCCAAAGGGGGCGACTGCGCTTGATTTTGCATTTACGATTCATACGGAAGTGGGGTATCGATCGAAGGCGATCAAGGTGAATAATAAACTGGTGCCGATGGGCTATAAGCTCAAAAATGGCGATCAGGTAACGATAATTACAGATAAAAACCAAAAGCCAACGGAGAGTTGGTTGAAAATGGTTGCTACCGGGCGCGCACGGTCTAAGATTAGAACTGCCCTCAAAGAGGAGGAAAAGAAAGTTGCTTCGTTTGGAAAAGAAACCGTGCAGCGCAAATTCAATAATTTAAAGATTACGGATGTCGAAGGGAACGTGGAGAAAATCTGCAGACGCTTAAAGTACCCTTCACACCTGAATTTTTATGCGGATATTGCCTTGGAGAATATCAACATCAATACGATTCTCAAAGAATTTAAGGTTGAGGCAGGGCAATTGGTTTTAATAGAAGAAAAGAAAACGGTTCAAGAAGTCATTCCTGGAAAGGAAAAAGAAACCAAAGGAAAGAAAAGCAGCGATAAGGCGCGACTTCTGGTAGAAGGACAATCTGCAGATCAGTTCAATTACAACTTTGCTAATTGTTGTAATCCGGTTCCGGGTGATGATATTTTTGCTTTTTTGACCACAGGCGCAGGCATTAGAGTCCATCGAAGCTCATGTCCAAATGCTACTAATTTGATGGCAAATTATGGCTACCGCATTATGCGTGCTGAGTGGGCAGGTAGTGCTGATTCAAAATTTATCGTCAATCTGAAAATAATTGGAATTGATGATGGCCCCGGTGTGATTGAAAAAATCACCACTGCCATTTCATCAGGTATGGGGATCAATATTCGCTCTTTTAGTATTTCGGGAGATGAGGGATATTTTGAAGGTAATATTGGTCTTTTAGTGGCTAATAAGGATCAACTTAATGTCGTGATTAAAAACCTCAAGAAACTCGACAATGTGACCACCGTGGTCAGAGAGGAAGCTAAAAAATAATTTTTTCAAAAAAAAGGCAGGAATAAAAAAGCCCCAACACAAGGGTGTTGAGGCAATTTAGATTTGTTCATGAGTAGCTTTTAGGGTTGTTGTTCGGTTGTTTTTTTTTCTGTACAGTCTGAATTGTTATATTCTTTACGTGAGACGACGGTTAGTAAAGCCTTCCCTACATTATCTTTTCTGTTGTCGTCTTTATATTGCAATACTGCTTTTACTTTGTATTTAGTGCCGGGCTTCAATCTGTAAGTGAGGTTGTCTTCTCTCAAAGTCACACCTTTTCCTTCTGGAATTGGAGGCACTTCAATGCTACCCATTGTTTTAAAGTTGGTAGCGTCCATAGGTGCATACTGGAGTAGAACACGTGTTTTCTTCGAAGTGGTCTTTCCAGTGTTCTTAATTTTTATTTCTAATGAAAAAGGGCCTTCTGGTATTTTTTTATAGCATTTGTTCGGGTGAGGAGAGTATAGTTTAAAAACTTTTAAGTTATTAACCACATCCGAATCCGCTTGACTGAATCCAATATTTGCGCTTAGCAAAAACAGCAGCGCAAAAAAGATAGATGTCAATGGATGTGATTTATTCATGATTATTTATTTGAAATAGGTTTGTTTTATGTTCTATATTTCCTCAGGTTGATTTCGTTTACAAAGTAAGTGTAAATTGATGATTTTTTATTCCTCAAAATAAACGTAATACCGTTTCTCCCCATTTATGAGGAGTAGAAAAAAGCTGACTCCCTTAAAGAGGAGCCAGCTAAGACTGTCGAAGCTTTTCTTATAGCGTTTTAGGTGTGTAGGCTCCGACAAGAGGATTGTTTTGCATTTGGTTTTTTAAGGCTATAATACATAGGCAAATTTATAACCATTCTGACTTCCTACGAACCTCCCAAAAAAGGAATCAAAGAAGTTCCTCATAAATTAGGAGTGACATTTTATTAGATATAGGAAGTTGTTTGAAATTTGCTTTTAAATACCTTCAATAGAAAAAGATGGCTTTTTAAATTTCTCTCTTTTCGCCTCCCGAAGCAAGTTCGGGACAGGTTTTCGGCAAATGACATTATTTCGCGAAAGCGAGAAAATGAAAACCTCCATAAAAAAAGGCACTCATGAATGAGCGCCTTGTGAGAACTAAATCTTTTTCTTTTAAAACTCTTCTTCTTCCTTTTCTAAAGGATCGGCTTTCGCCGGAATGGAGTCAAAACCATCGTCTCCAAATTGATCTTCTTCAAAGATATCGTCCTCAGAGTCGCTATCATCGATTATTTCTACATCACTCTTATAAAGGTTGCAATTAATCTCAATGCCCAAATCTCCAGGAGGTCGATGGAATTTAGCACCTGTCTCAAAGTTGACGTCCTCTTCTTTTTCGAGTGCTTTTATGAATTTGGCAAAAAACGGTCGTGCCATCACACCTCCTTGCCCCATTCCTAAGTCTCTAAAGTGAATCCAACGATCTTCTCCTCCTACCCAAGTACCAACGACGAGATTGGGTGTAATACCCATAAACCAGCCATCTGTAAAGTCATTGGTGGTACCGGTTTTTCCACCATATTCTGTTTTAACTCCGTTAAATAAAGAAGAGCCGCGGACATTTCTTTGAAGCATATCGACCATCACAAAATTTGCTTGTGGATTCAGTGCCGTTCGTTCATCAGGCAGTTGGCGATAGATTAGCTTTCCGTTTTTATCTTCAATTCTTGAAATATAAATTGGTTTGTTAGCGATACCATTATTGGCGAAGGTGGTATAAGCACCAGTCATTTCCATCACTTTCAAGTCACATGACCCTAATGCAATGGATGGGGCCGGCGGTACGTAGGATTCAACTCCCATCTGCCGACAAGTTTGAATCACAGGGCGCGCATCACCTAATTGCTTCATCAGATAGACAGACACAGTATTGATAGATTTTTGCAAACCTTCGTAGAGTGTCAGTAATTTTCCTGAATAGTTTTCACGAGCATTGCGAGGTGTCCAAGGTTCGTCTAAGTGGAAGTTGCCCTCCCCGGGTGCGATAGTCTGCGGTTGGTCATAAACAGTAAAACAGGGTGAAATACCTTGCTGATTGATGGCAGTAGCATAGACAAATGGCTTAAACGTCGAACCTACTTGGCGCTTTGTCCGCACATGATCAAACTGAAAATATTTGTGATTAACCCCTCCGATCCAAACTTTTACAGCGCCCGTTGCCGGATCAACGCCTAAAATTCCAGTCTGTAAACACATCCTGTGGTAGCGAATCGAATCTAAAGGACTCATTAGGGTGTCTTTTTCAAAGTTCTCATTATAAGCAAAGACCTTCATCTTTATTTTTCTTTTAAGAACTTTATCAAATTCCTTCTGAAACTTATTCCAATCTGATTTGATGTCTTTCCAGTTTTCGCTTTCCAAAACTCGTCTGAGTTTGGCACCTCTATCAGATTTGATTTGCTTTTCGCGAATGGCTCTTGAAATAGCTCCTTTTCGTTTATCTTCATCCAAGAGGATTTTTATCTCCTTATCGGAAATATTAATGTCGGTAATCTCCTGATTGAGTCTTTGCAGAGAGGCGTTCATTATCTTATCTCTCATGAGGGTATATCGGTCAGAGTCTTCAATAATCTTCCGAAGAGATTTTTGCCTGATTTCAACAGGTATTTCTGTTTTTGATTCCTCATCCATCATGTGTGTCCAAGGATCCATTTTACGCCAAGAGCGCCAAAAATTATCTTGGAGCCATGACATGTGCTCTACCATTGATTTTTCTGCAATTTCTTGCATTCTTGAGTCAATGGTTGTGTAGATTTTCAAACCGTCCTTATAGATGTTGTAAGAAGTGCCGTCCTTTTTCAAACATTCTTCTCTTTTCAGAATGTCAAATTTCAAGTCTTTGGCTAACTCCATTCTAAAGTAGGTTGCCAATCCTTGTGCATGATTACTGCGTTTGAAATTAGCCATATTCAGCGGAAGCTGCTCTAAGGAGTCAACTGTTGCTGCGGAGATTAAGTCATTCTTTAGCATTTGGTTCAGTACCGTGTTGCGTCGGTTTTTCGAATTTTCGGGAAGTCGCTTTGGGTTGTATTTAGACGGATTTTTAAGCATTCCCACTAAAATAGCTGCTTCACCAACATTCAGGTCTTTTTGATCTTTTCCAAAATAGGTTTCAGAGGCAGCTTTGATTCCATCCGAATCATATAAGAAGTCAAACTTATTGAGATACATAGCAATGACTTCTTCTTTAGTGTAGCGTCGCTCTAATCGAAGTGAAATGATCCATTCTTTTAATTTTTGAATGACGCGCTCAATCCCCGAAGCGGGTTTTTCTGTGAAAAGTAATTTTGCTAACTTCTGGGTGATGGTACTTCCTCCTCCTGCACTCTTTCCTCCTGTGAGTATGGGCTTGATTGCTGCTCTGGCAAATGCATAGAAGTCAATACCTGAATGACTAAAGTATCGCTCATCTTCTGTGGCGACGAGTGCGTTGACAATATTTGGCGAAAGCTCTTCGTAAGAAACGGGCACACGATTTTCGACGTAGTAACGCCCCAGTACTTTTCCATCAGCACTGTAAACTTCAGTAGCTAATTCACTTTTCGGATTTTCTAATTCTTCAATGGTAGGAAGGTCAGAGAAGGAAAGGATCACAAATGTGGCGATGACCGCGATGATTCCTAAAATAAACAATGCCCACATCCATCTGATTAGACTTCGATATTTAGGCATCCGTTTTTCAAGTTCGTCCCCTTTTGGTCTGCTCATACAATTATTTTTAAAAGCTTCTCAATAGTATCGTGAAGAGGTTCTCGCTTTCGCGAAATGGTGGTATTTCGCGAAAGCGAATAATACCTCTCTTTCTGCCCTTGTTTAAGTGATAGTTAGAAACAAGGTTCAATAACGTCAAAGATAATAAATGGAATGGTCTAGGCTAAGAAAATGTATCGACTATAACACAAATTGAGGTTGAATTGCTGCATCAACCAGTCCTTTTTTGTTGATTTTGATAAGTTTGACAGGACGAGTCGTATTGAGCAAGGACTGATTGAGTGACATTTCCACTCGAATATAGTTATCTGTGAATCCAGACATTTTACCTTCTTCTTTACTTTTTTCAAATAGAACAGGGCGTGTCTGATTTAGATATTTACTATAAAAGTTTTCTTTCTTTTTCTCCGAAAGGAGGGTCAACATTTCGTTGCGCTTTTTGCGTGTATTGATATTGACTGGATCAGGCATTCCGGCGGCAAGGGTATTCGCTCTTTCGGAATAGGTGAAAACGTGTAGGTAAGTAATATCTAACTCATTTAGAAAATCGTAGGTTTCTAAGAAGTCGTCGTCTGTCTCTCCTGGGAAGCCAACAATCACATCCACTCCAATGCAGCAATGTGGCATCAAGGATTTTATTTTTTCAACTCGCTGCTTGTAAAGTTCTTTCTTATACCGACGCCTCATCAATTTTAGAATCTTATCGCTTCCAGATTGTAAAGGCATGTGGAAGTGGGGGACAAAGCGTTTTGAGTTCGCCACAAATTCGATTATTTCATCAGAGCATAGATTGGGTTCGATGCTTGAAATTCTAAAGCGCTCAACTGATTCTATTTGATCCAGCTCTTTGATTAAGTCAATAAAACTGTTCTTTCGAACAAATTCGGAGGAATCTTCAGCAGCAGGTTCCAGTCCAAAATCGCCTATATTGACTCCTGTCAAAACGATTTCCTTGCTACCCATCTCTGCTAATCTTTGAGCATTGGCAAGTACACTTTCTATGGAGCCACTACGACTTTTCCCTCGCGCAAGCGGAATCGTACAAAAGGAACATTTGTAATCACACCCATCTTGTACTTTTAGAAAGGAGCGTGTACGGTCTCCAAAAGAGAAAGCATCTTTGAAATGATAGGCTTCTTTGACCTCTCCTGCGTGAACCATTCCCTTAGAAGGTGACTTACTGAGGTCGTCTATGTAGTTTAGTATTTTGAATTTCTCAGCGGCACCTAAAACTAAATCTACTCCAGGTATCTCTGAAATTTCTTTTGGTTTCAATTGAGCATAGCAGCCGATGACCACCACAAATGCATGGGGTGATTTCCTTAATGCTCGCCTGACTGTTTGACGGCATTTTCGGTCTGCGAAATCAGTGACTGAGCAAGTGTTTATCACATAAATATCTGCTCCATCATTGAATTTGTTTTCATGATACCCGGCATCTTCAAACAGTCGGCCGATTGCCGATGTCTCGGAATAATTGAGTTTGCACCCAAGTGTGTAAAATGCGACTGACTTTGGAGTTGCCATTCTTTTGAATGAAGATTTTGTTGAGACGCAAAGGTAAGGTGAATTCTGCGTATTTTATTTGAGCATTCAATTGATAAATTGGTATTTCACGAAAGTGAAATAAGAAACGTGCAAAAAAAAAATCCCTACACTCAAAGAGTGCAGGGATTTTTATATCTCAACTAAAAGTTGTGATTAGTACTGTACGCCAAGCGCTTTCAATGTTTCGAAGTCAAGGTTACCAACTGGTAAGCCATTGTCTCTCTGGAACTTCTGTAAAGCTGCTTTTGTCTCAGAACCGAAGTCATTGTCTGCACCAAACTTTGGCAAGTCATAACCTCTTGAGATTAGAGCATTTTGGATTTGACGGATAGTGTAGCTTGTTACTTTATCAGCACAAAGAACTTCTCTCCACTCAGTGAAACCACCTTTCTTTCTAAGAACGTTTTTAGTGATAGTTGCATATTCAGCAGGAATGTTTACTGAACTTGTTGCAGCTGCACTTTTCACTTTCTTAGTAGTGATTGTTTCGTATTCAGCAGGAATTACTTCCTCACGGAAAGAAGCTGGAGTTTTAACTACAGACTTAGAAACGTTAGAGTACTCAGCAGGAATTACTTCCTCACGAGTAGAAGCTGGAGTTTTGATAACTCTTTTTGTTACTGTAGAATATTCAGCAGGAATTACTTCTTCACGAGTAGTAGCAGGAGTTTTAACAACTCTCTTCGTTACATTTGAATATTGAGCAGGAATTAACTCTTCACGAGTAGAAGCTGGAGTTTTAACAACTCTCTTCGTTACGGTAGAATATTCAGCAGGAATTACTTCCTCACGAGTGCTAGCAGGAGTTTTAACAACTCTTCTAGTTACGTTTTTGTACTCAGCAGGAATAGTCTCTTCACGAGTAGAAGCAGGAGTTGTAACAACTCTTCTGGTACGAGTACCATATTGAGCAGGAACTTCAACACTTCTTGTGCAATCTTCACCATTGTCAGTGTAGCCAGCTGCACATCCTCTTCTTACTTGCTTAGTGATAGTTTTGAAAGTTGCAGGAACTTCAACTAAACACCAAACCAAACAATCGTTAGGATCTTGAGACAAACAGTTTCTGTCTGCTTTTCTTTTTACCCACTTAGTAGAAGCAGGAGTTACTTCGATTCTTTCACTTTGAGTCTCGTACTGAGCAGGTACTCTTTCGATTCGAGTAGAAGCTTCAGAGATAGTGTAAGTTTCTTCCTCAGTACCATAAACTGCAGGCACAGGAATTACTCTCTTAGACTCCGCTTTCGCCAATACTCTTTCAGTAACGGTTTCGTACTCAGCAGGAATTGCGATAAGTCTTTTAGACTCAGGCTTAACCATTACTCTTTCAGTAACAGTTTCAAACTCAGCAGGAATTGCGATAAGTCTTTTAGACTCAGCTTTGGTCATTACTCTTTCAGTAACGGTTTCGTACTCAGCAGGAACAGCGATAAGTCTTTTAGACTCAGCTTTAGAGAGCATTCTCTCAGTAACAGTCTCATACTCAGCTGGTACAGGAACGATTCTCTTAGACTCAGCACTTTTAAGAACTCTCTCTGTTTGAGTTTCGAATTCAGCCGCAGCAATCTCTACTCTCGAAGAGGCAGCTTTGGTTTCAATAGTTTCGGTTACAGTATCCCACTCATCAGCAATTAAACACTTAGCATAACATTTACCAGGCTCTGCGTTTGGTGGCAAATCACCAGGAGCTTGTGCGAAGATAGTAGTTGCAATGAAGAGAAAAGCTACTGATAACAATAGATCAAATTTCCTCATGGTTGAAATGAATTTTGATTGAATTATGAAAAAATAGCGTTTTAAATTAAACTAAATCTTTGTTTTAATAGGGTGTTCCGAATTTCGGCGCAAAAATAGAATTAATGTTTCGGATAACATAAATAATAGCGCTTTACTATTTTTGATTGAATGCTATAGTCGGTAGTTTCAGACATGGGGAGTACTTTTCCAGTCTTAAAAAGTATTTTGATTTCTTCTTTAGAAAGCGAGTACGGTAAGTTTGCCTCTACCCCCTCAAAGACCATGTATCTCGGATCCAATCCACTATATTTTCTCATAGAAGCGACCTTACGACGCACTTCTTCTATTCGGTCACTCTCTATCGGGTGGTTGCTGAATTCCAATTTGAAAAGATTACGATTGATAATGCACGATGAAAGATATGCTAAGGTCTCATCTTCATATTCTTCGAATATCTTTAGCGTGTAAAAAATGTCATTATCATCAAGTCGGGTGAAATTGGATAAAAGTTCTTTGGAGTCGGAAAGGTAGTTATTTTTATTAAAACTTCTAATAAAAAAATAGTTTAGCCTCTCTGCAACTGGTATTTCTAATCCGTTCAGTGTCAATTCTTTAGCTCGACTCATGATGCGTATCAACATTTGCTCCGCAGCCAATGCTGTTTTATGCAAATAAACTTGCCAATACATTAAGCGTCTCGCAATTAGAAATTTTTCAACCGAATAAATTCCTTTTTCTTCAACGACCAATTCATTTTCGTGAACGTCAAGCATCTTGATGATTCGATCATAACCAATCACTCCTTCAGAAACTCCAGTGAAGAAACTATCGCGATTTAAATAATCAAGTCGATCCATGTCTAATTGACTAGAAACCAATTGATGTAAAAACCTTTTCTCATATTGATTTCTGAAAATCTTTATTGCCAAAGTCAGTTTCCCTTTGAATTTTTGATTCAAATCTTCCATGATTAAGGCAGAAATTTCTTCATGCGAAATTCCAATTAGACTCCCTTCCAATGTATGAGAAAATGGTCCGTGACCGATGTCATGCAATAAAATTGCAATACAAACCGCCTCTTCTTCTTTAGAAGAAATTTTCACTCCCTTGGATTTCAAAACCTCAATTGCCTGCTGCATGAGGTGGAGCGCACCCAACGCATGATGAAAACGCGTATGAATCGCTCCCGGATAAACATAGTACGTAAGACTTAGCTGTTTGATTCGTCTCAGGCGCTGGAAGTATGGATGTTCGATCAAGTCAAACAAAATTCCGTACGGAATCGTGATGAAACCATAGACAGGGTCATTAAAAATTTTTTTTCTTTTCATCGATTTCGACTATATCAATAATAATGAAAGAACCAAGGTCGTTACTTATTCACTTACTTTCAAAGAAGACTTCTTTTTAGTTTCCCTCGATTTAGATTTGCTGTTAGATTAAAGTACTATTGTACCTTTACTTTTTTCGCTTTCGCGAAATATCCCGTGAGGTACGCATCGTTTTTCATCGCTTTCGCGAAATAATCGGATTTGCCGAAAGGCAGAAAGAAAATATACGCCACATCATTTCGCGAAAGCGAAAAAATATAAATTTTTCAAACCTGAAAATTGTTAAATGGACAAAATTAAAATCCTTTGGGCAGATGATGAGATTGACTTACTCAAGCCACAGATAAAGTTTTTGGAGAAGAAAGGATATGATGTCACTACGGTGAGTAATGGACATGATGCCTTGGAGGAATGCGAATCAGATGTTGACTTTGATGTCGTCTTTTTAGATGAATCCATGCCAGGGCTGACGGGTTTGGAAACGCTTTCCAAAATTAAAGAAGCTAATCCTTTGCTGCCCGTAGTAATGATTACCAAAAATGAGGCAGAAGATGTGATGGAGGAAGCGATTGGCTCTCAAATCAGTGATTACTTAATCAAACCGGTCAATCCAAGTCAGGTCTTGCTTTCGCTAAAAAAAATAGTGGACAACAAGCGCCTCGTGCGCGAAAAAACCTCTTCTAACTATCAGCAGGAGTTTCGTCAGATTTTGATGGAAATCCAAAGCGGGCTGAATTATGAAGAATGGGTGGAGACCTATAAGAAGATAATTGCTTGGGAAATCAAATTGGATGCTTCGGAGTCGAGCGAGATGATGGATATTCTTTCCATGCAGAAGACGGAGGCGAATGCGTCCTTCTCAAAGTATCTTGAAAAGAATTACCAAAACTGGTTGGATGACAGTGCGAATGCACCGGTTTTCTCCCATGATTTGATGCGCTCGAAGATATTTCCAAAAATGGAGGAGGATCTGCCTACCGTCATGTTGCTACTTGACAACTTGCGTTTTGACCAATGGAAAATTATCGAACCCGTCATTTCTGAATTATTCAAAGTAGAGGAAGAGGATTATTTCTATAGCATATTGCCGACGGCAACTCAGTATAGTCGCAACGCCATTTTTGCAGGTATGATGCCGGGAGAGATTGCGAGAACATTTCCAAAATGGTGGAGAAATGACGCAGAGCAGGGAGGGAAAAATATGTTTGAAGCTGAACTTCTCAATGAGCAAATCAGAAGAACTGTCAGGCGTCCTATCAAGCATGAGTATTATAAGGTGACCAATGTTGCGAAAGCAAAGGAGGTGCAAGACAAGGCGTTGAACTTTTTAAATAATGACTTGACCGTTATCGTTTATAACTTCATTGATTTTCTTTCTCATGCGAGAACGGAAATGGAAGTTCTGAAAGAACTGGCTGGTGATGAAAAAGCGTATCGTTCATTGACATTGTCATGGTTTAAAAACTCGCCCTTGTTTGTTGCTTTACAACGAATAGCGGAGCGAGATGTAAAATTGATTATCACCACTGATCACGGAACGATTAGAGTAGGAACGCCTTCGCGCGTGGTAGGAGATAGAGAGACGACGACCAATCTGCGATACAAGATGGGGCGTAATCTAAAATATGAAAGAAAAGACGTTTTAGAAATCAGAGACCCAGAAAAAGCAGGTTTGCCGCGAGTCAATGTAAGTTCGTCTTTCATCTTCGCGAAAGAGGAAAAATTCTTCCTCTATCCGAACAACTACAATCATTATAAAAATTACTACTTAGATACTTTTCAGCATGGAGGAATCTCTCTTGAGGAGGTGATTTGTCCAGTAATTGAGTTGCGATCTAAATAGCATTTTCCGTAAGGGCTTGTTCCGAACTTGCTTCGGAAAGAATAGAAAAAGAACCCGATGGCTTGGCTGTCGGGTTTTTTATTTTGAAAACCAGAATGGGATATTGAACTCGTCGTAAACCTCCCCTTCCTTGTTTTTTAGTTTGACGATTCTCAGGTTGTTTTTTCCGAATTTGAAATGGTTGGTAGGCAAGTAGCCGATGATTCCAAATTCTTCGTTGTTTGGGTGTTCATGTTTCATGAATTCATTAATTTGATATAAGCTGTCATTGACAAATACTTGATGGTACTTTTGATAGCAAAAAAGTATTTGTTCTTTTTTCAAATAGCGGTTTAAGTCCTCTGATTTAGTACTATCCTCTTGATAGGGTTCACAGATACCTTCCTGGATCACTTCTTCATTATTGAAAACTGGTATGAATACTTTTAAAAACGCACCTTCAATTTGAGGTGAAGATATAGTTGGGTAGATGATTTCTACTTCTTTTTTTAGTTGATTTTCATAGTTGAATGTATAAATTTTATTTTTTTGCAGAAGAGGAATATCTTCCGCAAAAAGATACTTCCCTAACATGAAAGGGACATTAGATGAAAGCATATTTTGCATTGTGAGAGCCATTCCAATTACAAAAAATGCAACTGGTAGAATCCAGTGTGATTTTCCTTTTTTATAATTTGAGTAGAAAGTCGTAATCAACATATTAATCGGTTTGAAAAATATATTGAAGGTTAGAGCATTATAACCTATAGACAGCTTGAAATACAAATCTTGAAACCATTCGTTGTTTTTCAATGATTTGATGGTCGAAAGCATCCCTATAGTTGAATAAAGCACGTAATAACCTACGAGCGCATAAACAAAGTAAATTAATACCTTGGCAGAAATATAGCTTAATAGGAAATTATAGGCGACTAAATATATAGCAGCAGCAAAAGAGAATACAGAAAACATCATCAGAAAGACGAATGCTGCAGAAAAAAGTGTGCTACATATTTCATCTACCTTCTTGATAGAGTCAGAAACTTTTGGCAATAGCCTTATGAGTTTTGCGGTATAAATTGGTGAAAAATATCCTGAGTTTAGATCATATCCTTTCGGGAAAACAGAATTTAAACCAATCAATCCAATCCAGTAGGCTCTTAAAACAAGATGAATTAAAAAAAACGTTGTAAGGAAACTGGCTCCAGCCAAAGCGCCGTATGATATTACATAACCTAATAAATACTGATCTTTAGGTAAGTTTCTTATAAGTAAATTGATGAGCCAATTCGCTATTGTAGGCAACTGAAAAGTACCAAATAGTGCTAACCCCGAAATAATCAACTCCGCCTGCCAACTCTCCTTTTCTAATCGGCGCAGCCACTTTGGTTGTTTTATTTTTTCGTTTTCCTCCATGAGTATATTTTGATCACAATTTACTCATTTTCAGTAATTTACGAAAAGTCGAGTTGATCAATTTTCCTTTATTGGGTACTGAAAGCATGGTGCGGATGATTTCATAAAGCGAAGCCTTTTCATCTAAAAAGCGAAACAAAAAATCGATCGGCATCTTCTTAAAAAGAGAAGTGAAAAAATCATCACCTCTCACGCCGCCGCGACCTGTTGCGTCCAACATGGCGCTATCAAAAATCCGATAATGAATCGGCGAAGCAAAATCACTTTCTGCCACTTTGCCACGCTGCTCTAATGTCTTTCCGATTTGTCTGATTTTTTCTTGAGTGCGCGTGAAGCAATAACCCGTCGAGGCTTTTACAAAAGCTGCTGTGGTGCCGATATTCACCACTTTTTTATTTACCCTCCCGAAGCCAGTTCGGGACAAGTTGTCGGGAAATGGAAAGTCAGTCATCGGTATAAAATCAAACTCCGTTTCTTCAATTTCGAATTGAGTCGCAGGCAACTTCTCCTTAAAATACCACTCCAAGTGCTGATCGAAAACCGCTTCCTCCAAGAGCGTTTCCGCGAAAGCGGTATATTCAACCAACGCCTCCGTTTTGGAAAAAGGAAGGACATAAAAAAAACGCGTCTCATGCGTTTTTTCTAAAGTCGTGAAGTCCATGAAAGTTACCGTTTTATCATCAAAAATCGGCTCCTCTGTTTTGACAAACCAACCTTTGAATTGCTGATAAACCATGATATTTTCGGAAGGAATAGAAATCTCCTTTGGGTCAAAATAGCTTTTGAAAATCAACTCCCCTGCGTAGCTTTTCGCAGAAGTTTTGACAACGCCTTGCTCGGCATTCACAGATTGAATCTCCTCCTGAATCCACTCAAACCGTGCATCAGCTTTTATTTTTTCTTTCGAAAAATTATAGAAATCAATCCCCCTAATCGTCGCATAATGATAAGGCGCGATCGACATTGTCTTTTCAAAATCGCCTTTTCGGACATAGATATTTGACCATATTTTTCGCGCAAGCTGATCGGAAAGCGTTCGGTCGGTTGACCAATAACTCCATGTTCGGTCGTTTTGCGCTTTGGTGTCTCGGTCGATGATTAAGATGCGCGCATCAGTAGAAGCGATTCGCTGCAACTCCAAAGCCATCATTTGCCCCGAAAGCCCTCCTCCGGCTAAGATATAGTCATATTTTGAACTGAATTGGCTCAATAGATTTTTTCTAATTTTGCTGCTGATTAGGTTTACTAAACTTTCGTGTTGAACTCTCCGTATTGCACTAATTGAATTCGGTTCTTGTTTAAATGAAGTTTAGTAAACCTACGGATTCATTCGAACAGAAGATCAAGATTTTGGTTGTCAAAGAAAAAGATTCAAAAAGATGTCAAAGAAACGAATATTATACATAGTGCTCGGTTTGTTAGTTTTAATTCAATTTTTTCAAATTGATAAAACCAACCCGCCTGTCCAAGCAGATAAGGATTTCCTCAAAACCGAAAATCCACCAACTGAGATAGCCGTGCTGCTTTCTGGAGCTTGTTATGATTGTCACTCACATCAGACCCAATATCCTTGGTACACAAGCATTCAGCCCGTAGGTTGGTTTGTGAGGAGTCATTATAGAGGAGGGCGCATGAATGTCAATTTCTCTGAGTGGACTGATTATTCAGAAACCGAAAAAACACATAAACTTGAAGAAGCCATCGAAGTCATTGGCAACAAACGCATGCCTATGAAAAGTTATGCCTTCATGCACAAACCCGCAAAACTCTCTGATAATGATCGCGCTACTTTGATTTCATGGCTGCGAGAAGCGGTTAAGAAATAAAGGCGAGGAGTCACCACAAAAACCTGACATTCCCCGAAAGGGTAAAAAGAGAAGTCTTATAGATTGAGAAATGTAAAACTTTTCTAATCTGTCCGATACTCAATTATTCTAAATTTATAGGTGAGCGCAAGCACTAAGATAACTTAATCAAGCTGTAATTAGGACGGTATAAATAAATCTCTGAACTTTGCCTGCCTAACCAAAATTTAATAAAACAGACAAATGGAAGTCCTTAATCAAAAAAAGCAACTAAGGAATTTGGTACCTGCCGCCTTAGTTGAAAAAACTATTATCAATGGGCAGGGGCAACTAAGTAGCACAGGCGCCTTAGTTATCAAAACCGGAAAATTTACCGGACGTTCACCTAAAGACAGATACATTGTCAAAGATGCGCTCACTGAAAACTCCGTTGACTGGGGCGACATCAACCTTCCTATTAGCACAGACACCTTTTCAAAACTATACAGTAAAATCATCAAGTACGCTGAGTCACTTGATGAAATCTACGTGCGCGATGCTCATGCATGTGCCAACCCAAACTACAAATTGAATGTGCGGGTTTACACCGAGTATCCTTGGCAAAGCTTATTTGCCTACAACATGTTTTTGCGCCCTTCGGCGAAAGATTTGGAAAATTTTGTTCCTGACTGGAAAGTATTTTCTTTCCCAAGCGTGTTGGCGGATGCGAAAGTGCATGGCACACGTCAAGAGAACTTTGCAATTATCAATTTCACCAAAAAGACCATCATCATTGGTGGTACTGCTTACACTGGCGAAATCAAAAAAGGCATCTTCTCTGTGTTGAATTATTTATTGCCTACGCAAAATAACGTGCTACCTATGCACTGTTCTGCAAATGTGGGAGCACAGGGAGATACTGCGTTGTTTTTCGGTCTTTCGGGCACTGGTAAAACAACCCTTTCCAATGACCCAGAGCGTCGCCTCATCGGTGATGACGAACATGGTTGGTCAAAAGAATCAGTCTTCAATTTTGAAGGTGGCTGCTATGCAAAAACCATCGACCTTTCTCCGCGCAAGGAGCCACAGATTTATAAAGCTATCAAGTTCGGCGCAATGCTCGAAAATGTTGGTTTTATGGAAGATGGCTGCACGGTCAACTACGAAGATGTTTCGATTACGCCAAACACGCGGGTGAGTTATCCGATTTATCATATTGATAATATCATGTACAACTCTCGCGGTGATTTGCCTCGCAACATTTTCTTCCTGACTTGCGATGCCTTTGGAATCCTTCCTCCAATTTCGAAACTGACTCCGGAGCAAGCGATGTATCACTTCATCAGTGGCTACACCGCAAAAATTGCCGGAACAGAAGAAGGAATCAACGAACCACAAGCGACTTTCTCTGCTTGCTTTGGCGCGCCTTTATTACCGCTTCATCCTACCGCTTACGCGGAATTATTAGGCGATAAAGTCAAAAAAGGAAGTCGTCAAGGAGATGGAAAAATCAACGTTTGGTTGATCAACACAGGTTGGTCAGGCGGCGGCTACGGCGAAGGTCGTCGTATTGATTTGCCATTCACGAGAGCAATGATCAAAGCCGCCCTCACCGGCGAACTCAACAACGTCGAATATCGCGAACACCCGGTCTTCAAATTGCAAATGCCCACCACTTGTCCTGATGTGCCCAACGCAATTTTGAATCCACGCGACACTTGGCGCAACGAAGAAGATTACGACAAAGTCGCTAAGAAATTAGCAAAATTGTTCAACGATAATTTTAAAAAGTACGCTGACCAAGCAACTAAAGAAATCAAAGCTGCTGGTCCGAAAGCGTAGATCGAGTTGCGGGTTGCGCGTATGCGAGTTCCTTCGCGTCGCGCAACTCACAACTCGAAAAAACTCGCAACCCGCATGACTTCCTCCCTTTCTTTTTGGCTCTTCGTTTTTCTGCTCATCCAAACAGCAGGTTTTTTAATCATCTTTCAAGGCAGCACCGAGATTTCTCCTTTTTTGGGTTTCCCCAAATGGCTGTTGTATTTTGTTGGTGTCGAGATGCTCTTTTCGGTGGCGTTTTATTTTTTTATTGAGATGTATTGGGGGAAGGAGGGGGAGTGAAAGAAAAAACCGCCGGAACAACAAGTTTCGTCATTCCGGCGGTTGGATTTAAATCGAGAGGCGATTAAGTTTATTGTTTTAAAACTTTACCACTTTTCATATCTCCAGTCCGAGTATTTTCGACTCGGATAAGATATACTCCCTCTTGTAATGTACTCATATCAATTTCACCTTTTTCCTCTGCTTTTGTTTCAAAAAGCAACTTTCCGTACAAATCAAATAATTGAATTTGATGTAGCCCTTCGGCTAATGGAATAGTATAAATATCTGAAACAGGATTAGGATAGCCCAAATCATCTTTAGTATAAGTAACGTCCTTCACAGAAGGGGTGTTTGAAAACAATTTTCCAGAAGTATTGCCTTCGTAACCAATTCTTGCCTGAGCAATCTTGATAAAGGTTTTGCAAAGTTCTGGAAAAACTTCTGACACATCACTTGGAATATCCGCAATCTCGAAATGTAGATCATGTGACTCACCTCTATTGTCAGATAGTTCTGATGATTCAGAAGCAAATGCTATCTCTGCGTTTAGTAAATTATCAGATAACTCAAATCCCACGCTACCTTCATCACCTGAACACTCTTCTTCTTCGTCCTCAATTTCAGGGAATACAGGTTCAAGCCCAATAACAGGGCAAGCAGGTTGCGACATAAGTGGAGCAAGCCCTTGAACCATCATAGAAACAGTCCAGTGGTCAACAGATTCGCAATCAGCGTTTTCTGAAAACCTAAACATATAAGGTCTTGGACCAGAGGGGCTAGGATTATTCCCGTTATGATCAACCCAAAGGTTTTGGCTCATATAAAGAACTGTTGGTCTCGGTTTAGTTTGCCAGCAAATCTCAAATATGGGATCGCTAACTCCTCCTCCTTCTAAATACCCACCACCACAATACTCAAATCTATTTTTACCATGATTTACGTTTATTTCAATGTCAAATCCTTTTACACCTATACCATTGCAAATGAGCGAAGAGTATCTCATGGATAGCAAACCTCTTGCTGGCATAGATTCCATTTCAACACCTATTCCATTGGTTTCAAGTATTGAGCAATCAAAATCAATGTTACAACCACTGCCTCCTGTAGTTCCTAAATAGAAAGCAGTACCATTATCTCTGAAATTGCTACTCTTAACACGAGTATTATCTACATCGTAAAGGTTGATGGCAGGAATTCCGCCGACATAATTACTGGCATCTACATCAGTAAAGTAGCCATTATTGATAGTTTCGGCATAAACAGCAACTACGCCATTAGCTCCAAGAAACTCAGTATCGCTAATATCAAATTTTTTAAAATTGGACATTTCAATTCCAGACCAACATCCGTCAAATAAACTATTTTTAACTGTAAAATAGCGGTTGCTGCCATTTGGACTGGTTGGAAGAGGAGCAGCGCCATTTAGGTCACTTGCCTCAAGGGCTAGGCTCCAATCTGTAAAATCACAGTCGTTGCAATAAACAGCATTAGCACCTAAAGCCTGAACAGCAATTGCACCTTCTCCACCAGGGAATTCTACTCCCCAAAAGAACCCTTCTGTATTGGCGTTAAGCCTGATTTTGCTGTTAGCTTGATACACAACTTTACCTAAACTCCAATCCAAACCAAAAGAAGTAATATCCAACACACAGCCATCATTCAATTGAACCATTCTGTTGCCTTTGCCTGCGCCTTCTAATTTGAAGACATCATTCATAGTTAGGATATGGTCGGCATCAAACTGGAAAAAGCCTGAACCTGAGAAGTTGAAAATACCATTAAGAATTAAAGAACCTCCTGCTTGAATATGGATATTAGATTCAATATCCTTCAAATCAATATTAGCACCTGCTTCAATAATAAGCGTTCCACCTTCTTTTACTTCAAGGTCAGAATATTGACTAACGCTAAGCGTACCTCCTGTTTTGATATGAAGTATCCCTTTATCTTCCACTACAATCCTACTGCCCCATTCTGCTCTTACTAAACCGCCTTCTTCAATTAGCATAGTAGCATTGGCGACTACTCCGTCTTCGTCAACACCTCCTTCAAGAGAGATGAAATTATCATACTCTTGTTCTAAAATGACCTCTCCAGCATCACCTACCTTAATTGTAGAGGTAGGCATGACATGAACTTGTCCGGTATTTGAAATAGATCTGTCACCTATGATGAATTTACCACCCGATAAAATATTTAAGGTCACTGGTGAAGCATTACAAATATCTGGTTGAATATAAAGTGGATAATCTTTAGGTGTTTCGTTTGTCACATTAGTGGTAATATCCGTATATCCAATTCTATCCCCTCTATTTACCCATAATCTTCCATTCGATACCACGTCTAAATTATGATCAATTATTGAGGGCGTTTTAAATAAATCAAGGTTTACACCATGTGCAAGAGAAAAATTTTGTCCAAAGTTGTATGTCCTGTCTTCAAGCACATTTTTCAAGCCCTGACCTTCGTTAATCAATGAGAGTAAAAAAGGGGCAGAGTTAGCATCTAATGAAACATGATCTTGATTGGTAGAAGAATGAGGGCTATTATTAGCGACTTCAGCTCCAATGTAACTTCGCACTCCTACACCTCCTGTAGCCAAAGTTGCAGCGACATCATTCAGGTTTGGAGGATTCAAATTAGACAAGTCCATTCCTAAGGCACTAACTGTTGGAATAAAACAATAAGTTTCTATATCAAAATCTAAATCATCTCCAAAATCTTCTGTACCTCTTGTTCCTCCAGGTGCATTATCAAAATTTTGCATATTTGTCAATGATTTAGAAGTTGGCGATCTGACAGGTACGTTGAATACCGTTTCTTCTAATGTTCTATGATAGACTTGTCTTGATGAAGAGTTATCGCTTGTTGTTCTAACAACAACCCTAATTAAAGCAGAAGCGACAACATAATTGTCTCCAAGAAATTGATCTAACATAACTGTGTTATCTCCAATTCCTTGATCATCTCCCACCCAACTACCATTAGCTATTACTAAGTGTGGCACTTCTATTGTTTTTGTGTCAAATATTGATTGAAAAGCGTCATGAGTTGATTTAAGCCCATTTGCGTCGAAGGTATTTAGGTTTTCGGGGTACAAAGTCGATGAATATATCAACATTTGTTGTGCAGCTGGGGCGGTTAATACCCTAAGACCTCTCCTGATTGCAGGCTCTCGATCACCTAACTTTTTACCAAACACCTCTAAATCATTTAAATCTTGAATCATTAACTGAACTCCAATAGGAATATTAGCCCCTTTGAGCGGACTATCAAAGCTAATATAGAGTTCTGTTTCATGATCCGGACCATTATTTTCCATGTCACTTAATGCCCACTTCCCAACTAAACCACCCATACTTGCTCCCACTACTATATTTTTCTCATTGCTGCCGCACTCATGTTTTAAGCGATTTATTTCATCTATTGCTTGAACTACCCATGCTGCATTAGATTCTATCGGATCGCCTCCTACAGCATAATTAATATAAAAAATATCATAGCCTTCATCTTCTATTAAGTCATCTAAATCTCCTCCAGGTAAATCATAATCTATTTGTAAAAGTCCATCACCATCTATGTTGATGACCTCTGTATCGTCAATATTGCCTCCCTCATCATATCCTTCGACAATAATTAGGGGCTTTCGAATGCAGGGGCTGCCTTCGCATCGCTCATTATTTAACCAATAGCTTACTTCAACCCCTGAAGTTGGAATGGTTTCCTCACCTATTTGAATTATACAATCAAATGGATTAGGCGAAGTACAATTTGGATCGAGTCCAAATATTGGTCTTGTTGTTGAACTTCCAATAATAAAACTATCATCTGGAGCATTCGAGTACCTTTGGACTAATGAGGGCTTTATGAACAATGTAGTTTCCGAGATCAAAATATCTCCATTGCCGTCAATGTATTTTACTTGTATGGTTTTTAAACTATCAGTTTCATAATAGACCCAATAGGTAGAGTCCGTTTGTAATGGAATAAATCCATTTCCATCACCAAAATCTATTTGCAAATTTTGCATGGTGGTAATGTTCGAGAATATATCCGTAGATTTTAGGTGAAATGGGACTGAATCTCCATTAAATTCTTCTCGCAAAGCAGAGAAAACAAATACCGAATCTTCCCTATAGGGGCTTTCTGTACGACCTGCCACATCTTGAAAGTGGGTGCCATCCCAAGTAACTAAGTTATTGGCAAGAGCGTCTGGCTTAAAGCGGTTGTATCGGTAGTAAATACCTGATAAATATACAGCAGGGATGGCTGCCTTAGATTCAAAATCAGCCCAAAGAGAATCAGGGTGCAACATAGAGGAGACACCAACGTGAGAATAATGTAATCCGGAATAAATAGTTTGAAATTCCGAAGCATCCGTTATGAGACTATCTGCCAAATATTTACCTGTATTGTTTTTATACGGCACATAAGCAGGCATTTTTTCATAGAAAATACCAGTGGTGATTTCGGTGGTTGAAAGTTGGGAAGTAGCATCAGCTACCGATAATTCAAAACTGCTTAATTGTGCAGTTAATGAGGATGCATACAGGCATAGCACTGCCAGTATGAAGAAGTTCATCTTTTTCATAATTAGTTGTTTTTAGTTTAAAAAAAATAGGTTGATCCCTTGATGAACATCAAGGTTTTTTATTATTAAAGCTTTTATTGATTTTAATTTAGATATACCTTTCTGGAAATAAACCGTTATGGTCGATAGGATACTTTTAGATAGCCATCTGTAATACTAATTAGGTTATTACAGATAGAGTCATAGGCGCTAAAATTAAATTCAGCTTCAATTAGTTTATTTATTGTATCTATTTGAATGATATTCAAACGATGAAGTTGAGTGGTATCTAATTTTATTTCTCCACAGGAATCACCAAGGTTACATCCTGAACATCCATAGACCATTCTATATTTCAATAAGTTTCTGTCTCCTAGCTGAATAGGTTTAGAAGAAAAATTTATTGCAGATTTAGGGTTTTCATTTGAGGCAACGATTGAAAAAAATTTGGTATCAGGATAAAACTGACAATCAACAGGACTGCATCCAAAGAGTGGCTCGTCTTCACAATTAGCGCACCAATCTTCGCCATTGATTTTGCAGGTAAAGATTTCCCACTTACATTGTTTTGGTTCTATGCCTTCGCAGTCAGGTGCTTGAGGGCATTGATTTTCTGGCTCCGGATTTTCTTTATTACATGAAGCGGCTACAGTTAATATAGCGACCATAAAAAGAAAGAATATATTTTTCATAAGAAGTATTTTTGTTATTCAAAATTAGGTTTCAGATTTAGTTTTCGCTCCCAGATTGGAGCTAAACAAAACCGGTTGGGAATAATATACATGCAAAAATAGGGTTAAAAAAATCGGTTTTGGGAAGGGTGCGTCTTTGGTTTAAATAGTTTTTGGAGCCACTCCCGAAGTAGATTCGGGACAAGTTTTTGTGGAATTTAGGTATTTCACGAAAGTGAAAATATAAAAATACAGACATTAGCCTATGTACTGTTTTCTCTATGATGGTGTTTAACTTTTTCATAGTTTGGTATTTTTCGTATCAAAATAATAGATTGATAAAGTTCTCTGTCTCAGCAATCGAATATATCCCTTTTTTGATCTCAATTTTTTTATTTAAAATCAAGAAAGAATAAGTGGTTTCGATTATAAAACTATCTTTTGCAAAGTGTTTTTTGGAAGTGTTTTGGGTCATAGCTTTTTTTAGAAATTGAAACTTGAACTTACCGTTTATCATGAAAGTGATTGAAGCTATTGCCTTTTCATCTACTAAGGGAGTTGGAGTAAAATCAATTACCTCTGTTACGGTGCAAATTCCAAAATTTCTACAATTGCATTTCGGATTCCCAAATTGAACATCAGCATAAATGATGTCCAATTTGGAGTTCCCGAATAGTTGTCTTAGTTTAAAATCTTCAGTTTTCATAGCTTCTGATTTATCTGACATTTTATAATTGTTTTAGCTTTGTTGTAATAGTTTTCATAACTTAGTTCAAAAGATGAAAAAAAGACGGACTCGCGATTAAAAGATTTAGTTTTCATAGCTTTAAAATTGAGTCCGTCTTTTCATCTTTTTTTCAAGAAGACCTTATTCAAATTCAATATCATCAATTATAGTCTCTGTAAGGTCTTGTTGTTCTTGTTGGGTTAAATTGTCCCAATCTGCTGCTGAGCCCAGAGTTCCGAGCGATATCAGCAACGCGATAATCAAAGAAATCATAGCGTTAAGTTTTTGTTTTAGTAAATTGTTTTAAATTTTCTTTTACAAAAGTATCTTGATCCATAGCTTTAAAAAAGGACATCTTTACGCTAATTGGTCAAATTAAAATGGCTATTTTTTATATGATTTATTAAAATATAAATCCATATATTGTTGATTATCAATAATATATGGATATTTTACACTGAGACATTTTTTGTATATTTGGAATATTATCAGCCTTGAAAAAGTCTAAAGCATGGAGAAAAGCAGAGAATTTTTACAGCTAATCGAACTGGTTGGAATCGTAACCAAGTATAAGATTCGACAGATTGAAATAGTCATCAACCCTAAGTCGAAAGAAGGTACGCCTTCCAATTACTGGAAACTCTACAATGCCATTATCGAAGGAAAAGTCAAAAATGATGATGAAGCAGCCGCTTATTTTAAATTAGCCTCCAAAGACAGAAAATATAGAAGGCTAAGGAATGAATTGATTTCTAGGTTAATCAATACCTTATTTTTTATCAATGTAGCCGATTCAGATACACCCGTATTTAATACCACCTTTTACGATTGCATAAAAGATTATGCTTCTATGCGGATGCTTTATTCAAGAGGAGCGCTAACCTCTTCTTTTGAAATGGGCAAAGCGCTGATCTCTAAAGCTATAAAAAATGATTTTTGTGAGATAGTGGCAGGTACTGCTCAAATCTTACAATTATATTACTCAAGGTATGATCCTGATCCGATTGCATTTGAAAAACATAGAGAATTAGCCTTGACTTATCATGAGAGGCGAAAGAATGAAATGTTGATTCAAGGTGTTTTGATGAAGATAACTATGCCTATGGTCAATGCCAAGGCAGAGAAAATCAATTCGGCATTAGATGTCAAAACACATATAAAAGAATTTGAGGAAATACCTGATAAGTTTAGAAGTAGAAATTTCATGACCATCCTTTTTCGTCTGAAAGTAACTAATTCCTTGGTAATTAAAGGGTGGCAGAACACTATTGCAACATGTAGTGAAGCAATCGCCTATTTTGATTCAATTGGTTATGAAAAACCCAAAAGAACTTTTTATCTCCAAAAGTCAATGGCTGAAATAATGGTTAAATCTTTTGACAATGCTGAAGAGTCGATAGAGCATTGTCTCTCACTAACCCAAACAGGAAGTGGAAATTGGTTTAAACTGAAGGAAATGAAAATGATGTCTTTCCTCCATAGTAGAAAATATAAGTTAGCTTTTGAATTAAACAATGAAGTCAAAAGCCATCCAAGAAGAGATGCTATATTATCGGTAGATAAAGAGATTTGGTTGTTATATGATGCATATATTCATTTGTTAATTGCCTCAGGTCAGATTAATATAGATGAAAAGAAGAATAAGATTAAAAAATTCAGATTAAGCAAGTTCTTAAACGAGGTGCCAATATATTCCAAAGACAAGAAAGGAATGAATGTGCCTATTATTTTACTTCAATTTTTCTTTTTAGTACTTGATGGGCGATTTGATGAAGCACAATATAAGTTTGAAGCCATTCAAAAATATGCTCAACGACACCTGAAAAATAGAGAAAGTAGTTTTAGAACGAATTGCTTCATAAGAATGACTGGAGCAATAGTCAAGGCTGGTTTTGACAAAAAAGGGGCAATAGCAAAAGCAGAAAGATGGAAGCAACAACTAAGCTCTCAATCCTTAAATCTGTTAGAACAAATAGATGAAGTTGAGATTATACCTTATGAAGACCTATGGGAGATTTCTTTAGTATGTTTGGAAATTGGACTGAAAAAATAAAAATAAATTTATAAAGATAGTAAAGCCTCGCTCCAGCAAATATAATTTCCCCAAAACCCACTCTTTCCCCCAACATCTCTTTCATACCTTTGTTACACTAAAAACTTCCCCTTTCGGGAAATGACATCATTTCCCGAAAGGGAGAAAAAATCAAAGTCATGGAGGTACAAACCCTACTGCAAAAAGCATTAAATTACGAATGGCTCACGCCCGAAGAAGGCGTTTTCCTTTTCGAAAATGGTAGCACTGCCGACCTGATGTATGTCGGCAACCAAATGCGCCAACATCACGTGCCGGGCAAAACGGTAACGTGGATCATCGACCGTAATTCGAATACTACTAATGTCTGTATCGCCAATTGTAAGTTTTGCAATTTCTATCGCCGCCCCGGTCATGGCGAAGCCTACACCACGACGATTGAAGAATACAAAAAGAAAATAGACGAACTCTTTGAGTATGGCGGCGACCAATTACTCTTGCAGGGAGGTCATCATCCAGATTTGGGCTTGGATTTTTATGTGAAGACCTTCAAGGAGTTGAAAGAAATTTACCCAACCCTAAAACTTCATGCCCTCGGTCCGCCGGAGATTGCCCACATCGCCAAGTTGGAGAAAAGCTCGCACACCGAAATTTTGTCGGCGCTCAAAGAAGCAGGTTTGGATTCGCTGCCCGGAGCAGGGGCGGAGATTTTGAGCGATAGAGTCCGCCGCTTGATTTCAAAAGGAAAATGTGGCGGCAAAGAATGGCTCGACGTCATGCGCGCCGCGCACCAATTAGACATCACGACTTCTGCCACCATGATGTTCGGACACATCGAAACGAATCTCGAACGCATGGAGCATTTCGCCGACATTCGTCAAGTGCAATCTGAAAAACCAGACCACGCGAAAGGCTTTTTAGCATTCATCCCCTGGCCCTTCATGGACGAGGATACGATTCTCAAAAAACTCAAACGCGCCCGCAACACCGTCACTGGCGACGAATATGTTCGCATGATTGCCATGAGCCGAATCATGCTGCCCAATGTGGTCAACATTCAAGCATCATGGCTGACCGTCGGTAAGAAAATCGCGCAGGTTTGCCTCCAAGCAGGCGCCAACGATTTCGGCTCCATCATGATTGAGGAGAATGTCGTCTCAGCCGCTGGCGCTCGTTTCCGCTTCACTGCCAATGGCATTCAGGAAGCAATTCGGGAGGTGGGTTTCACGCCGCAGTTGCGCACGCAGCAATATGAATTTCGGGAGTTGCCTAAAAATATCAAGCAGCAGGAGTTGGATAAGGCGGAGATGATTGTGGATTGAACGCGTTCCATTAGGAACGCCATCTTTGTAGCAAAACCGATCATCGAAATATCTTCAGCTCCGTAGGTGCGGTATCCATAAAAGTTGTTTGAGATACCGCACCTATGGAGCGGTTTGTTTTTTCTGAATACTAATTGCTACAAAGATGATGCTCTTAATGGAGCATTTATTTATCTGCCTTTCGGCAAATGTTGAGCAACGTCTCTCGATAGAGGACGATGCGACACAAAGTAACGCATCGTCCTTTTCAGGAGACGATGCTCGAATTAGGGTCTATTCTGCCTTTCGGCAAATATTTTGGCGCGTAGCGACATCAATGTTGGTAGCAAATAATAATGAAATCTATCATGGTGGCGCGTAGCGACACTAAAGTTAAATTCAACGTTGCCATCACTACGCGCTGGTTTTTTTGTTGGTGGTAAACCCTACCAACGTTTAAGTCGCTATGCGCCTTCATTAAAACCTTTCTCCCGCCTTTCGGCAAATGTTGAGCAACGTCTCTCGATAGAGGACGATGCGACACCAAGTAACGCATCGTCCCTTTCAGGAGACGATGCTCGAATTAGGGTCTATTCTGCCTTTCGGCAAATATCGTTTCAAACAGAAACATTTAGTTGTTGATAAATATTCAATTAAAGTAGCCCCCAAACCATTCCCTTTATTTATCTTTAGAAGCACTTTTTGTTTAAAAACAAATATTGTTTCAATTTTTTTGTTTCAAAGTTTTCATTTTAAACAAAAAGTTTTATATTTGCGTCACACAAAACATTTTCTTTTATAGTTAAAATACAAAATTTCATGGCGAAAGATAAAAAAGAAGAAAAACTCAAATCGCTACAGTTAGCTATTGACAAATTAGACAAAGCATACGGCAAAGGAACCGTCATGCGTCTTGGCGATAAGCAAGTAGTGGACATTGACGCTATCCCATCCGGTTCACTTGGTTTGGATATCGCATTAGGAATCAGTGGTTTTCCGAAAGGAAGAATCGTTGAGATATATGGACCTGAATCATCAGGAAAAACGACCTTGGCAATTCACGCCATTGCAGAATGTCAGAAAAAAGGCGGTATTGCTGCGATAGTGGATGCAGAGCATGCATTCGACCGTTTCTATGCAGAAAGCCTTGGTGTTAATGTTGAAGAGCTTCTAATCTCTCAACCTGACAACGGCGAGCAAGCATTAGAAATTACTGAAAACTTGATTCGCTCAGGTGCGATTGATATTATCGTAGTTGACTCGGTAGCAGCATTGGTACCAAGAAGCGAAATCGAAGGCGAGATGGGAGATTCTAAAATGGGTCTTCAAGCACGTCTGATGTCTCAAGCAATGCGTAAGTTGACTGGAGCTATTGGTCGCACGGGCTGTTGCTGTATCTTCATCAACCAGCTTCGTGAGAAGATTGGTGTCATGTTCGGTAACCCTGAAACAACGACTGGTGGTAATGCATTGAAATTTTATGCTTCTATCAGATTGGATATTCGTAAATCAGGTGCGGCGATTAAGAATAGAGATGGAGCCGTAGTTGCCAATCACGTAAAAGTGAAAGTGGTGAAAAACAAATTGGCACCTCCGTTCCGTATTGCTGAATTTGATATCGTCTTCGGCGAGGGTATCTCTAAAGTAGGTGAGATTGTTGACTTAGGTGTTGACGCAGACATCATCGAAAAGAGTGGCTCATGGTACAGCTACGACGGCGCCAAAATCGCTCAAGGAAGAGAAGCTGCCAAACAGTTTTTCAAAGACAATCCTGAATTAGCACTGGAAGTCGAAACGAAAGTCAAAGACATCTATCTTGCGAAAAGAGAAGCAGCTCCAGAAGAAGAAGTGCAGACTGAAGTAGAGGAAGGAGCAGAAGCGTAAAAAATTAGATAAACATAGTTCTGTTCTAAAAAAACTAAGCCCTTCGAGCAATTGCTCGAAGGGCTTTTTTCTTTGGGAATTTAATAATTTGTAAAGTGGAAATTTGATTAACTAAAAATCACCATTCCTAATACGATTAACTGAATGGCTACGAGCACAACTGTAGTTACAATAGTTTCCTTTGGAAATTTCATTACAGATGAGTCGTGTGTAAGTGTTGTTCTTTCCTGTTTCATGAGAAGAAAAGTTACATGGTTAATGAATAATAATTTGTATGTGTGCGATTTCCCCATAGTAACATTTAGTAACTCCTACAATCGAGACAATTGGGTATTCACAAAGCATAGCAGTTTTGAAGTGCTATTTTTTTGCAAAAGATTGCTGGTAAAAAACCAACGTTTTGATCACTCGACCGAATCGGGTGAATTTAAACTCTCTCTGTAGTTCTGATAAAAAACATAAACAACAGGCAAACGCCTGTTTGGTGGAGAAATCTGCTATGCAGATTAAAAAGGGGATTTGATTCTCTTTGATTTAAACACGTTCTTAAAAAGAACTTTTGCTAAATCGATTCCAGGGAAGAAAAAATTCATGTGTTGATACAATTCAAAACATGAGTTGTTGACTGCAAAGATAATACATATTTGATATTTAACAAATATGTGCATCAAAAAAAGGCGACCCAAAAGGTCGCCTCCCACTCATTAACTCATAGTAAATTTACCCTTATCTTATCGAAAACCTGCTTCTGATTGGGCTTTGCAGAAGCATTTTAAATGAACTTTGATATTGCTGAAGCGGCGGCGACCCCACTTCTTCTCTCGTTACCGGTTGGCTGATATAGAAATTATTAGATGTAATTTTTACAGTTTCAATAGGCTTATGGATTTTTACTTTACTCACTGGAAGTGTTTCCTTTTTCACTGGCGAAAACACCTGAGGGACTTCCACTTTCAAAGACTCATTGATGTCTTCAACCTCTGCTGAATCTGTTGTTAGACTAACTGGCTTGGATTGATAATCCAATTCATATAGTTGATTGCTCTCAATGACATGAATCAATTTTTCTGCATAATCAGGAGCAGAGGCATAGCCAATTCGCTTTAAGCCATGCGCCCATTTTTTATAGTCATTGCCATAAGTAAACAATTCTTGATACCAAGCTGTGTTTTGCAAAAAGACGCTGTGATCCATAAAGGATTCCTCGACAGAGGCATAAGATCTAAAGCAAGAATTAATCAAATCTCCTTGGGCGTCAACATCATCATCTTCGAGGTAAAATTTTTCCCCTGTCCAATACCTCTTGCATTTGATTCCGAAATGATTGTTAGAACCACGTGCCAAATCACTCTCTCCATTACTGGATTCTACGATGGCTTGCGCCAAAATGATGGAGGCAGGAATGTCACTAAGGAGCATCTGCTTTACTGCTAAATCTTTGTATTGTTCAATGTAAATCTGACGTGACGTCATGTCGGTGTTTGCCTGGCAAAATAGCGTGATCGCTACCGCCAAAGCAGTTAGAATACTTTTGGGATACATATGTTCTGGAATTAAAATATGGGATAATCTACGTTAGGTAGCTCAGATTAAACTTGTGCTACTTTTGTCCAGCCTTGTTCTTTAGTGTTATTGTTTGCGGTGAGCGTTTGTGTACTCGTATGTTATGTTCTCTTATCCATAAACAATTTGAATGCCATATTATGATTTTTCAATATATGACATTGAATTTTAACATTCTTCCAGCCTTAATTTTTTCTTTTTCCCTTTTCGGGAAATGAATTCCACCCTCTGCCTTCCGGTATCTCCCTCCAAATAGCTTGCCCCGTAACAGATTCGGGGATGACAGCTTTTGTGGGAACTCACATTTCCCGAAAGGGAAAAAATTTACTCTTTAATGAGGGTCGCTTTACTCATCGCATACATCAAGCGATTAGGATCTTCGTCATTGAGGGCGAGTTTGCCTTTGATAGTGATTGGTTCGGCAGTGTATTCAATAGCTTCAATAGTTTCCACTTCGATGACGGTTTCAGGCCCGGCGCCACCACAGAAAAAACACATATTGTAAGGAAAAGCAGAGAAGACAAATTCATTATGACTCTTATAGCCTTGGGTTGGAACGATGTAGCCGCGAAGCGTAATTTCCTGACCATCAATCGCTCGAACGGTTTCGCTAAAGACAGGGATGTCAATCTTGAATCCCAGCAAGTCGTCATATTGTTTTTTGAAAGTGACTTTGGAAAGCGTTTGCCATGCAGATTTTTCCTCCTCCGCTTGCGCGGAAACGAACGTGGAAAAAGAAATTCCAAAAACGAAAAGTAAA
>CALCJP010000039.1 GCA_937967625.1 uncultured Saprospiraceae bacterium
GAAGATGAGTCCAATATTTATAATCTGATTTTAGTAGATAAAAACGGCGTTCGAAAATCTCATGATCAAAAAATAGGTCTGCCTATTGATTATGACGGCATGGGTACAGGACAATGTAAATTTTCACCCGATGGTAAAAAATTTGCTCGTTGGACTTCTACTCAGCAGTTACTTATTGCAGATTTTGATAGATCTACTGGAACATTTTCTAATGATGAACAGATTATGGTAATTGATACTACCTTTCGAGGTGGTGTTGAGTTTTCTCCCAATTCAAGGTTTTTATATGTAGCCTCGACTTATCAAGTTCATCAGTTTGATATGTGGGAAGATGATATTCCTGCTTCCCAGACCTTAGTTGCAGAGTGGGATGGTTATCAAGATTTTGTGAGGACTTTTTTCAGTAGATTACAACTCACTCCAGACTGCCGAATTTTTATCAGTCTTCCCGGAAGTCATCGTTTCTGGCACGTTATCGAAAATCCCAATGAAAAAGGAATTAACTGCAATGTCGTCCAGCGAGGTTTGCCATTAAAAACATGGACTTTCAACACCATGCCCTATTTCCCCAACTACAGCCTCGGTCCAATAGGCAACGAAGGCTACCCTTGTGATAGCACCAAAATTACTGTGAGTAGCACTGAAGTACCCATTTTTGAAAGCACTGCTTTCGTCTATCCCAACCCTACACAAGGGCAACTTTATATTGACTTACCCATGCAAGTAGGTGCCGTTGATTTTCAACTTTTCTCTGCTGCAGGGCAGCAGGTTTTTGCTCAAAGTAGCCACCTGACTAATGAAGCGATTGAGTTGGGACATTTGCCGAAAGGCATCTATTTTTATAAAATTTTGAATCAAGAGGGGCGCATTTGGAGTGGGAAGGTGGTGATTCAACAGTAAAAAATAACGGCAGCACAAATTGAATTGTACTGCCGTTAAGTTGTTTTCTTTCTACTCTATGGGATGAAAATTAATTAGCCGAAGCGCGACGTCCTTTGTCGCGACGGTGAGTGGTTTCAAAATGTGCCGCTGCGTGCGGTTTCTGCATCATTTGAAAAAGAATTTCCTTGGCACGAAACAGTTGTGCCTTGACCGTTCCGAGAGGAATGCCCAATTCAGTGGCAATCTCATCGTAGCTCAACTCTTCATAATAGCGCAGTTCGATCATGAGGCGATACTTATCAGTCAGCTGACCGATGGAGTCACGCATTAAACCAATGCGTTGTCCTCTGATGATTTGCTCTTCCGGGTTGAGCGTATTGGTCCTAATGTTGTTGGCGAAACCGTAGTCGCTACTTGGCTCAATCGGCTCGTCAATCGAAAGGGTACTGATACGCTTCTTTCGAATGTGATCAATACAATTGTTCTTAGCTATTTTGAATAGCCAAGTACTAAAGGCAAAGTGAGGAGCATAGGTCGGCAATTTATGAAATGCTTTTCCGAATGCTTCCTGCGTCAAATCATGCGCGTCTTCTTGGTTGCGCACCATTTTGAGCATGTTGTGAAAAATAGAATGCCGGTAACGATTCATCAGCATTTGATAAGCTGACTGATCGCCCTCAATGGCACTCTGTACCAATTCATAATCTTTCAATGCCTTTTCTGAAAGATTACCAATGGTGGGGGTCTGAGTTGCTACTTCCATTGTTGCGTTTTACGTTTGAATAAACTCGGCGAAAAAATAAAATAGTAGCATACAAATAGAAAATCGAAAAGCGGAACCCACAACAAAAGGGGGGTATCACGTAATTTTCGGAGTATCTGATTGTATAGAAAAACTACTACCAGTATCCTGATTATATATGTCAAAAAGACAAATATTGTGCTAACTTTAATATAAAGCAGCAGCAAGCCTCCCGTGTAGTGGACAAAATGACTTGCGGCTAGTCCTCCCAAAAGCAATTGATGTTGCTTTTGATAGTAACGACCAGTGGTCATGTGTCTCGATTTTTGTCGATAGTATGCAGTCCAAGTGCGAGCAGGTTCAGACAATGTGAATGATTGCTGCGACAACTGGACGGCTGTGTTAGAAGAAGTGGCAACGGCGTTGACGAAGAGGTCGTCATCCCCGGAAGCGATATGGATATGTTCATGGAACCCATCTACTTTTTCTATCAGCTTTTTTTTATAAATCAAATTTCTTCCTACGCCCATGTAGGGCATTCCCGCAAGGGCAAAGGAAAAATACTGAATTGCAGTATAAACTGTTTCTAATCTAATCAACCGATTGAGCAGTCCTGGATATTGCCGATATGGCGAATAGCCCAACCCAATCTCTCGCTCCTCATTGATTGCTTTGACCATCTCGGCGACCCAGTCATCACTCATCGGCACACAGTCGGCGTCGGTCAATAAAACAACCTCTCCTGAAGCAGCCGCCACTCCTTTAAGCAGGGCTTCTTTTTTTCCTATATATAATTTTTTCGTATTTGAAATAATTATAATGCGAAAGGTAGAATTTCTTTTTCGAAATTCTTGCATTACTTCCAGAGTATCGTCTGTGGAGCCATCGTTGACTAATACGAATTCTACGAAGCGGTAGGTTTGACTTAGAAAACGGGGAAGTGAGTTTCTAAGATTATGCGCCTCGTTTTTCGCACAGATTATTACTGACACTAACGGCTCAGATTTGTTTTCGCTGCCCACATATTTTTCTTTTTTATAATATGCCAGTTTCGAAAACAGAAATAGCCAGTAGCACAAGTTGACTACTGTGGCGATGATGAATATAGTGAGCAGAATGGATTGCCATGGAAGCATGGGGCAAAGATGGAAGATATGTGTGCATTTTAAAAATTGATTTTCCCTTTCGGGAAATGAGGGTATTTCCCGAAAGGGAAAAGAAAACATTAGAAAAAATCTGAATTCGATTTTAAAGTTATCTTTGCCGCTATCAAAAAATAAACTATGCTGCATTCAATGACTGGCTATGGGCGGGCTTCGAAATCTTTCGGAGAAAAAACAATTAATGTTGAGCTTCGCTCTCTTAACAGTAAGTTTTTGGACGCACGTCTCAGAACGCCAATCACCTACAAAGAAAAGGAGACGCAAATCCGAAAACTCATCACCGACCATCTCCACAGAGGAAAGATTGATCTGAATATTGAGGTAGAATCTTTGAGTGGGGAAGGCGATTTCTCTATCAACAAAAGTTTGTTTCGTTCCTATTACAAGGAGTTGAAAGGATTGGCGGAAGAGCTAAAGATGGGAGATCAGGAGTTCATGCAAGCCATCATTCGAATTCCAAATGTGGTGGGCCCCGTTGCAAAAGGCTTGAATGATGATGAATGGGTAGTGGCGCAAGAAGCCATCAAAGAAGCAATGGCAAAAATGAACGTCTATCGGAAATCGGAAGGAGAAGTCACAAAGACGGATTTGTCAGGGCGAGTCAAAAGCATCATCGAAGCATTAGAAGAAGTGCCACCACTTGAAGCAGAACGAAAAGAAAAAATGCGCCAACGCCTAAAGCAAAACTTAGACGAAGGTTTAGGCAGCGAAAATGTAGATAAAAACCGATTCGAGCAGGAGATAATCTACTACATAGAAAAGATTGACATCTCGGAAGAAAAAATGCGATTGGCTCAACATTGCGAATTCTTCTTGGAGCAATTAGCAGATAAAAAAAATATCCAAAAAGGAAGAAAACTCAGCTTTATCAGTCAGGAGATGGGGCGCGAAATCAATACCCTTGGCGCAAAAGCCTACTCTGCCGGACTGCAACGATTGGTTGTAAAAATGAAAGATGAACTGGAAAAGATTAAAGAACAAATTGCTAACGTGGTTTAGTCCGAACTCCGCTCCCTCCTCGGTCGATATGTTCATTTTTACCGCGCCTTCTGGTGCCGGAAAAACGACGATTGTCCGCCATTTACTTAAGACTTTTGATTATTTGGATTTTTCTGTTTCGGCAACCAGCCGCGCTGCTCGCGCTCATGAGCAGGATGGAAAAGATTATTACTTCAAATCCGCAGAAGAAATTAAACGACTCATCGAAGCAAATGCTTTTGTAGAGTGGGAAGAGGTGTATGAAAATCAATTTTACGGTACGCTCAAATCTGAAATAGATCGCTTACATGGCTTAGGCAAAAAAATCGTTTTTGACATTGACGTGCAAGGTGCACTCGACATCAAAAAGGTATATGGCGATCGTGCTTTAGCTATTTTTGTTGACCCGCTTTCTAAAGAAGTGCTTTTCGAACGACTTAGAGGTCGTAACACTGAGACACCCGAAAGTCTCAAAAAACGAATCGCCAAAGCTGGGCGCGAACTTACTTTTCGTGACCGATTTGATATGAGGTTATTGAATGATGATTTGCAGACGGCGCTGAGTGATGCGGAGGCGATTGTGCGGAAGTATTCTTGACGGGTTGCGAGTTACGCATTTCGCGAAAGCGAGACAATTCTCTTCCCGAAAGGATTCGGGATTTCGCTTTCGCTCAACATTAATAAGTAACCCTCACCAACTTAATCCGATTCTTCCGTTCGCTGGGCACAATCATTTCATTATTGGCAATCTGCACGGCATCTCTAAATCGCAGTTTTAACTCCTGCCGCTCGGTGTTAAAAACACTATTGCGATCTGTCGTACCAACTGGCGAAATCACATATTCGCTAACAAGGTTCTCGTTGCGAATCTCATCATTGAAAACGAGGCGGAGATTACTCGGCGTTTTCAATAAAAAATACGAAGAATAAGACGCCTCATCATCTTGCGAAAACTGGCGTTTATGCAGCACTTCATCCCAATGATGTGTGCCATTAGGGTGGAGAGAAGCAATGAAAATGTTATCGTAATAATAGTCCACAATCAAATTGCCGTAGCGATCCATGCGCCCCATGTTAGTGCCGCCGCGCTCGTTGTGTTTGACTCGTTCGGTGATTAGTAGAATGCCTCCGTCTTTTCTCAACACCACCTCTTGCACCTCCAATTGAGTGACGCCATCATTCTTTTTTACCTTTTTATCTAAAAGCACCGCGACGTCTTCATCAGTGAAAGAATGAAATTGTAAATTCAACTGAGTGACAGTTGGTAACCCAGCGCTGAGGTAAAAATAACCCGTGGCACGCGCGAGCGATTTTTCAGAATAAAGACCACCACAAATGAATTTTTGATTCAAGTTGTCAATTTTAAAATCGGCATCATAAATCAGGTTTCCATTCATTGGAATTTCCAATTTCTGAACATCAATAAAATTAGGTCCACAAGCATGAATTTCTAAACGATGTTCATCACGAGCGGCTTTTCGATTGTCCTTATCGAAGACGATGTAAGCATTTCCTCTGTTGTCCACCAACATCTCAGTCAACTCCCTTACGGGAAAAAAATCGTCAGAATTGTACGCCTGCTCCCACATCACCTTCATCGAATCCAAATCAATCATCGTCCCATTGAATTTTGAAATTCTATCAAAATCAATCAACAATGCCTTCCGCTTATCTTCCGAAAACTTGATCTCGGTGGTAGGTTTAAAAAATGCGGAGCCTAACATTTTTATCGTCGCCGAATCACGCAAATTGGCAGCCGCGTCATAGCGATGCATTTTTAAAAATTGTTTGCCTTTTCTTCGGTGTTTGTAGAGCACCTCAAATTCTCCGTTACCGGAAATGACTTCAACGATCTCAGGACGACCGCGATCCAAAACGATTTCCTTATCCCACTTGGCACGCATGCCCTCGTCGTAGGCTTGCACTTCAAACTTATTCGTCATTTCTCGAAAGAGGAGTACATGGTTTTCTTGATTGCCAAGTATATGATACGCAATATCACTACGCAACGTTAGTGGCTCCGAAACAGTAATCTGCTGAGCAAAAAGAGCAACACTGAATAGTAAAAAAAGAGGTGTAAATAAAACTTTCATCAAGTGAGGAATTGTAAAGGTTTTCGACGCGACCTAAAATAATCATTTTCTGAAAGAAATCAAATTCTAACTTGCACTAATCAACTCGAAAGTCAGGTCGCTATCTGCCTGATTTGGTTCGATGTTCAGCGGCTTTCGCCGAATGACCCAACTTACCATAAATCAGCGAAATCAGATAATGATCGTTCTTAGAGAATTGATTTCGATTGACTTTGTTCATCAAATCGAGCGCTTCTTCGTAACGTCCCTTGCGATAATAGACATTTGCGAGATTTGTATTGCCCGTATAGCTTTTGGAGTCAATTTGCAAAGCCCTCTCATAAGCAGCACCTGCTTTGTCAACTTCGCCGATTAAGCCATACATATTGCCCAAATGCACATGACCCGTCGAGAGGCGATCATAGACCTTGAGTGCGCGTTGGAGATATTCGATGGCTTCGTTGGCTATTTCTTTTTGGCGGGTTTTATCTTTTTCAAACATCGCTTGGCGCGCCAATGAGCCGCCATGATTTTTGAGCATTCGGGCGTTGGTTGGAGCTGCTTTTACGTCATGTGCAAAAAGCGCATATCGGTCTTTCCAAACAGGCAGATGAGATTCTAACTTCCAAATCCCTAATAACGCAATCGCCGAAAGTGAGAAAACTGAAACGTAACTCTTTGGGGCCGATAACTTGGGGAAATATTTGCCGAAAGCATGTCCCGAACTCGCTTCGGGAGCAAGACTTTTTGGAAGCAACGCACAGAGCGCCCAAGCCACCAAAAGGCACACCCCAAAGGACGGATTATAGTTAAATCGATCGGCATAGGCATTCACATTCAAAACGAAAACGCTACTAAAAATCGAAACCGTCACAAAAAACCAAAGTATCGCAAAGGAGTAAATCTTCTTTTTCCAAAATCCATAAAGCATTGCACCAATCAAAGCGCCATATAAAAGTATGCTCAACCACACTCGGTAGTCGCCCCACCCAACAATCGGAATCGTACTATACGAGTAGTCACTCAGCAACGGATGTGGAATCAAATTTTTGAAAAAGTAAATTCCTAAGACATAAATATTGGAAGCGATTCTCTCAGAAACATTCGCCGCAGCGAGTAAGGAATTATCCAAAACGGTCAATTGTACGCCCTCATTTAAGCCACCTAAAACCGACGAGCGAACTATCAAATAGCCCACTGCTATCAAAAAGTACGGAGCTGTTTTGAGCGCAATATTTTTCAAATCAATTGCTCTAAAAAACCATAAAAGCAATGGAATGATTGCCAACGTGGTGAGCGCAGATTCTTTGGAAAAAAGAGCGATAGTAAAAAATAGCCATGACAGCGGCTGATATATTTTTGACTTTTCGTCAAATGATTTCAGCAGCGCCCAAGCCGCAATGATGAAGCATAAAAAGGCATTTAACTCATCGCGACTTTTGATATTCGCAACCACTTCAATATGAATCGGATGAATGATAAAAAGCAGTGTCGCCACCGCAGGCAGCAATTTATGATGTGCTCTGAGCAACCGACTCAAAAACAAAAACAGAAAGAAAGCCGTCAGCCCAAAAAGCAAAACACTCACGCCATGATGCACTTTTGAGTTGAGTCCAAAAAACTGATTTTCAATCGCAAATTGAGTCAGCGGAATGGGTCGAAAAGCACGCGCATTGATATTTTCATTAAAGCCTTTGAAGTAGCTCGTCGTCCAAATATCTCCCAAACCCGCAAATCCTTTTTGAACAAATCGGTTGTCTTTCAGCACCGCGTCATCATCATACACAAAGTCGTAATTGATGCTCGGCGAGTAGAGCAGCATCGCCAAAATGGCAAAGCCAATTGGCAGCCACCAATTCCTTTTCTGAGGTATAGATTTTTTTTCTCCCTTTCGGGAAATGGGCTTTTTATCACAAGATTTTTGCTGCTTTTTTTTGACCTTCATGATTTATGAGTTCGCTATCTAAATTACTAAAAGCAAAAACCACGCTGATTCATTATGAATTTTCACATTAAAATTTGGCGTAATATTTGAACCATTGATTTACAATGCTTTAAGAAACACAAAAGAGAATCTCATCTTTCTACACACTAAGACTTACCGATCCAAAATCTAAGAAGTTATAATCTGTTCGCCTATTAAGCAGACGCTTAATCTGAATGATAAGAAGATTGCATCCATTTCAATCTTCAACTATCCTTCAGCTTAACCACCTGCTTCACGAACACAAATCGGTTTTTACAATGGACATGCTATCCAAACTCTCAAAGAGTGCCTTTTGGGTGCTTTTACTCTCGGTATTTTTTTCCAATGACACTATTGGTTGTACTTTGATTTGTAATGACACTATCAATGTTGATATCGGCATGGATGGTTTTACAGTCATCGATCCCGATATGCTTTTGGAGCGACCCGCCAGTTGTCTTGATCCGAAAGTAGTTGATGTTTTTGTATCGGGTGTTTCGATTGGAGATACGGTTCGATGCGATCTATTTGGAGAAATCTTAAAAGCTAAGGTCTCCACGACTACGGCTTCTCCCAACTCTTGCACCGCGCATATTCGAATAGAAGATAAAAGTGCGCCAGTGATTAGTTGCCGAGACACGATAGTGCCTTGTGGATTAGATCCCGATTCTATTTTACTGGCATCAGCAATGGATAATTGCGATCCGAATCCCACACTGTTTGCATCAGATATGATTTTGGATTCGACTTGCGTCGGAAATGTATATCATGCCGTCATCAAGAGAACATGGGGAGCGAAAGATTGGCAAAACAACTTGGCACTGCATTGCCATCAAAATATATTCTTCAAAAAGGCATCCTTGAGTAATGTGACATTTCCGAGAGATACGGTGGTGCCTGATACGGTTAGTTCATCTGCCGTTGTCATGGCAGGTATGCCGATGATTGATGGTCATCCGATTCGGAATTTTTGCAAATTCAATGTGTTGCATGAAGATATTCAATTTGATATTTGTCCGGGGTCGTATAAGATTTTACGAAAGTGGATAATAATTAATTGTTGTACCAACCAACGCAGAGAGGGCTTTCAAACGATTGAGTTGATGAATGTCACGCCGCCAGTGGTGGTTTGTCCTGATACACTTAGCGTTTCTATTTCGCCTGATGATTGTGTAGCAAATTTCATGTTGCCTCCAGCAACAGTAACAGATGATGAAGATCCTAATCCAACTGTTGTAGTGCAGTACCCAGGAGGAATTTTGCAATCTAATGGAGGTGTGATTACCAATTTGCCGGAAGGCAATCATGACTTTTTGTATATCGGTTCTGATGCATGTGGCAATAAGGATACTTGTATCACGGTCGTGGTAGTCGAAGATGATATTGAACCCACTCCGATTTGTATCGAAAAGTTGGTAGTCAATATCAATTCTCGCGGCGAAGGTTGTGTTCGCGCCACAAGTGTTGATCAAGGAAGTAGTGACAATTGCTGTTTGGATACCATTCTAATAAAAAGAATGGACGACCCTATCTCAGCATTTAGTGATCAGTTATGTTTGACCTGTGCAGATATTGACTCCGTGGTCATGGCAATTACTCGTTTCATTGACTGCGCGGGAAATATAAATGAATGCATGACCGAGATTCGCGCACAAGACAAAATCGCTCCTCAAATCACCTGCCCAGATAGCATTGGCATTCATTGCACCAAAGATCCGAGAGATACGTCCATCACTGGAAGTCCGACGGCGATTGACAATTGTGATTCGATTGCCTTTCAATTTGTTGATGACACCTCTTCGCTTTCAATGTGCAATACGGGTGAAATCATTCGGACTTGGTATGCTATCGATCAGCAAGGACTTCGAGATTCTTGTATTCAGAAGATTACGTTGTTTGATGATACACCAACTGTTTTCGTCAATATTCCAAATGATACGACTATTGCGTGCGATACCGATATCAATAATATCAATACTGGCGAACCTGACCCCATCTCTGATTGCGAACAGTGGGGCTTGAATATCAAAGACACCATCCTCATGCAGCAGTGTACTTTTAAAATTTTAAGAACCTTTACCTTCTTTGAATGGTGCTCGCAAGCAACCAGAGTATTTGATCAAGAGATTACCGTTATTGATACCATCGCTCCTGCATGGGATCAAGCAATGGGCAGCTTAGATTCGACCTATGATTGCACAAGGGATGTGGTGCTTATGGAACCTACTGCTACGGATGGTTGTGCAGGCATGCCTCTGATTCAACAAGTTTTTTATGATTCAATTCCTGGAAGATGTCCCAATGAATTTAAGAAACGAGTTGGTTATTTAGCTGAAGATGATTGTGGCAATATCTCAGATACTTTCTTCATCCATATTACTGTGAATGATACAATTCCACCGACAATCTCAAATCTGCCGGCAGATACGATCATCAATTGCGACGCAACTTTTGTGACTCCTCCTATTGGACTTGCTGACAATTGTGGTGGCGCAACGCTCCGAATTGAAGAAATAAAACGCCCGGCAACTTGCCCGGCAACTGAGATAATCGAAGAGTTATTTATCGTAATGGATGTCTGCGCTAACAGAGACTCTATGTCGCGATTCATTACCAAAATAGATACGATTCCGCCAACTGCGCCTCCGATTCCGCCACTACGAGTGGCGTGTCCTGAAGATGTTCCTGCCCCAGATGCTTCGGTCGTTTTAGGAGCAATTGATAATTGTGGTGGGCCAGTATCAGTGACTTTATTTCAAGATGACATCGTTCAAAATCGTTGTATTGACACCTTGATCAGAATTTATCAGTTGACAGATTCTTGCGGTAATTTCTCACGTTTGAATCATCAAATTATTCTAAAAGATACCATTCCGCCGAGAGTGCAGTCATGTCCTGGCATGAGGAAAGACACTATTTTTACTGGCTTCCGCCAATGCGAAGGACTGGTGCAAGACCTGAAAGCAGTTTATTTGGACAACTGCCCAGGCACTAATGTTACGGTGACCAATGATTCGCCATTTGCCTTTAGTCAGGACAGTTGTGATGCGGTGGGGATTTATCCGCTGGGCACTCATAATTTCAAAATGATTGGCACTGACGAATGCCTCAATGTCAATGATCTTTGCGAGGTCGAATTGACTGTCGTCGAAATCGATCGCCCTCAAATCATCTGTGCGCCAGAGCCAATTTTTGTTGACATTGGGCCGGGAGGTATTGGAACCATTACGGCTGCGCAAATTATTCCAGAAGCATTTGATTGGTGCTCCACCGTCGAACTAAATGTCGCACCGCTCCAATTCAATTGTGCAGATTATAGCAATAACCCAGGTCATCGAGTGGATTTAACCGTCGCAGAAGTCATTGATACTTTTGGCAATGTGCGAGGCTGCTTGCCGACAACTATCACTTTGCGCGACCCCGACAATCGTTGCACCAGCCCGCCGCCCGCACCACCTGGTTTCGCAGGAGGAATCATCACTTCAGCTGATGGCTATCGGATGAAAGATGTGGAAATCATTTTGTCTGGCAATCAGACAGATACTTTTATGACTGGCAATTATGGAGGCTACATTTTCGAAAATTTGCCGAAAGGCGAGGAGTTGACTTTTACGCCCCAAATGGATGATTTGGCAACCGCTGGCATTTCGACTTTTGACTTAGTGATGATTCGCGACATCATCATGGATGAGGCGGATTACGTTACGCCTTACCAATATATTGCCGCTGATGTCAACAACTCAGGGCATGTTTCGATACTTGACTTGGTGGAATTGAGAAAAGTGGTGTTGCAGCAGCAACATGAATTCACGAACAACTCCATCTGGCGATTTATTGATAAAGACTTCGTCTTTCAAAACTTGGATGATCCCCTTTCGGAAAATTTTCCTGAGTCGATCACTCAGATTCATAATCATTCAGACTTTGAGATGGACTTCATTGGCGTCAAAGTTGGGGATTTGAATCAAAGTGTTTATTGGGATTCGATGCGCGTGATTGCTGATCGTGCCGCACCCTCTTTATTCCTTACGGAAAATGTCCTCTTCGAGAAAGACGAAAAAGTCAGTGTCTCAATCAGTTCAACGGATGACTTGCGTGGATTCCAATTTGCACTCGCATTTGACGAAAGTCAGTTAAATTTTGAGCAAATCACGCCACTCGCAAAAGGAGCAAGCGCCTCAAATTTCAATATCTCCAAAATTCAAAAAGGAATCATTTTGGTCAGTTTCAACGAAGCAATCGAGAGCGAAACACCACTTTTTGAAATCGCCTTTACGGCAAATACGCGAGGTGATTTACGCGACGCCCTCTCATTTGACGAAAGTCGAATCTCGGCGGAAGTGTACTCGCATGAGTATCGGATTTCGAGAGCAGCTTTAGAGTTTTATGAAGAAGGAATCGAAATCGGCCAACAATTTGAATTGTTCCAAAATCAACCCAATCCTTTTTCTAATCAGACGACGATTGGTTGCCGCATTGAGCAACCCATGATTGTCATTTTGGAAGTTTTTGACCTTACGGGAAAAATCATTTTGCGACAGCGAAAACAACTCCCACGAGGCATCCACTCTTTCCGAATCGACAACAAAACCTTCGGCAAGTCTGGCGTTTATAGCTACAAATTGAAAACACCTTTCGGCGTCCAAACAAAACGAATGATTTTCATACGGTAGGGACGGGGACGGCCGCTTCGCTGACGGAAGACGGGAGACGGTCGCTTCGCTTGACGGGAGACGGCCGCTTCGCTTGACGG
>CALCJP010000040.1 GCA_937967625.1 uncultured Saprospiraceae bacterium
CGGTTTCCAGAGATTGGATTGAGGGGGGGACAGTTCTTTTCTATTTCGGCAATATTTGTTGTTTCCTGTTTCTTTCCACCATCCTTGCCAATAGGTTCGTGATTTCTTTTAGGACTGCGACCGATGAAGCAGAAAACTCCATGAAAGCGAAAGCGGAGTTTTTAGCTATGATGAGCCACGAAATCAGAACGCCGATGAATGGCGTGATTGGTATGACCAATCTTTTATCAGAAACTGACCTGAATCAAGAGCAACGCGAATATTTGGAAACCATCCGAATGAGTGGCAATAATCTACTGACGATTATCAATGACATTTTGGACTTCTCGAAAGTCGAAAGCGGCAACTTAGAGTTCGAAAACAAACCCTACAATATTGTCGAATTGTTGGACGAAATCTGCGACTTGTTTTCTCAAAATATTAAAGAAAAAAACCTGCGACTGTTCTATGAGATTGAGGAGGCGATGCCTGCTGACCTGACAGGAGATAAAACCCGAATCAAGCAGATATTTATTAATTTGATAGGCAACGCCATCAAATTTACCAACCAAGGAGAGGTAAGAATTCATGTCAAAAAAGCCGAAACAAAAAGCGGAAAACCAATGATGCAAGTTGCCATTATTGATACCGGCGTTGGAATTCCAACAGAGAAAAAAGACCGATTGTTTAAAGAGTTCTCTCAGGTTGATTCTTCAATTTCCAGAAAATATGGCGGCACAGGTTTGGGCTTAGCAATTTGCAAGAAATTGGTCAATCAGATGGATGGAAAAATTTGGGTAGAGAGCAAAGAAGGAGACGGTTCTATCTTTTATTTTAAAATCGCTTTCGCGAAAAATGAGTCCAAAGAACCTACTCAAAAAATAAACATTGCTGCTCAAAGAGTGGCGCTTGTTGGGGAAGGCTCTGCCATGATTCCATTTTTGGAAAATTACGGGAAGCGATTCGGACATCAGGTTTTTTCATTCAAAAACATTGAGGCATTAATCAGCTCTCAAAAAGAACATTTTGACCGCGTGATATTGACGCAATCCAATCAGTTTATCGGAATCCCACAAATCAAAGATCATTTTGAGCAATCAGCCTTGACCATATACACTTTAGGATTTCGGGTGCCTGATATTTGGGAAACCGCGAATCATAAAATACAATCGATTTCTCAATCCATAACCAGTCGTGGAATAGAAAAGATGTTTGGTAATCCACTTCCAACTTTGGTCAAACCCAAACCTAAATTGGATGATAAATTAGAAACTTCCTTTGCAACGCTACATCCTTTGGAGATTTTGTTGGTGGAAGATCATTTGGTCAATCAGAAGTTGGCGACCACTGTTTTGAAGAAAATGGGGTATATCGTCGATGTTGCCGAAAATGGCATTGTGGCACTCCAATCATTGGAATCGAAGGAATACGATCTCATCTTCATGGACATGCAAATGCCCAAAATGGATGGTTTAGAAGCCACTCGCAAGATCGTTGAGCGATATGGAAAAGAGGACTGCCCAATCATCATCGCGATGACTGCCAACGTCTTAGAGACCGACAAGCGCAATTGCTTTGAAGCGGGTATGGTTGATTTCATAGGTAAGCCTATCAAGTTTGATCGTATCAAAACTGCTATTGCGAAATGGGAGCCATTCATTGCTACCCGCAAAAAGGAAAAAGAGCCGGAGTCAATGGGCATGGGTATGTCGCTGACTTTGGTCGATGAGTGATTTCATATTTCCCGAAAGGGATAGAATTTTTCCCCTTTCGGGAAATTAAAAAAGCCGCTATGCGTAATTGCATAGCGGCTTTTATTATTAAACAACTTCTTAATCTAAAATTTAGATTAGTGCTTATGATTGTGGTCATGACCATCATGGCTATGATCGTGATCATGTGTATGGTTATGAGCATCATCGCCTTCTGGCATCAAAACCTCTCCTCTCAAAGCAATGAAGGTTTGAGGAGGGTTGGTGTTGGCAGTAATCGTTACTTTTTGATTACGCTTTCCTTTCTTGCCTCGGCTATTGAAGACTACTTTGATGGAGCCAGACTCACCAACTGGGACGACTTCTCTTGGCCATTGAGGCACTGTGCAGCCGCAACTTCCTTTTGCATTGCTGATAATTAATGGCGCATCACCTGTGTTGGTAAAGGTAAAAGTGTGCTCTACTTTTTCGCCTTGCGTGATTTGACCAAACTCGTGGTTTGGCTCCTCAAATTCGATAGTAGTGATTGGTCCCAAATCAGGCGCATCGGTAGCGTCTTGGGCAAAAGCAGCCATACTGAACATGGCAAATAGTAACATCAAGTTTAATTTTTTCATCATTTAGAATTTAAAATGGTTTTGAATTTCTTTTATAGTTGAATTGCTGAATTGTTACATGGTCAAATGGTTGAATTGTTATATGGTTTTTTCCCAGCCATGAAACCATGAAACAATTCACCTCTTTTTATTAACGCTCAAACATCATGCGATGTTTATGGCCGCGTATTTTACGAAAGTAAATGTAGATCAAATGTAAAGGTTCATTGCTTAATGAAAAGCTAAGGATTTCTAAAAGAACGCATGGGTGAAGTTTATACTATATGAAATTCCGCTGCAATTAGGTGAGCCGGCATTAATTGGAACATTTGGAAAAAATAAATAAGAGTTTCCACAAAATTGTGATAAACCTGAAATTTGATTGCTTTCGGTGGGCGTAAGTTTGCCAACATAGTTTAACCCAACTTCCAAACGAGTCTGAGGGGAGAAATAATAGTAAAAACTACCATTGATGCCAGCCTGAATTTGATCTTGGTTTAAACGGCTATCACCATCATAAGCAAAGTACCTTGTTGTTGCTCTCAAATTAAACTCAGTACGAGTGGTTGGGAAATAGCCCCAATTGGTCGAAGCGGATGGGCTTATAAAATAGTTTGGACCGTCAGTAGAATAATAGTCTCCGCTGATTCGACCTCCTTCCAATCTAAAGGAATAATCAAATTGTGCGTTGAGACGATAGGGATTGTTTGAGGCATATTCTCCAAAGGCAATCAATCCAAGAGTGTTAAATTCTCCTTCTCTAATGAAGTTAAGCTCATTTTCAAACTGTTCATAATAATAGGGTGTATTAATTCCGAAGGATAGTGAAGTCCCGGTGGTTCTTCTGCCATTGACCCCAAAACCCCAGATGTCTGTCAAGGTCGTGAAGTAGGCGGCATCAGGGTTCGAAACGATTCCTTGCTGTTGCAGTAATTCATCTAAAAGCTTGATGTCTTCAATTCTTTTAAGACGAAAGTCATAAAATCTCCAATTTCTCCTTACGGAAATGAGTCGGGCTAATTCGATGATTTGCTGCTCGGTGGGGTCTTTGTCAATAGCATCGACTTCTTTTAAAAACTCAACGATTCGGATGGCTTGCCAAGAGTCTCTAACATCCTCAATTCGACCAAACCCAAAGCTTAGTTGCGGACTTATTAGGGCGTTGTGCCTTGAACTAATGAAGAAAACAGTGGTATTAGTAATGTTGGCGGAACTTTGGCTTTTGCGGTAGTCATAATTAGCTCCAATTCCCAAACCAACAAAGCGATTTTTTGGATCATAGAGACGGTGACTATAGTTGATTCCCAGTCGAAGGTCGTTTCTGTAGAGTGGCTTCTCATAATTGGTTTCATCTTCCCGGCTTCCGCCGAATGAGAGATTAGAAGAAATAGAGATCTGCTGTTTTCGAGTGTTCAAAAACTTTGAGTAGAAAACTGCACCATTACCGCCAATCCTATAAAAATTACTGGTTTCATCATTTTCGTTGGAGCCGTTGGTGTTATTGCCGTTGGAGCCAAAATTGACGGAAAGTGCGTTGAAGTCGTAATCTCCTAAAATGTATTGCTTGAGGTCATAGTTCGACTGTTGCGCGAAAACTTGTCCCGAAAAAAAATCGGGAGCGAAAAAAGGAAAGGAAAGCATCAAGAGAAGTAATTTCAAATTTTTCATAACGAATAGGTTTAGGAATATTGGAAAAATAATTTCACCATTTGTGGCTGAATCTTTTGCCCTCACTCTTCGCAATTTTTCCTTGCAATAGCCCTGCTATTACAAGAAAAAATTACTGTGATTGAGAACAAAATCTCTTACCCAAAATGTCAAACTTATTCTTCAAACATTCCTTAGTGATTGAATGAATGCAACTACGGTCGAAAAAAGCGCATGTTAAATATTAACAGAACACTTTACTTTTAATTTAACTATGGAATTTTTGAGGTTTTGATTTGTTAAATTTGCTAACAAGCATTAAAAGTTTCATTAAGGTATAACCATTTCCCGAAAGGGGCGTATTCAAAATTGCATTTCATATTAACTTTTCGTTTTTATTCTTAAGAAATGCCGAATTTTGAGTCTTAACAAAAACAGTATTGAACATGGACAACACTTCCAAAAATTTTCCTGCCTTTCACTTTTTCTTTTTGATGGTTTTGGCGCTTTTAACGATTTGCTCATGTACTTCGGAGCCAACCACCAACTATAAATATGATGATAATACGATTCGTGTGCGTCTGGCTGCCGAGCCGGATCGACTCAATCCGGTGATTACCAGAAGCGCCTATTCGCGATATATCAACGAGCAAATCTTCATGCCCTTGATGGACTATAATCCAGTAAGCCTTGAGTTTGAACCGGTGTTGCTGAAAGCTAATCCTACTCAGACCCCAATCACTGAGGGACCTTATGCAGGAGGGACTAAATTTGATTTCGAACTGAAAGAGGAGGCAGTTTGGGATGACGGAACCCCAGTCACGGCAGCGGATGTGGAATTTACGCTCAAGCTGATTTTTACGCCTGGTTTGCCTTCGGCTGCTTTTAGACCTTATTATGAATTTTGTAAAAAATTAGAAATAGATCCTGCTAATCCAAAGCGCTTCTCAGTCTATACGAGCGAGGTCTATATTCTCAATTTAGCAGCAATCGGAACTGCTTTTATCTATCAAAAATCCAATTACGATCCTGAGGGGCATTTGGATGGCTACTCCTTGGAAAAGTTGAATACGCCAACCGTCGATAAAGACTACGGAGAGGATGGAAAAATAAAAGCATTTGCGGAGTCCTTTATGTCTTCTAAATATTCAGGAGAGAAAGCAGGCATCAAAGGCTGCGGACCTTATCAATTTGAAAATTGGGAAACCGGACAGTACGTGCTTCTGACGAAGAAGAAGGATTGGTGGGGTTCTAAATTTGGCAATTCGCCAATGTTTGCTGCTGAGCCGGATACGATTTTGTTTAAAATCATTCCAGACCAAACTGCGGCAATGAATGCGATCAAAGATCAAGAAGTTGATGTGGCAACTGCCATAGATTCTAAAGATTTTATGGGCATGAAAGACTCCAAAGTAGTGACTGATAATTTCAATCTTTTTACGCCCGAACGCAATGCCTTGTTTTTGATTTACTTGAATAATAAATCTCCGAAATTATCAGACCCGCGTGTGCGAAAGGCATTGGCACATTTGTTTGATGTGAATGATTTTATTGAAAATCTATATGAAGGATTTGGAACGCAAGCTACTGGGCCGATTATGAAAGAAAAGTCTTACTACAAAAAAGTAACCCCTATTTCCTATGATTTAGAAAAAGCTAAATCGCTGCTCACTGAGGCAGGTTGGTCTGATTCCAATAACAATGGCACACTCGATAAAAGTATCGAAGGTGAGCAGGTTGAATTGGAGTTCGAGATTTTGGTTTCGCCAGCTAAGGCATCACAAAACATGGCGATCTTTTTCCAAAATGCTCTTAAAAAAGCGAACATCAACGTGACCATCAACACAAAGGAATTTAGGGAAGCAGTAGGTCGCGTTCGTCGGAAAGATTATGAAATCTATCCCGGTGCGATGGGTTTGGATTTAGGACTGGATGATTTGAAGCAGCAATGGCACTCCTCAAGCGATCAGGTGGCGGGCAGTAATTACACTGGTTTTCATAATGCGATGATGGATGCCTTAATTGATTCGATTCGGGTGACGATGGATGAGTCCAAGCGCAAGGAAATGTATCACTTGTTTCAGGATGAATTGCATAGTGCCCAACCTGCTATTTTCTTGTTTTCTCCACAAGATCGTATTGTGATTCATAAACGATTCGAAGGGAAGACTTCTTTGAAAAGACCTGGGGTACATATTGCTACTTTTAGGCAGAAGGGGTAAGAGTAAGAGGAGAGAGGAGAGACCGCTTCGCTGAGAGAAGAGAGATCATTTCATTGAGAGAGGAGAGATCCAAAAGACTTGTTCATATCTTTTTGGGTCTCTCCTCTCTCAGCTCCGATAGCTATCGGAGCGGTCTCTGCTCTCTGCTCTCCAACCGCTTACCGATTCGCATAAAACGAAAACCCACCAATCACCGCATCGTACCGCTGTCCAAAAGCACGGTGATAAATCAGGATGGTATAGGCGTTTTCAGTCTCATGATAATTGCCTTCCGTATCCGAAAAGTCCAATTTTGATTTATCATCGACCGTAACGTAGTAGTAATTATAAAATCCCTGCTTGAGATACTGCTTAGAGACATAACCACTCACTTTGTCATTGTAAGCCATTTTGAATTCATCGCGGATTTGCCAATTGGTCAGTTCTCCGAATAGATAGACTTCCTTGTTGGTCATTTTGGGCACATCTAAAGAAAATAACACATTCAGATAGTCAGCGCCCATGTCGTGATAGATGCGTTTGTCCTCATCATTGATGTCATTAAATAGTTGGCGAAATCGCTGGTCGAAATCGAAGTTGGATTGGCTCGTTGTTCTGGCGCCAATTCGAAAAGGGGCATCTGCATTTTCGATGATGAAACTTCCATTCACGTCGCGGTAAAACACTTTATTGAGGTCGCCTCGCTCCATGTCTTTTTCGAGGGTGGCATACCAACCGTCATCGAAACGCTCCAGCGCCACCACGTATTCAGGTGGGTATTTGATGCTTCTCAAATCCAAATTTCGGAACTCCCTTCCTGCTGGAAATTTGATCTTATTTTGATAGTCAAAATCCATCGTTTCGTCATTGGGCACAAAGAAGGGTGGGAGGGCAGTCACGGCATTGTCCCATCTTCCATTTTGCAAAATTGCCGCCTGAACTCTCGTCCTCGGATTTCGAATTTCAAAGCCTTGATGAAACACCTTGAAATCTACTTCTTGATGAGTTTTATAATTTGAAATACTTGCCGGAACTACCAGCTGCGGTTGGATAACTACTTGATTATCAACGACTACGAAGCGACGTGTGATGATGGGGTTTTCTTCTTCATCCTCATAGACCACCAATAGATAATTGCCAGAAACTGTCCATTGAATGTCTTGATTGGGGAGTCGCAATTCATAATGAGTGTAAGGGTTGAAGGTTCCAAACGAAAACTCATAATCTGTCAAATCGCCTTCGTCAAACCGATCCAAATATTCGAAAGAGGACAAATCCGAGGGCGTCCAATCTGCGTTGCAATGAATGATTTTATATTGAAAATCTCTTGCCTCATCCGACCCCACATCATCAAACGCAAGGGTCAAAAAACTGGAGCTTCTTAAATCAATCATCGGAAAAGACAACTCCAAATCTGCGGAGTAAAATTTGACTGATTTGATACCTTCTTCGTAATTGTAATCTTTAAAAAAGTAGGGCGCATCCTTTTGTCCAAACAACAAAACAGGCAAGCAAATCAAAAATAGTAGTGTACGACTCATGGGTTTAAAACTTGTTTTTTGTGTAAATATTTTGGCGTGTATTTATTTTTCGCTCCCGATTAAAATACGGGACAAGTTTCCGCTAAATAATGTTATTTGCCGAAAGGCTCATCCCGAATCTGTTTAGGGAGCGAAAAAGAGAAGAATGATCTCAGAACCCTCTCCGTCTCATTCAAAAAATAGCCCTACATCTTCCAGCGACTTTCGTCGAATATTTGGAACCAAAACCTCCTCTGCCGCATATCCTACTGGAAGCAACAAAAATGCCCGTTCATTTTTAGGGCGTTCTAAGATTTTTTCCAGAAAATTCATGGGGCTGGGCGTATGCGTCAAGGTCACCAAACCAGCTCGATGGATTCCCGAAATCAACATCCCGGCAGCAATGCCCACTGACTCATTGACGTAATAATTGTTCGCTTTGCTACCATCCTCATTGAATTCATAGACCCGTTTAAACATTATTATCAACCAGGGCGCCACTTCCAAAAAAGGCTTTTGCCAATTGGTTGCCATTGGTTTCAGGTCTTCTTTCCAGCGCTCGCTCATGCGGCGTTCGTAGCTTTCTTTTTCTTCTGCTTCGGCGGCGATTCGGATTTGTCTTTTGAGCTCCGGGTTGGAGATCGCGCAAAAAGTCCACGGTTGTTTGTGCGCACCGGAGGGCGCTGTGGAAGCTGCTTTGATTAAGTTTTCGATAATTTCTTTGGGCACCCATTTGTCTGAATATTCGCGCACCGACCGTCGCGCTTCCAGCCAATCATAAAACTCCTGACTGCGCTCAATCATCACCGACTCTTCAAAGCGCAATGGTTCATAAGGTACGTGTTCAAATCCGTGAATTACTTGCATAAAATTCTATCTAATTTACCTCTATGTAATGGTTATTATTTCATAATTATCAACTGCTCTCCAATCCAACCTCGCTCTCCAAAAATCTTTAAAAAATACCCGCCTTTCGGCAAATCCGAAATATCGAATATTTGCCCGAAAGGGCGATCCCAATTTCGAATTAATTTTGCGGAAGCGTCATAAAGTTCCACTTTGGTGATGTTCATCCAATCACTTCGCACCTCAAAAAAATCAGCTGTAGGATTGGGTGAGATAGAGACGATTGGCTGTCGCTCGCTCTCTGACACAGAGGTCGTTGAACTACTGATGTTCAGGCGAATCAAAGGTACGGTTTCGAAGCCCAAACTGAACAAGTCGAAATCTTCATTGATTTTTTCCACACCCGCATAACGGGGACTGCCTAATGAGTCTTGACGAAACCACATTGCCAAATAATCCAAACTTTGGCTGGCATGCATTTTAGTAGGCGCGCTGATGTTTGAAATATTTTGAACCGTTACCAAATAGTAAAATTTGTCCTCCAATCGGACAGGCCCTTCAAAGCTATTGGTATTGACAATCGGGACAGTGATGATGCCATTTGATAGGCGCTTTTCTGTTCCGTTGAGTTCATAAGTGCCAACGCCTATTTCTTTTAAATCATCGTCTGTTTCATTCAAAAAACCATCCTCATTTTGGTCGGCAGAAAATTTATAAATTCTGATGTTTAATTGTTGCCTTGCCAATTTATCATCTGCATTGGCAATTCCGAAGGTGACGCTTGTTGCGAAATGGTCGTTGCCATTTGGAATAAAAAAAACGTTTCCATATTCGAAATCATTATTGGCGATTGGCTCAATTGCAATCGTGGGGTCAAACTCTTTGGCATAGACAGAATCCGTAATTTCGAACTCCCACGAGAGGGAATTGTCATCAGGTTGCTGATCCAAACTGTCAGAGGTCAGGAG
>CALCJP010000041.1 GCA_937967625.1 uncultured Saprospiraceae bacterium
CTGTGTACTCAAATTGGTCCCAAAGACATAGACTCCGAAGTTGAATAGTTTTTTTATCCATCCAAAATCAATCACCCTGCTGAATCGTAAAAATGGCTTGCAAAAGATATATCCAACCACAGATCCTACTAAGGCGGCTACGATTTGATAGATTGCCAATTGGGAAAGCGTGATTGGGTTGCCCATAAAAAACAATCCTAAGACGATTAAAAAGAATAGCCCTTGACGGACAAATGCTGCCCAGAAGATGCCTTTGAAATCCAAATTCGCTTGTTGGATATAATTGAACTGAAAGAAAGGAACCAATGAAATATTGGTCAATGCATATATTTTTAGAAGGGAAACGAGTTCTTGATTTCTGAGTAAGGTAGCTATGGGTTGGGCGAAAGCCAAAAGACAGACCACCGTGAGGGCAGTGAGACCGAGATTAAGTACCAACGAAGCCGTCGAAATTTTTGGATAGTCATCATCAGAGGCAGTGGTTAGGAATTTGACCAGTGCGTTTTGGAGAAGTCCAATTCGAGCCACTTCGATAATGGCTGCTATGGTCAAAAACAAAACCCAAGCGCCAAACTGCTCCTTGCTCAACATCCTGTACAGGAACATGACGCTTATCAGCGCAAACCCCTGGATGGATAGCTTTTCCAGCAAGCTCAAAAGACCTGATTTGACCCAGTAGTTTTTCACCTTTTTTATCTTAGAAATTATAATTTGAACAACTAATGCTAACTTGATTTACCAAGTTCAGTGTGATGTAAAATCACATAAGGGATTTCATAATGGAGGGATGGGTATTCTCTTTGCTTTCTGCTAACTCCTGATTGGGTAAGTGGAACACAAAGAAACGAATATTTTAAATATATTTTATATTTTAATGTCTTTTGTCAACTCGATTCAAAATACTGCCAAGGTATTTGCCTCCCAATGATTTGAGGAATCCAATGGACTCATCATCAATCGATTTTTTTGAGGATTGGGCGGCAAAAACACCGACTACTGCATCCGAATACAAGGCTAACTCTCTTGAGTCAGCATAATCATTGAGAGCTGACCCTTCCAGCAAAATATAATTGTACTCTTGCTGATAGTCATATAAAATCTTCACGAAATCTTTATCTCCAAGAGCCTCATTGGGCGACATGTTACCCCCAAAGTTCCCTAATATGTGAACGTTGTTGGGTAAGTGTCCTTGATAGACAGGAAGTTGCGTAAGTTTATTCGCTTGATAAACCATTGGGGTATTTCCTTTTTCAAAGGGAATTTGATCACTCGGCAAAGTGGCATATTGCGAAAGCGAGTTGTTTCTAAAGTTAGTGTCAATTATCAAAACACGACGATTGCCCAAACTCAATGAATACGCCAATGCCAAGAGGAAAAAGGACTTTCCTTCTCCTTTTTTGTTGCTGGTGACCAAAATGGTTGATGCCCCACTGGTCTCTATCGCGTAGCGTATTTTCCGTAAGGATTCCCTAAATCGGTCTATTAGTTTGGATTGAATCATGCCATTGAAGATTTGATTCAAATCTTGATGTTTCTTTGGCAAGCGATTGATTTGTCCCACCAATGGCAGATTGTAACTTTCTGTAAATTTATAGGGAGAACTCAATGAGTTATCGAAAAATGAGAAAATAAAAATTAAGAGCATCGTTAGAACCGCACTTGCCACTCCAGCAAAGGCGCTCATGATTGCCCTGTTTTTTGATTCAGGTTTCTCTGGGAAGGTAGCAGGTTCAACTAATGCTAATTTTGTACCACCCGGTTTTTTGGCAGTCGCCAAAGCTTTGCGATACGTTGCATTTGCATTTTCAAATTGAATCTTCGCAACCTCTAATTGCTGCTCCAAAAGACCAATATCTGCATCCTGCCCCACCATTTTACCTTGTTTTTTCTGCTTTCGTCTGATTTCTTTATCAATCGAAGTAACCGCCTCTTGGGTCTCGTTAAGTTGCAGTTCGAGATTTAACTTCTTTTCGCGCAAGCGACGATTTTCTCTTAGATTTTCATCAATATCCTCTCCGTTGCGATTACCAATCCGCTTGGTTAATTCATTTTTTTCTTTTCGAAGTTTAAGGATTTGCTTTTTGATACTTCCATCATTGTCTTCTTCATCTACCAATCGGTTTTGAAGCTTATCAATTCTTTCTCCTAATTTTAAGACTTTCTCATGGAGCACTACCCCACCGAAATGACTGTCAGAGTTACTTCGAGCAGTTCTTTTAATCTCATATTCGAGATTTTTAATACTTCTTTTTATCCCTTCAATTTCACTGTTGCTCTGCTCTCTTCTCATTTCTAAATCACGAATCTGCCCAACAATGTTTTTTGATTGCTCACCAATATCAATGACACTCTGAGAAGACCGATATTTATTGAGGACTTGGGTCAAACTATCGTAAGCCTGCTTGGTTTGAGTTAATTCATCCTTCTGAAACTCCAAATAATCATTTTCAACCAACATTTGGTTAGACTGAATCAATTTGATAGACTCATCACAAAAAGAAGAAACAGTGTAGTAGGAAAGTTCGGGATTTTCCGAAGTGAACTCAACGCTAAGGTAGTCTGTCTCCGCAATTCGTGAAACAGATAAATTTTCGAGCAATTGCTCATGACTATACCCAAAAGACTCCGCAACAGCTTTCATTAAACTCATCTTCTCCATATATACCTCATTGGGCACATCTCCTTTATATCGAAGCAGTTCTAAATCCTCAGAAAGATCCGTAAGATCCTCCGGCTTCACCTTGACCTCATCTCCTTCTTCGACTGAGGTCAACAAGCGGAATGGTTGCTCTTCAGATTCTTTCAAATCATGATCCAAGAGATTGAGCGTCAGTTGCTTAACTGCCGACCGACTCGTGAGATCCCTGATAAGGTTATTGAATTTTGTGGTAGTTACAAACTCCTGCATATAGGGATTCGCATCCTCTATTCTAAATTCCCGATCTTCGATGATTCGTGTGGAAAGTACAGCGTTTGATTTGTAGGTGTTGGGAAGTTGCCCTACCCAATAATAGGTTGCAATTACTGCAATGATGGCTACTAATAAAATAAGCCACAGCCTTCTCCAAAGTATGTTTAAAAAATAACGTATGTCCATGTTAGGAACAGGAAGTTTTCTCGATAGTAATTTGCCTTATGTATGCTTTCTCTTTTATAGGTCGGCTAAACCACCACAAAAGTATAAAAAACTTATCGAATGATTAAACCTAAATTTGAGACTTCAATTAAATGATTAGTAACTGCGTATTTTTTGGTGTACGGCACAAAATAAGGAGGGAATATTTCAGAGACAAAGGTAGGCTTTTAAGCAAGGCAATGCCCTAAGGATTTAGGGTATTTCACATATAGAAATCGGAGCGTAGATGTCTCTACGCTCCGAAGTAGGGGGATTTAGATAATTGTGCAGATGAGATAGGCTTTTTCTATTTCCCTTTCGGGAAATGTCGAAACCCATCTAACTTAGTTTCAGGGGTCTATATTTTTAGACTCTTAAAAGTTTTAAAAAAAGCCGGACGGCTAGCCTCCACCAAAAAATTTCTAATACCGTCCGGCAAAACCCAAAGAGAGTTAAATCTTAAATCGGTTAATGGGATTTTTTAAATGTTTTAAAAAGTCAAAGCCTGCAAAAACTCAACTAAACCTTTTGCTTTCTCAGCAGGCTCTGACTCATCCCATGAGCGAAAACTGTTTGGTTTGTTTTCGCAAAAAACGTTTCCCTTTCAGGAAAAAGCATTTTCAAAGAGTGAGTTCTTATTTAATCTTTTATTTGTCCACTGGGGATTTTTAACTAACTAACCTGTTTTCTCATAATAGTTTGCTCAATAGTAATATATCGCTTCGCCCCGTGCGTTTTCTCAGATTAAGAACCTCCTATATGTCAATGCTTTGGATTTTGTTGTTCTTTTCAATTTGAAGTATCGCTCTTTTGCGACCTTTTTAAAAAACTTGATTGTTCGCGTTTTTATTTCAAATTGACAATGCAAAGATGTGGGCACTTAGAGGTTTTCTAAAACCACCAAAAGAGGACTCTAAGGTTTCTAAAAGGCGAATATTCAAGTACTCCTCATATAAATATAATCACAAATTATAATATTTTATCTTTATAAAGACTTGAATTATAGTTGATTGATTATCATTAACATCCGATTTTAATTTCCTTATATTTTCGGATATTTTTGCACCGAAATCGTTGTTATTCAAGTTTCTAAGCATGATAAAAAATTTTAATATTTAACATTTGATAACAACTACTATTAAGAAATACTTATAGAAATAGATTTTCATGAAACCCAAAGAGGATTTATATCACCTCATCAGGAGTCTTTCTAAGTCCGAAAAGCGGTATTTTACTTTAGATGCCAAGAAGAGTGGCGCCAAAAGCAGCAACTACCTCAACCTCTTTAAGGCTATCAATGCGATGAAGACCTATGATGAGACCAATTTGAGATCTAAATTCAATAACCTCTCTGTTGATAAAGCCTACTTATATGAAGCGATTCTGAAAAGTATGCGTGATTATAGAAGTCCGAAGTCCAAAGGAGCGCAATTGAAGCAAAAGATTATTGATTCAAAATTCCTTTATGAGCG
>CALCJP010000042.1 GCA_937967625.1 uncultured Saprospiraceae bacterium
AAAGGATTTGCCAAAGGAAACAAAATATCGTGAGGTCGAAATTAAAGATTGGCACGGCAATTTTCATTCAGTCAGTGTCCCCTATAAAAGATACCCTCGAGAATTAATAAAACCTCCTAAGGTTAATTTAGTCTTTCAGAATGATGGTGAGAGTCAATTATTGACGTCTCCTAAATTAACAAACTCAAAGGCAAGCCAAAACAGCATAAAACATATTATAAATTTGTTTTTAGAATTGTTTGGAGAGTGTCATGTTCTTCAGGAAAATTTGATTCCTGCCTTTAAAAATATTCATAAGGTAAATTGGAATGTTTTACCCGCTGGTTTCAGTTTCCAAACTGAAACCCACTATCTCTTTCGTCTCCTGACGAAATAAACACTATTTTCACGTCTATAAATTTAACATACTATGCCTAAACGAAAAATCTTAGACCAAAATGGGCTTAATTTTCTGGATGGGTCGATGTTTTTACGAGACAAAGATACCGAGATATTATAATTGACAGTCTTCAATTTTGCCGTAAGGAAAAAGGGCTAACTATCAATGCTTATGTTATTATGAGCAATCATCTTCATTTATTCGCTCATGTTAGAGAAGGAGGCTCATGAACGCTTTCCGAAATATTAAGAGATTTTAAAAAATTTACAGCTAATAAAATATTGGACTCCATAAAAAAGGAACCTGAATCTCGAAAAGACTGGATGTTGAAAGTATTTGAATATCATGGAAAACTCAAAAAACATAACCGCCATTATAATTTTTGGATTCAAGACAATCACCCTACTATTTTGATTACTCCAAAAGTGATTTGGGAAAAAGTAAATTACATTCATTTCAACCCTGTTAAAGCTGGCATTGTCCAACAACCGGAACATTATTTATATAGTAGTGCAAAATCTTATTCAGATTTGAATTGGGAAGGAATGGTTGATGTTGAATTATTACCTCCACACTTGTCTGGTGGACATGTTTTTATTCCATCTTAATTTTTTACTTTCGTCGGGAGACGAAAGAGATAGAGGGTTTCAGTTCGGAGACTGAAACCAGTTAGTTTACATAAAAATAAGTTGGGTTATGTTAAGTCAATAGAGAATTTGTTGATCCACCAACCCCATTTGCCGAAAGGCAAAAAATAAAAAAGCCCTCCCACATCAATTGATGGCAGGAGGGCTTGCATGATTCTACAAATCAATTAAACTATCTTACAAAGAGTCGGAACTCAACGCGACGATTCATCGCGCGGCCTTCGACTGTGGAGTTGTCTGCAACAGGGCGGGTTTCTCCATAACCAGCATAAGACATGCGACTTCTATCGATTCCTTTTGAGGCGAGATAGTTGTAGCAAGTCAGGGCGCGTCGGTCAGAAAGTGCCATATTGTTGGCGTCGTTGCCTCGGCTGTCGGTGTGTCCACCAATGCTGAGGGAGTAGCCTGGGTACTGTCTCATGATAGAAACAACTTGATCCAAAACCGGGTAAGACATGCCCAGTAGGGTAGCGCTTCCGGTTTCGAATTGGATATTGGATGCGGCTGCCGCCAAAACAGTTTGCACTTCTTGAGTGATCTGGGGACATCCGAAATTGGATGAAGGACCTGCTTGGGTCGGGCAGCGGTCGTCTTTGTCTAAGACGCCATCATTATCTGTATCTTTTGCAGTTACGATTACTGGGCAGCCATTGTTGCTGCGTTCGCCTGCTCTGTCTGGGCAGTTGTCGATGTGGTCTGCTAAGCCATCTCCATCTGAATCAGGGCAACCGGAGTTATCTTCATCACCTGCTTTGTTGGGGCATTTGTCCTCGCTATCGGGCACGCCGTCTCCATCTGCATCAGGGCAACCAAATAGGATTTCCAAGCCTGGCTGGTTTGGACATTGGTCTATATCATCTGCTAAGCCATCGCCATCAGAATCTGTGACGGGGCATCCTTCCAAAGCAGGTGAGCCTGCTTCTTCAGGGCATTTGTCAAATTTATCAATCACACCATCGCCGTCAGTATCAGGACAGCCATTGTTTGCTATATCACCTGCCACATCAGGGCAGGCATCATTGACATCGGTAATGCCATCGCCATCGGCATCAGGGCAACCCATGCCAGTCATTGGACCTGCCTCATCTGGGCAGTCATCTTTGTCATCAGGGATGCCGTCTTTATCTCTATCTTTTGGCTTGCCTTTTATTTTTGGAACTCTGAACGCGTAACCTGCTCCAAACTGTAGGTTGTTTCTCAAATCCAATGTGGAGAACCGGTATTCGCCCTGAAGGGTGATGAAGGAGTTGCCTCCCACCGGAATGTAGGTTCCTACTCCAAAGGGGAATTGCAGGTTGGACTCTTCAAAGTTTTCTACCACAAATCCACCACCACCGAGTGCATAGACAGAAAGTCCTTTTGCAGTTCGAACGAAAGGGACTTGTATGGTTGCGTCCAAACTTATCAAGGTGCGGTTGTTGATAAAGTTGCCGATGTCGGCCACGGCTACTTTCAATGGAATGGAAAGATTGATTACTTTATTGAGTTTGCGGATATAGTCGAGTTCGATGCCATTGGTGAAGCCAACGCTATCTACTCCATTGACCAGACCATGATCGAGAAACAACACTTTGGCAGCTCCTCCATGTGGGCTTAATTCGTCAACCTGTGCGAAAATAGGTTGGGTTAAAAACATGCTGGCAACGAGCAGCAGGTAAAAAATCGATTTTTTCATTACACTCATTTTTTTGAAATACGGGATGGAAACGGTTTGACAAACGAATTTATGCCTGGATCATTCAAGATCACAAACAGTCGGAGTTCGTCAGAAACTCATTACGGATAATTGAAGAGGCAAGTTTCGGTATTCGAAAAAAACAGGGTAGGATAATTTTTTTTCACCGAAAGGTTGTGGTGGCAAAATTATAATTCCTTTCCTTTAAATGCTTAAAAATGTCCAACAATTTTAATTTATGAAAAATAAGTTCTTTAATCACCTATTTGTCAATTGGTTAAACATGTTGAATATTAGCATTTATTTTTATATGAAAAAATCTTGCCAAATGTTATTGCTATTTTTGCCGCATTTACTAACAAAACCTTAAACGAAATGACTGATAAGAACAAAAAGATAATCTACTACATCGCCACTGGCTTGTTGACCCTATTGATGGTCATGTCATCAAGCATGTATATTTTCAAACATGAAATGGTTCAGGGATTTTTCACGCAGTTGGGGTATCCGACTTATTTGATTTACCCCTTGGCTTTCGCCAAAATATTGGGACTAATCGCGATCTGGACTAAAAAATCGAACACGCTGAAAGAATGGGCCTATGCGGGCTTTTTCTTTGATTTTGTCTTAGCCTTGGTGGCGCATTTGGCGATTAGCGATGGTGGGCATTGGACCGCAGTGGTGGCGATTGTGTTGCTTTTGGTTTCTTACAATTTTGAGCCGAAAGGGAGGGTAGCATAGCATTGCACGAAAGTGCAAAAAGAAAAGGGACTGCCAAACAGATGGCAGTCCCTCAAACAAATCTAAAGAGTGAATAAAATCTTTACATAAGTAAGTAAGAGAGCAGTATTAAATTTGCTTTTTATGACTCTTTTCAGCCTACTCTGCGTTAGAAAATTTAACCGTAGCTTAGGCTACGCTGAAATTTTCTGCCTTGATTAGACTAAAAATAACCGCAGTCAAAAAAATGCTGCTCTCTTAATTAAGCACCTGAACAAAATTATCTATAAGAAATTTAAGATTCTTTTTCTCTCTCATTTCGTTGAAAATGCTCCTCGTAGCTAAGGCTATGACTGCGCTTTTCGCCCCATGCGAGAAAAAAATAATTCTCAAATTTTATCTATACATAATTTAGCTCAGGTACTTAGCTACTTTTAATTAGCATTCGAAATGATGAGTTTCTTACTCACTGGTTTCTGCCTTTCGGCAAATACTCTAACCGAGTAGAACCCGTTCGTTACGTTGCTCAATTGCAATTGATATGCAGATTGGTTGACCTGCTGCAATTTGACATTTTTGATAACCTTTCCAATCTGATCTACCAGTTGAATCTGCACATTCTTGCCTTCGAAATCAGACAATGAAACGTTTACGAATTCTTTAGCCGGATTTGGCGAAAGCATAAATTCAACTGGACGTGGCTGCTCCAAATTGGTGCGAATTGGATTAATTGAATTGTTATCATCCAAACCTTCAGCGGTTCGTCCATTATTGCCACCTTCGATCGTCACTTCTTCAAAAATATTACAAACTTGGTTTGACCAATCTGTATAAGTTTGAATTTGAACGAAGTAGGTGCCTGGAGCAGGTACGGTTACCGTTTCAGTATTATTACAAGCCGTTCCTCCAAAGTTGTTGCATTGGAA
>CALCJP010000043.1 GCA_937967625.1 uncultured Saprospiraceae bacterium
AGACTTATCAGCAGTCGTTTTGAACTGTTGATAGTCCAAAATTGCCGGAACATGATAAGCGCCACAGACCACTGCAATTTTTTGAAAACCCTCTTTTATTGCTTGCCGCAAAGTCGTCCGCATATAAGCTTCGCGGCGAAGGGTTTCGGTTCGTTCTTCAGGTTGGTTGGCTCGCAGGGCGGTGATCATTTCGGCGATTTGATCAAAGATTTCGATGGGGTTGAAGGCTTGCTCAAATGTGATTTCCCACCAGCGCTCGCTGTCTTCGTAGCCAGCAAGTTTCGCCATTCGCCCCAAGGGATCGCGATGAAATTGAATCGCTTCATTCTTTTTCCCAAATTGAAAAATATCAGGCTGAGCTTTTTCCTCCCCATCAATTGTAAACTGATAAGTAAAAGGCAAATCCATGAAACGCATCTCGACATTTTGGCGAAAGCCATATTGCATAGTCACCCATTCGGGAGAGAAGGAAGCGAAAGGTAGATAGGAGGCTTGTTTTAGATTTTTGGCATTATAAATCAAAATTGCAACGGGCAATTCAATCTCAGGATCAGCAGCGAATTGCAACGCTGATTGCGCGTCAGTGGGAGATTCAATCAAAATGCAATCAGGAGTATATTGCTCCAATGCATTTTGCAAACTTCGCGCAGAACCTGCCCCATGATGTCTAATGCCAAAGACCTTTAATTCCATTGCCAATATTCAGCCGCGTAGCGGCGGCTCTCTTGGTAGAAATAGAAATTCCAATTAGAAAAAAAGGTGCGTAGCACCGACCTCCTTGAAATAATTAAGAATGCCGGTGCTACGCACCTATATTTTTATGGTTCATCATGAATCTACCAATGGTGCCGGCGCGCTGCGCCTTTTTTCGATTCGAGATGATTCGTGATTTATTGAAAAATTAAACCTTCATGATTTCCTTTTCTTTTGCTCCAAGAATTTCGTCCACCCTTTTGCCAAAAGCATTAGTCATTTCTTGAGCGTTGTGTTCCATCTTTTTTCCAGCATCTTCCGGGTAGCCATTTTTAACTGACTTTTTGATACCATCCATTGCTTTCTGACGGAAATTTCTAATAGCTACTTTTGCGTCCTCACCAAGCGCTTTGGTTCTTTTAACCATATCCTTTCTGCGATCCTCTGTGAGCGGAGGCACAATCAGTCTGACCATTTCTCCATCGTTTTGAGGGGTTAGCCCCAAATTGGCTTCAAATATTGATTTCTCAATTGCCGGAATCAGACTCTTCTCCCACGGCTGAATGGTAATCGTACGTGCATCTGCAGTACCTACATTTGCCACCTGACTGATTGGCGTCATGGTGCCATAATAATCTACCATCACGCCATTGACCATTTGTGGAGATGCTTTGCCTGTTCGAACATTGTTCAACTCATCAGAAAGGCGAGCGAGTGCCTTGTCCATCCCTGCTTTTGCTTGATTTAATAAGCTATCAATTTCAGCTTGCATTATTTTAAATTTAATTACAAAAAACTTTCATTAGGTGCTACTCAAAAAATAACCTCCCAATAAATTAAAACTAACAGAACGCCCAAAAATAACATTTCTAAGTGATGATTAAAGAATAAGTTGTTGTTTTCGGGTTGATTATTTTTTTCTTTATCAAGGCGCAAAAATGGAGTTTTACAAGTAAAGTGACATTTTTTGGAACGCAGATAAAGGAAAAAAGAATCAGAAGAAGTTAACAAGTTATTTTTTAATCATCACTAAATAAAAATACCATTTCAATAGCACTCCTTCTTAATTGACGCATAGAAACCCAAATGTTAACAAGACATTTTTTTTCTTATTCCTTTCGGAAAAATGAGGACAAGTGTAAATCTTACACTAATAATGTAATTCCTAACAAAAACTCCATTAAAATCCTATTTTTGCGGCTTGCATTAAATTAAATATTGGCTCAATATGTTTAAAATTGATAATTGGCAAAACACAAAGATTTTAGCTACAGTAGGACCTGCATCCAGTAGTTATGAAAATCTTCTCAAATTAGTACAAGCGGGAGTAGATGTCTTTCGACTCAATTTTTCTCATGGTAGCCATGAGGATCATTTAGAGGTCGTCAATAGGATCACCTATATCAATGAAAAATATGGTATCCACATTGGATTATTAGCAGATTTGCAAGGACCAAAACTCCGGGTGGGTCAAATGGAGGGAGACGGACTCGAACTCAAAGCAGGCGACACCATCACGATGGTCAACAAAAAATGCGTCGGCACTAAAGAAAAGGTATATATGAGTTACGAGCGGTTTGCCAAAGACGTGGAAGTAGGAGAACAAGTGCGGGTCGATGATGGCAAACTACTTTTCGAAGTAGTGGAAACAGATAAAAAGAGTACCGTAAAATTAAAATCTCTTTTCGACGGCACCCTAAAATCTAACAAAGGAGTCAACCTGCCCAATACCAATATCTCACTCCCCAGTTTGACAGAAAAAGATGTTAAAGATTTAGAGTTTATACTCACCCAACCTTTTAATTGGATTGCGCTTTCGTTCGTTCGTTCTCCACAAGACATGATCGATCTTCGAAAACTTGTAGAAGAAAAAAACCACCCCGCTAAGCTCATTGCCAAAATCGAAAAACCCGAAGCAATAGACCATATCAAAGACATCATCAAGGAGTCGAATGCCATCATGGTTGCCCGTGGTGATTTGGGAATCGAGGTGCCGATTGAACAATTACCAATCATTCAAAAGGACATCATCAGAAGATGTCTAAAATATGCGCGTCCAGTCATCGTAGCCACTCAAATGCTCGATAGCATGATTCAAGATCCAATGCCTACCAGAGCTGAAGTTACTGACGTCGCCAATGCAGTTTTAGATGGAGCCGATTGTTTGATGCTTAGTGGAGAAACCTCCGTCGGAGCGCACCCCGTAAAAGTGGTCGAGCAAATGGTACGAATCATCGGGACTGCCGAAAAAAGTCTCCAACTAAAAGACAAAAGACCCAAACCCAACAAAAAAGCAAGGACTTACATGTCCGATGTAATTTGCAACAATGCCGCATTAGCAGCAGACGAAACCAAAGCGAAAGGAATCGTTGGGGTAACAAGTTCTGGTTATACCGCCTTTAGAGTTTCGAGTTTTAGACCCAAAACGGAGATTTACATTTTTTCAGATCGCATGCACATGCTTTCTACCCTGAATCTCGTTTGGGGCGTTCAGTGCTTCTACTATGATAGATTTACCAACACAGACGAAACCATTACAGACATCTTAAAGATTCTAAAAGATAGGGAGGTTGTCAAAGAGGGAGATGTAGTCATTAATACTGGAAGCATGCCGCTCCACAAGAGACATAGAACGAATATGCTGAAGATTTCAAAAATTGAATAATTAAGGTTGATGCCGCATTTCCCGAAAGGGGAAAAATCAAATTTTTGAAATGCGCATAAAAGAATTACCTTTGTACTACTCTAAGGTAAAATACTAAAGAGGGAATGATACCAATCGTTCCCTCTTTTTATTAGATACACATTTTGAAATGATGCCTTTCGGCAAATGTTCGTCTTAGACAATTATGATTGATAAAATTGAAAAACTGCTGGAAGAGAAGTACAAAGAGGAAGGCTTCGAAGATTGCTTCACTGTTGAAGTAAAACTCTCGACGCCAACTCGAATGGAAGTTTTCATAGATAGCGACACTGGACTGACGCTAAGAAAATGCCAGCGAATCAGTCGTTATTTAGAAAACTACATAGAAGAAAATGGATTGATGCCAGAGCAATATTCCATTGATGTGTCTTCACCTGGCGTTGGCAAACCATTAAAACTGCTACGCCAATTTAAAAACAACATCAATAGAAAAATTGAAATCACGCCAATAGAGGGAAAGAAAATGGAAGGCATCTTAAAAGATGTAGAAGGAGAAAACATCCTCATCGAGATGAAGGTCAAAGTCGAAGGCAAAAAGAAAAAAGAACCCAAAACCTTTGAAATTCCTTTTCAAGGAATCAAAAAAGCGATTATAAAAATTTCATTTAAATAGTTCAAAACCAAATAGTTATGAATCTCGCAGATTTATTCTCGGATTTTAAAAGTAAAAAGAATATTGACCGTCCTACTATGGTTCGTGTCTTGGAAGACGTATTCCGAACATTGATCAAAAAGAAATACGGTTCAGATGAAAATTTTGATGTCATCGTCAACACTCAGAAAGGTGACTTGGAGCTTTGGCGTGTTCGTGCCATCGTACCAGATGGTGAGGTAACCGATGATAAAAGTCAAATCTCGATTTCTGAAGCCCTCTCTATTGATGAGGATTACGAAATCGGCGAAGAGTGCTACGAGCAATTGTATTTGATTGATTTTGGACGAAGAGCAATTCAGGCTGCCCGCCAGACCTTAATCTCTCGTTTGATGGAGTTGGAGAAAGACGATATTTATAAAAGTTATAAAGATAGAGAGAAAGACTTGGTGGTTGGTGAAGTTCACCAAATCGTCAAAAGAAACATTCTTATTATTGATGACGCGACGGGACATGAATTATTGATGCCGAGAGAGGAAACCATCAAGGGTGAGTTTTTCCGTAAGGGAGACATCGTGAGAGGCATCATCAAAAAAGTAGAAATGCGAAATAACACCCCAATGGTGATTGTTTCGAGAACAGATAATACTTTCCTCGAAAAGCTATTGGAGCAAGAAGTTCCTGAAATTGAAGATGGATTGATCAGTGTCAAAGGAATCGTAAGATTGCCTGGCGAAAGAGCCAAAGTTTCAGTGGAAAGCTACGATGATCGAATTGATCCAGTAGGGGCATGTGTTGGTATGAAAGGTTCTCGTATCCACGGAATCGTTCGTGAGTTGAGAAATGAGAACATTGATATTATCAATTTTACAGCCAATCATTCGCTCTATATTCAGAGAGCGTTGACGCCTGCTAAAGTTGCCAATATTGACCTCAACGAAGAAAAGAGTCATGCGAATGTTTACCTCGATCACGATCAGGTCTCATTGGCAATTGGAAAAGGAGGAACAAACATTAAGTTAGCAAGTCGCCTGACTGGATATGAAATAGACGTATTCAGAGTCACCGACGAAGTAGAAGAAATCGAAGACATCGATTTAGACGAATTTGCAGATGAAATTGATAGCTGGATCATCGACGCGCTGAAAGGAATCGGCTGCGATACTGCTAAAAGTGTCCTTGAATTAACCACCGACGAGTTAATCAGAAGAACAGACCTCGAAGAAGAAACTGTCAAAGAGGTAAGAAAGATATTTGAGGACGAGTTTGCCCAAGATGAAAGCTAATCGGAACTAAAATTATAAACTGATAGTTTGCAGCAAGGAGCATCGTTATTTTTCCGCTTTCGCTAAATAGCCTTTCGGCAAATGAAAATATTTAGCGAAAGCGAAAAATAAATGGATTTAGACATTGCTAATTGATCGTTAATAACCTGAATATCAATGTTTTTAGCCTATCTTTGCACACTTGTTTGAAAAAACGATACAATTTAAAAACGCCTGACCACGGTTTGGAGTGTAGCCAAAAGTAATTGGAGTACATTTTTTTATTAATTCAATCAAAATCTGTTGATGAACCATGTAGGAAAATAAGCTTGACGTGCATTTTACTTTAAGGGTTATTCTTTGTAAACCATTATGGTCTTTTTTTTACATAAAAGTCTTAAATGGCCAAAAAGGTATTAGTAAAGGTAGCAACCGAATTAAATGTTGGTAAGGATTCGATAGTCGATCACCTTATTGACAAAGGGTTTGAAATTGACAACAAACCCAATGCAAAGATCACCGAGGAAATGTATGCAGTGCTTGTCCAAGAGTTTTCTAGCGACATGGCTATTAAAGACAAAGCAGATTCGTTAGTAATTGGTACCAGACCATCCAAAAAAGAAGAGGCAACTGCAAAAGAAAAAGTCTCCTTAAAAGAACCCGCAAAACCTTTCTCTCTCCGTCCTCAAGCAGAAGAAAAATCTGAACCAACGCCAGTTCCAGAACCAGAACCTGTTGTTCCTGAACCAATTCCTGAGCCAGAACCAGAACCTATCGTTCCTGAGCCGGAACCTGTGTTACAGGAAGAACCTTCTCCTGAAGTAGTTGAAACTCCCAAAAAGAACGAACCAGAAGTAATCGAACGACCAAGTGTGGAAGGACTCAAGGTGATTGGTAAAATCGATCTTGACAAACCCAAAAAGGAGAAGAAAAAGAAAAAAGAACCGAAGCCTGAAGTAGTAGAGAAAACTCCAGTTGAAGAAGTTCCCGTCAAAGAAGCTCCAGTCAAAAAGACTCCAGTCAAAAAGACTCCAGTCGAAGAAGCTCCAGTTGCGAAAGCAAAGACAGAAGAAACGAGCCAGACAGATGATGCTCCTAAGACAAAAGAGGCTGAAAAGCCAAAAGAAATTGAAGTAGTCAGAGGAGAAACTCCTGAACTGAGAGGTCTGAAAATCTTGGGTAAGATCGATGCTTCAAAACTTAAAGAGCAAAAACGCCCTAAGAAGAAGAAAGAAGAAAAGGCAAAAGGAGATAAGGCTTCTGACAATAAAGACAAACCTAAACAGGAAGGACAAAACCGTCAACGAAGAAGAAGAACCACTCGCCGAAAAGTTACTCCAAGACCAGGCGGTGACAATAGAGGAAGAGGCAGAGGTGGTCGTGCAGGCACAGGTACAGGTGGAAGACAAAAAGACGAAGTCAAAGAAATTTCGAAAAAACAAATTGAAGAGACGATAAAAGCTACCATGGCTAAGATGCAAGGTGGTGGTAAAAAGAAACGTCAACGATTACGTCGCCAGTCCAGAGAACGTTTGCGCGAAAATCAAGAGATGCGCGAAATGGAGCAAACAAATGAAAAACTCCAGGTAACGGAGTTTATCACTGTTTCTGAATTGGCAAGTTTGATGAACGTTTCTGCTGCAGATGTCATTACTGCTTGCTTCCAATTGGGAGTAATCGTTTCTATCAATCAGCGTCTTGACGCAGAAATCATTGAGTTAGTTGCCACTGAATTCGAACACGAGATTGAGTTCATCAGTGCAGAAGAAGAGGAAGATGTAGAAATTGATGATTTCGATGACGCAGAAGAAGACCTCAAACCTCGTGCACCAATTGTTACCGTAATGGGTCACGTTGATCACGGTAAGACTTCTTTACTCGATTATATTCGCGAAGCCAATGTCGCAGAAGGTGAGGCAGGTGGAATTACGCAGCACATCGGTGCCTACGAAGTAGATGTCAACGGCAAAAAAATTACATTCTTAGATACGCCGGGTCACGAAGCCTTTACGGCAATGCGGGCGCGTGGTGCAAAAGTAACAGATATTGCTATCGTAATCGTAGCAGCAGATGACGGCATCATGCCTCAAACACGAGAAGCTATCAGTCACTCACAAGCAGCAGGCGTACCTATTATATTCGCAATCAATAAGATTGACAAAGCAGGAGCTAATCCAGCAAGAATCAAAGAAGAGTTAGGGTCTATGAATTTTCTTGTTGAAGAATGGGGAGGTAAATACCAATCGCAAGACATTTCCGCGAAAGCGGGTACCAATATTGATTTGCTTTTAGAAAAAATACTACTTGAAGCAGAAATGCTTGAACTAAAAGCCAATCCTGACAGAGGTGGCGTTGCAACTGTAATCGAGGCTTCTCTGGAAAAAGGGCGTGGGTATTCGACGAAAGTCTTAGTGCAAAACGGAACACTCGAAATCGGAGATTCTGTCGCAGCAGGCGAGTATTCAGGAAAAATCAAAGCCATGTTTAACGAACGTGGAAAAAAATTGAAAACTGCTGGGCCTGCAAAACCAGTTCTTCTATTAGGATTAGATGGTGCTCCTCAAGCGGGTGAGCGCTTCAAAGTATATGAATCAGATCAGGAAGCTCGACAGATTGCTTCTCGTCGCGGACAAATCAACCGTGAGCAAGCAAACAGAGCTACTAAACGTATCAGCTTAGATGAAATCGGTCGTCGATTAGCATTAGGAACCTTTAAGGAATTGAACCTCATCGTCAAAGGTGATGTGGATGGTTCTATAGAAGCCCTTTCAGATTCATTGCTTAAACTGAGTCAAGAAACAGTACAGGTGAATGTAATTCACAAAGCGGTAGGTGGAATTATCGAATCAGATGTTCTTCTGGCTTCTGCTTCTGACGCTATCATCATTGGTTTCCAAGTAAGACCTTCGCTCAATGCTCGTCAATTAGCAGAAAAAGAAGGCGTACAAATCAAGACCTACTCCATTATCTACGAGGCGATTGAGGAAATCAAAGCAGCAATCGAGGGAATGTTGGAGCCGACCAAAGAAGAGAAAATCGTCACAACGATTTCCGTCAAAGAGGTTTACAAAATTAGTAGGGTAGGAACTATTGCGGGTTGCTATGTAGAAGACGGAAAGATTTCGAAAAACACCCATATCAGAGTCATTCGAAATGGTATTATAATGTTCCCAACCAAGTCTGGTGTGAAAGGTGAATTGTCAAGTTTGAAACGCTTCAAAGATGACGTCAAAGAAGTCAGAGCAGGCATGGAGTGCGGTATCGGTATCAAAAATTATAATGACGTTAAAGCTGGCGACGTCATAGAAGGTTACGAAATCATTGAGATTAAGCAGACGCTTGCTTAAGCTTCAAAATGAAGTCTCTAAGTATCTGAATCAAATCAGGTTCGACAATATTTTGAGTCGAAAAGCCTTGATAGGAATTAACTTCCGTCAAGGCTTTTTTAATGTCTAAACCTTCCTGACTTTGCGTCAAAAACAATTTCTTATCAAATAAGGCTTTCGCCAAATACTCCTGTTCCGTTTGCCCTGGAGTTGGCACCAAAAGAGCTGGTTTTTCCAGCTTCCACAAATCCATCACCGTACTGTAGCCTGACCTTGCGATAATCACATCAGCAGCAAGCATTGTTTCATTCAACATGTTAGAAGTCATGAAAGATACCACTTCCAGATGTGGCTTCATAAAGTAATACTCCCATCGCTCCGGCAGTCCTCTCACTACAATAAATCTTTTATCGACTAATTGAAGCGCCTGTCTAAAAATCTCCAATTCAAACTCCGAGCGCTTGGGTTCAGGCCCCGAAAGCACTACCGCCACATCATATTTTTTCTCTACTTCCTTTCGCCCCATTCGCGAAAGCGGCCCTAAGTAGGTCACGTTCAGATTATTACCATTACTTAGCTGTCCCGCCAAGTTTACTTCGCCTCCAAAATCAGGCACCCATATCTTTTCAAAATTACCCGCCAACAAATGATTAATGGAATTCACCGGTTTATCAAAAACCTTGGCAGGTGAGATGATATTCAATTGATGAGTCATGAATACATTGTAACAGCCTTTTGCATAACACCCATAACGATTGTCAGCAATGATTGCAGTTATTGCATGTTCATCTACAATTTTTTTAATAGCTCGATGCTCTTTAGCAATAGCAGTTAAAATTTTCGCTGATTGCCTTAGCATCGACCATCCAAAATTTTTGCCTTTGTAATCAATATTATAACCCGGAATCTCGAAAAAGACATTGTCAGGAAACTCTTTTTTCAGTAAATCCAAAGCAATCCCATCAGAAGCAATCAATACTTCCGCTCCCAAATTCTCCAAATTTTTAATTATTGGAATACAACGAGTAGCATGCCCTAATCCCCAATTCAATGGCGCAACCAAAATCTTCAGTGAGGACATCTTTTTATATTTTTCTTTCTTTCCCTTTCGGGAAATAAATCCATTTCCCGAAAGGGAAAGAAAATGAGTACTTTTACTTTAAATTTTTAAATCAATGAAAAAGAAACTAATCCAATTATTTTTCGCTTTCGCGATAATCACATTTCTCGATGCCTGCAAAGCAAGTGATTGCGGTTGTCCAAAATTCGAAATTGAAGCAACCCATTAAACACGTTTAATATCTGCCCCAATTGCGCGAAGGCGCTTATCAATAAATTGATACCCCCTGTCAATTTGATGGATATTATCAATAACACTTTTTCCTTTTGCCGACAAGGCTGCAATTAAAAGCGCCACCCCTGCACGAATATCTGGCGATGTCATCTTAATCCCTCTCAACTGGTGTTTTCTTCCCAATCCAATTACCGTCGCTCTATGCGGGTCACATAAGATAATCTGCGCTCCCATATCAATCAGCTTATCCGTAAAAAACAATCGACTCTCAAACATTTTCTGATGAATCAAAACACTCCCCTGCGCCTGAATCGCCGCCACCAAAACAATACTCATCAAATCAGGAGTAAACCCTGGCCAAGGAGCATCATAAACAGTCAATATAGAACCATCAATAAATTTCTGAATCTTATACAATTTCTGAGCGGGGATATGTATATCATCTCCAATAAATTTCATCTTTATCCCCAACTTCTTAAAGGTATCAGGAATATTTCCAAGTTCATGTATTTGACAGTCTTTGATAGTAATTTCAGATTGTGTCATCGCTGCCAAACCGATAAAACTTCCTATTTCGATCATGTCTGGTAAAATTCGATGCTTGGCTCCGCCAAGTTCATCAACACCCTCAATAATCAATTTATTGGAACCAACACCTGAAATCTTAGCCCCCATACTATTCAACAACTTACACAACTGCTGCAAATAAGGTTCACAAGCGGCATTATATATGGTAGTCGTTCCTTTAGCCAAAACTGCTCCCATCACTACATTCGCTGTTCCAGTCACAGAAATCTCTTCCATGTGAATATACGCCCCTTTCAATCGAGGCGATTCAATAAAGAATAGACCTTTCTCTTGATCATGCTTAAACTTCGCACCCAGTTTTTGAAATCCGATAAAATGAGTGTCCAATCTTCTCCTTCCAATTTTATCTCCTCCAGGTTTTGGCAAATAAGCTCTTCCAAAGCGAGCCAATAGCGGTCCCACCAACATAACCGACCCTCTAATCTTTCTGGACTTTATATTAAACTCTTTGCTTTTCAAATATTCCAAATCAACCTCATCTGCCTGAAAAGAATATTTTCCAGCTTTTAGTTTTTTGACCTTTACACCAAACCCTTTTACCAAATCTATGAGCAGATTTACATCTAAAATGTCAGGTATGTTTTCAACAATCACCTTTTCCGAAGTTAATAATGGAGCACATAGAATCTGAAGTGTCTCATTTTTTGCTCCTTGCGGAATCAAAGTTCCCTTCAATGGCTTACCGCCAATTACCTCAAAAGTATCTTTTTTCATAAGTTGACCAGCTAGTTTTTTGACTTTGGCGAAGATAGAAAAACCTATCACTTTGGGCAGCTCAAGTTTTCTTTAATTTTCAGAGATTATTTTCTCTAAGCTATTTGATTTAGCCAAATAAGTTTATACCTTTGCGCGCCTTATCGAAGTCAGGGTAGATATCCTGACTTTTTTGATAAGGAAAAGAAACAAAGTTCATTGACAATTTGGAAATAATCGCTAGGTTCTGAGTGTTCTTAAGATTATGATTTCGGTTATAATTTTGGGAGTACAATTTAATTAAACAATGTGATCGCTTCTGGTTTTAAAGATTTCGATTTTTG
>CALCJP010000044.1 GCA_937967625.1 uncultured Saprospiraceae bacterium
GCAAGTTCAGGTATCCATTTCGCCGCAAGGCTCAATATGTGATGGCAGCAATGGAACATTCGTTGCCACTGCTTCTGGCGGCACCGCTCCCTATAATTACGTTTGGAATCAATCCATCAATGGAGCTACACTTGCCAGTCCAGGTGCCGGTTTTTTCCATGTAGTGGCTACTGACGCCAATGGGCTTCAGGGAAATACTAATATTCAAATCAATGATCCACTATCTGTTGAGGTAGTAACCACAGATATTGATTGCCCTGAAGTATGTGATGGGAGTGCGCTTGCTGTCGTAACAGGTGGAACTGCTCCCTTTACCTATTTATGGAATAATGGAGATACCCGCCAACATTTGGATTGGGTGCCAGCAGGTTTATATGAGGTAACTGTCACTGATGCAAATGGCTGCACAACTATTGGAAGTGGAAGAGTCAATGAACCACCTCCAATTGTGATTGATCTGAATCTAACTTATAGCGGAGGATGTAATGCCGGCTCAACTGCCAATGCTTCAGTAACCGTTTCTGGCGGAACGCCTGGCTACACTTATGATTGGAGCACTGGTGCCACTGGAACAAGTATCTCGAATTTGGGCGCAGGAAACTATTGGGTAACTGTAACCGATTCGAATGGCTGCAAAGAAGGAGTTGATTTCGTTGTTGACCCCGTAAATGCAGGTCTTCAAATCGGAATTGATGGCAACAATGGTCTATGCGGCGTACCAGATGGCTCTGCCACTGCCAATGTTTTGAATGCAGGAACTCCTCCATATACTTACCGTTGGAGCAATGGTCAAAATACTCAAACCATCACCGCTTTAGCGAATGGTACTTATACCGTTACCGTAGAAGATGCAAGTGGTTGTTCAGGCACTCAGTCTGTTACTATCACTGATGGTGGAGATTTGGTCGTCATGGCTGCTGGATTGGATGCAACTTGTGCGGGCATAGACGATGGTCGAGCACAATCTGTTGTGACAGGTGGAACCGCTCCTTACAATTATAACTGGGGAAATGGACAAACAACTTCAAACATTGACAATTTAGCTCCAGGCACTTATACCGTCACTGTAAATGACGCAGGCGGTTGTCAGGAAACTGCCACAGCAACCGTAGATGCACAATTCATAATTTCGATTGATACCAATGCCTCTAATGTAGATTGTGATAATCCGCTTGGCACGGCAACGGTTACCCCTTCCGGGGGAACATCACCCTACGCCTATCAATGGGATGACACCAATATGCAAACCACTCAAACGGCAATTGATCTCCCATCGGGAGCTTACAATCCAGTTGTCACTGATGCCAATGGATGTATAGGCACTACGCCCGTGACCATAATTGACAATAATGACTTAAATATAGATTTCGATTGGGAAATATTAGAATGCCTCGACAACGATAGCATGAGCGTTCAATTCAATGATCGAACGCCAAATATTACGAGCGGTTGGAATTGGGATTTTGGAAATGGGCAAACCTCCACTATTCAAAACCCAGTAGTTGTCTTAACTAATCCTCAAAACTCCGTAACCTTATCCATTGAACTCAATGGTTGCAAAGACGATAAAACAGAATCTGTTGACCTGCCATTTATTGATGTAGATTTAAATGGTCCAAGCAAAGCATGTGAAAGAGAAAATTTAGAAATCACAGTTTCTAATAACAACAACTCAAACCTCACCAACTTTGACTGGACACCTACCAATCTAATTGCAGCCGGTCAAAATGGCGCTTCTGTTCAAATCAATACTGATGTGCCGGGAGCTTATCAAGCTGCGGTTACAATCACCAACGATTTAGGATGTGTTGAAACTTTTGAAATTGATTTTACTATTGAAGATGCAGATGCTGTGGCAGATCCTGATTTAATCACTTTTGGTCAATGCGATAGTTTAACCCTTGATTTTGAGGGGGGTAATGGAGATTTCACATGGTTCTTTGGTGATCCAAATGATCCAGACGCTTCTTCTACAATGGATAACCCATCTTATACTTATCCCGATACTGGCATGTATGAAATTGTCTTAGTCCCAAATACCGCTTGTAAAGACACTGTTCGAAAAAAGGTACGCGTCGCTCCGGGACCATCTATTGATTTTGCATTAGACTGGGATGATTGTGTGGATACGATCAAATTAGTAGCAACTGACCAATCAATTTTGCCCTCTAATGCCGTTGCGTGGAATTGGACATTGAGCAATAACATGACTTCCGACATGCAAAATCCAACTTTCATAATTACAGAAAGTCAAACCATCACTGTCGAGTTGGAGGTTGAATTAGACAATGGATGTAAAAAGCAAACCAGTCAAACAATTGATGTCTCGGCTTTCGCCAGTGTCAATGATATAATGAGTCAGGTTTGTTTTGGTGATACCGTTGCTTTGGATTTCGATTTAGATCCTGATTATTCAGTTGTCTTTCCAATGGATAGTTCATTATTTACTGATGCAGATGGAAATGTCTTTTTCATTGCTACGAGAGATTTAAATCTCACTTTGCCTATTAGCAAGGATACCTGCTCTACTGATGTGATGATTCAGATAGATCCGTTTCCAGAAATGGAAATCAACATTATGGGTGACACAGCTGTCTGTGATAGTACTCCAGTTGAGTTGACGTTAATTACTTCTGCACCATTTGATTTAGAATGGTCAGAGTCAGCAGATTTTAACCCTATTTTCGCGACAAGCGATACCGTTGCTGTTGTACCAGGAAGACCTTCTACCTATTATGTGAGAGCTACTGACATGAATGGTTGTGAAGAATTCAGAGAACACACTGTCGGCAATTATCAAGTAAATATTGACATCACAGGTGATAATTTGATTTGTATCAATGACTCTACGTTGCTTTCTGCTTCAAGTCTCCATCAGGGTGAGTTGTTTCAATATAATTGGTCGCCTAATGAAGCGATTTTAAATGGTCAAGGAACTGATATGGTCAATGTCAATCCAACCACAACGACTACCTTTTTACTTGAAGCCATTAATCAATACAACTGCGTCGATACCCAAGCGTTTGAAATAGAAGTTGTTGACGTTTCCAGTTTATTGGAAGCTGGTGCCGAAAAGGATACCATTTACGCTAATGAAGAAACAGAGCTTTTCGCCACAGAAGGTTTTGTAAACTATAGCTGGACTCCTGAAAGCACATTATTAGACTTCGACACAGATCGCCCAATAGCATCGCCTGATCTTACGACGATCTATACCGTTACTGTTGAAGATGATAATGGATGTATTGGAGATCGAACTGTTCCTGTTACCGTACTAAATCCGAATTGTGAAGAGCCACATGTCTTTTTGCCGAATGCTTTTACTCCTAATGGAGATAATCTGAATGACATACTTTATGTACGGGGTCTTATAATTGATGAAGTCTATTTAGCGATTTATAATCGCTGGGGCGAATTAGTTTTCGAAACCGATTCTCTTGACAAAGGATGGGATGGCACTCATCGGAACAAAGAAGTCTCCCCTGATGTCTATGGCTATTATCTCCGAATCAGATGTTTTAATGAGCAGGAGTTTTTCAAAAAGGGGAACATCTCTGTTTTGAAGTAAATTGATTTTCTACTCCCGAAGCGAGTTCGGGATAAATTCCGTGGAATCGCTTGTCCCGATTTATCGGGAAGTTTATTTCCCGAAAGGGACATTCCGCGAAGACCTGTCCCGAACTTGCCTCGGGAGCGGAAATAAATGAGAAGCGGGCAACTCGATAATTGAGCTGCCCGCTTTTTTGCTTAGGTAGGAAATTAAAATATAATCTTAACCTCTTCCTCTCATTTTTACTGATCTGGAAGGCTTTCTGCCTTCTGGACTTTTCAGCTTTTCTTTCTCGCTTTCGATTTTATCATTGATGCTCGGCAATTTATTTTTGCCGACCTCAGGAGTTGCCTCTTTGATTTCCTTTATGCGAACGATGGTCGATTCTTTAATCGTCGTGCCTCCAGTATTGACCGCTTTGATCTTCACCTTACTCGTCCCATAATCAAGTGACATCACTACTTTCAGTTCATTCTTTTTGAAATCAATGCTGCGAATTCTTTTTCCGTTAAGGAAAACTTCGATTTTATTTGAAGAAGCGACACCATCAATTGTAGCCGTCAACTTCGTCAAACTATTTTTCACTTTTGCACCTTGCTCAGGTGAGGTAATTTGAATAGTCGGAGCTGCAACTTTCTCTTTTAAGGTCAACTTTACAATTTCTTCAGAAGTGCCTTTTCTGTTGGTCGCTTTCACCTTAATGGTGTTTTTCCCTTTTCGTAATTCCACGAAAGTGGAAATCAATCCATCCTTTACATCGACAACTTTCTTGGCGCCGCTATTAACTGTCACTTCGACTTTTTTCGCATGAGCCACTTCCGCAATTACTTCCACTTTACCTTTTTCAGTAGTTGAGTTATGGGAAGGTTTCGTAATTTCAATTTTTGGTAAATGCCTAATTTCTTCGCCTCGATTGTTATGCCTAACGATCAAGGTTTGCTCATCACTTCCTGTTCGATTATTTGCTTTTACTTTGATGGTGTTTCTGCCATTCTGCAAATCAACAGTTGCGGTCAATCGCTCATTTCTGAATTGAAAATCAGCCGCTCTGTTATTTACCAATAACTCAACATTACCTCTTCTTCTCACATTTAAAATCTCAACTTCTACATCAACAGTAGGTTCAGTAATTCTCTCTTGAGCTTTAGGAGTGATAAAGTTTATCTCAGGAGCAGGTCTATTATTTCTGATTTCGTTATAGAAAATAATCACCTCATCCTCCACTACATCTGTTGGATTTTCAACTCTCACTTGAATGATATTTCTACCCTCTTCCAAATTAACCCATGCAATCACATCATGATTTCTAAAATCGAAATCTTTAACGCGTGCTCCATTGACAGTAACTTTCACATCTCTGCGCTCCAATACAAATTCCGTCTCTGCAACGATTTTGATATTTCGCTGATTAGCAGTAAAACTTTTTGCTGGTTCTACTATTCGAACTCGTGGTCTGTGAATTGGAATTACTTCCTCAAAAAATGCGATAAATCGATCTTCGCTTCGACCTGCTTCATTAATCGCACGAATCAAAATTTCATTTTCTCCTGGAAGCAAATTAATGGTAGCCTCCACTTCACCTCGATGGCGATTGAAATTAAAATTATGAGCACGTCCATTGACATACATCACGATGTCCCTTTTTGCAACTACATTTTTCACTGCAGCAATCACTTTCAATCTGCTATCACGAATTTGCACATCATTATAAAGTGGCTCAACGATATCAACAACTGGTGCATAGATAATCGGTGCAGGTTCTACTCTTGGTGGCGGTGGCGGGGTAACAATTACCCTCGCTTTTTCTCTAAAAATTGTCAAAGCTCTCCTGTCCTCTCCACCAAAATTAGAAGCGATAATTTCAATTTGATTTTCTCCTCTTTCGAGGAATATATCAGAAGTCATTTTTTCCTTTCGGAAATGAAATGGCTTGCGTTCTCCATTTACCAATAAGTCAATGTCCGCAGCGTTTTCAACATTTTCTACTTTCGCGAAAAGCGAAACTCGCTTATGGTGAGTACTTGTAGCATTTCGTGGTTCAACGATGATGATGTTGGGCGCGCGATATACCTTTTCTCTTTTATTGAAATTGAAAGTCAAGCCACCATAGGTGTAGTGCTGAATATCATTTCTACTATCCGTCCACTGTTCTCCATCCAATTGATTGGTGCCAGAAAAAGTAGTGCGATGTCCTAAGTCGATTGAAAATTTAGGAGTTACTTGAAATCCAACTTCTGCTCCGATAGAAGGCATAAATCCTACCTTCCCACCATACTCAAAACCATCAGCATCACTTTCGTAAACGCCATCCAAAATTGCACTTTTCAAGTTTTTCTTAATCAAACTTGTTGGTTCTCTGTCATTTAGATCTGCGTATTTTTTATGGTATTCGTTTCCGTTGGCGTCAGCTTGATCTGTTTCGACGTAGTATGCGTTTGCTCCAAGTCCGCCAAACAGTTTTACGCTAACTCCTGTTTTTTCTTTCAATTCATTTAGGGTAACTACTCCTTCCAAGCCAGCTTCTGCCATTTGAGTTTTGTGATTAGCAAATACAAAACCTCGATCGACTAAAGTCTCTTTTGGTAAAGTGGTGTAGTCCAAACCATTAGCTCCATTGACCGCTCTGTTGTTTTCGATATTGAAACTCTTAAATGGATTTAACCCGAACGACTTTGTGTAAGCAAGTCTTCCTTGAACTCCAAAATCCACTACTCCACTTGGGCGGTGAAAAATATTTTTCCCAACCGTCAAACTCGTTCCGAAACCGTTTAAGGATTGTACATCACTGCTTTGGTAAGCGGAACCGGCATTGAGACCAATTGTCCAATAGCCTTGGTTTAGCGGTGTGGTAAAATTCTGGGCATTAAGACTTACAAAAGTTATTAATGCCAACATCGTCGCAACTATTCGATTTGATATTCTCATGGCATTTCATTTTATCGGGTTAATAAATAGTTTGTTGAAATGCGACGAGAGGAACTTTAGGTTTGTTATTCGACGAAAGTCGAATCAAATAATAAATTTAACACTTAATAAAGTGCTGGTTATCAATTTTTTATACTCAAAAATCGATAAACTCAAACCCAAATTGATAGAAAAGGAAAGAAAATGATGGTTCTGAAAAGTTAGTTTTTAACAGAAAAATATGAGAAGTGAAGTACTGAAAAGGATGAAAATCTGCGTTTGTGCCTATTGAAATTTTTCGATGATTTTGACACAAGCTCGATCCAGCATCTGGAAAACCCCTTCGAAACCATCACTATCCCAATATGGATCTGGCACTGTTTGATTGTAGCCGGGTTTCTCAAAATTCATGATTAGTTCTACTTTTTGATGGTCTTGCTCATTCGACGAAAGTCGTTTTATGTTTTGATAATTGGAGGCATCCATAGCGAGAATCAAATCGAAGTTTTCAAAATCTTCTTTTACAAATTGGCGAGAACGTTGGTCGGTAATATCAATGCCATGACTTTTTGCGACAGCGATCGATCTTGGATCTGGCAGGTCGCCTGCATGCCAACTACTCGTTCCTGCGGAATCAACTTCCCAATCTAATCCTGCTTCTTTTGTTCTTTGCTTAAGAATACCTTCTGCCAGTGGCGAGCGACAAATATTCCCTAAACAAACCATAAGTACTTTCATCTTCCAATTTTTAGTCAAAACAAATATCTACCCTTTTGGACTAATGTTCAGAATTCCGTTTCTAATTTTTCAATTTTTTTATTTCACTTTCGTGAAATGAAATTGAATGACGTTACCACCCGGAGTTCGAGCGGAGCCGAGAACACAATTGAAAGTTTGAGACTTTGATGCCGTTCTCGACTCCGCTCGAACTCCAGTTTTTAGTTTTGTGCATTTTGTTTTAGAAATCATCAAAACTTGGCTATGTTTTTGAATTTTACATATTTGTAAAAAATTTAATGTTTTGTCTTGAATAAATTTTATAACTAACTGATAATCAGTTAATTACGATAAAATGAAGTTATATTCTACCAAAAATCGAAAACACGTCGTTTCACTCAAAGAAGCAGTGATGAAAGGACTTCCTCCTGATAATGGTCTTTACATGCCGGAGCGCATTCCTTCATTGCCAAAAACTTTTATCAAGAACCTTTCGAAATATAGTTTTCAGGAAATTGCTTTTGAAGTTAGTAAGACTTTGCTTCAAGGTTGTATTCCTCAAAAGGATCTAAAAAAGATAATTGAAAAATCTGTAACCTTCCCTGCTCCAGTTGTTCCTCTGGATGAATCTAAATCTGTATTGGAATTATTTCATGGACCATCTCTTGCGTTTAAAGATTTCGGAGCAAGGTTCATGGCGCAATTGATGTCTTATTTCAACAAAGGCGAAAAGCAAGAATTAGTAATCTTGGTAGCAACTTCTGGTGATACTGGTGGTGCTGTTGCTTCTGGTTTTTACAAAACTCCTGGCGTCAAGGTGGTGATTCTTTATCCTTCTGGAAAAGTAAGTTTCCTACAAGAGAAGCAGCTAACAACTTTAGGTGAGAATATTTCAGCTATTGAAGTCAAAGGAACTTTCGATGATTGTCAAGCAATGGTGAAGCAAGCCTTTTTAGACAAAGAGTTGAATTCAAATATTAGACTGAGTTCTGCGAATTCAATAAATATTGCTCGGCTGATTCCTCAAATGTTTTATTACTTCGAAGCTTTTAAACAACTTTCTCCGAAAGGAAGAGACGTTGTCTTTTGTGTACCAAGTGGTAACTTTGGGAACCTTACAGCAGGGTTAATAGCCAAACGAATGGGATTGCCCATCTCACATTTTATAGCTGCAACGAATGCTAATGACGTTGTTCCTGAGTATATCAAGAAAGGAAAATTTAGTCCGCGTTCTTCCGTTCGTACGATTTCGAATGCTATGGATGTGGGCAATCCTTCTAACTTTGCTCGCATGATGGATTTGCATGGTTCCACGTGGAACCATCTTAAAAAAGAAATATCAGGACTTGCTTTCGATGACAAAGAAACAAGACAAGGTGTGAAAGAAGTTTTTGATAACTTCAACTATACAATTGACCCACACGGAGCAGTTGGATATTTAGCACTAAAAGAGTTTCAAGAAACAAACCCTAATACATTGGGTGTAGTTTTAGAAACGGCTCATCCATCAAAGTTTTTAGATGACATGGAAAATATTCTTCAGTCTAAAATTGAAATTCCTAAACGATTAGCTTCTTTAATAGACAAACCTAAAGAAGCTGCTTTAATGAATAGAAAGTTCAACACATTCAAAGAATGGCTGTTGGAGAATTATTAAACAAACAACTTCTTGTTCCACGTGGAACATCTACTTAAATCAATACCATGAAAAAAGGATACTTACTTCTTTTATTTTGCTTTTACAGCTTGATTGCTTTCAATCAGGAAAGACCTGAGCGAAACAAATTTTCTCAACTGTATGAAGAACTACCTACTCCAAATGTTTATAGAACTGCTTCAGGTGCGCCTGGTCACATGTACTGGCAACAGCAAGCAGACTATAAGATGAGCATTGAGTTAGATGATGACAAGCAAAGAATTTACGGCGAAGAAACGATTACCTATCACAATAATTCACCAGACCCCTTAGCATACCTTTGGATACAGCTCGATCAAAACATGAGAGCAAAGGACTCTGACACCTACAAGGTCAGAGAGAATAAAATAAAAGAAAGAATGACGCTGAGGGATATCAACAACATTGTCCCAACCTTCGAGGGAGGTTTCAATATTGATTATGTCAGAAACACTTCAGGCAAAAACATGTCCTACTCTATCGTTAAAACGATGATGAGATTAGACTTACCGCAACCTTTGAAACAAGGAGAAAATATTTCTTTCGAAATAAAGTGGTGGTACAACATCAATGATAGAATGCAGATAGGCGGTCGCTCTGGCTACGAGTATTTTGAAGACGATGATAACTACCTCTATACGATTGCTCAATACTTTCCACGCATGGCTGTTTATAGCGATGATGAGGGTTGGCAAAACAAACAGTTTTTAGGAAGAGGTGAGTTCACTTTACCTTTTGGAAACTACGAAGTGGACATCACCGTACCGGCAGACCATTTAGTTTCCGCTACGGGCGTTTTGCAGAACACGGACGACATTCTTACACAAGAACAAAGAAATCGCCTTAAAGAGGCTGAAAAAGAGCGAGAGCAGCCAGTAATCATAGTTACTGAAGCAGAAGCCAAAAGAGCTGAAAAGAAAAAAGCAAGTGATAAAAAGACCTGGAAGTTCAAAGCAGAGAATGTGAGAGATTTTGCATTTGCTTCTTCAAGGAAGTTTATCTGGGATGCGATGGGCGTAGATGTCAATGGCAAAACAGTTATGGCGATGTCAATGTATCCCAAAGAAGGGAATCCTTTATGGGAAAAGTATTCTACAAAAGCAGTAGCACATACTTTGAAGTGGTACAGTCACTACACTATTGATTATCCATATCCAGTAGCATGGTCTATTCATGCAGCAAGGATTGGAATGGAGTATCCAATGATATGCTTCAACTTTGGTCGCCCAGAAAAAGATGGAACCTACAGTCCACGAACCAAGTATGGAATGATTGGAGTAATCATTCATGAGGTAGGTCATAATTTCTTCCCAATGATTATCAACTCTGATGAGCGCCAATGGACATGGATGGACGAAGGTTTGAATTCATTTGTTCAATACTTGGCACAGGAAGAATGGGAAAGAGATTTTCCTTCTCGCAGAGGTCCCGCTTATAAAATCGTAGATTACATGAAAGGCGATAAATCTCGTATCTCCCCTATCATGACCAATTCAGAATCTATCTTTCAGTTTGGAAATAATGCCTATGGGAAACCAGCCACTGCATTAAACATACTTAGAGAAACAATTCTTGGCAGAGAGTTATTCGACTTTGCTTTTAAGACTTATTGCGAGCGGTGGGCATTTAAACATCCTTCTCCAGCTGATTTCTTTAGAACCATGGAAGATGCCTCTGGTGTTGATTTAGATTGGTTCTGGTACGGCTGGTTTTATACAAACGACCATGTGGACATCGCAGTTGAATCTGTAAACTGGTATCAATTCGATTCAAAAGATCCTGATAAAGAAATGGCTCAAAAAAGAGAAGCAGCCAAATCAAATCCAGTACGAATCGGAACTATCAGAAACAACGAACAAATTGCCAAAACCTATGATGAGCAAGATCGCAGGTTGAGAGATTTTTATACAGATAAGGATGAGTTTAGTGTCAACAAATTAGACAGAGAAGATTATAAAAAATACCTCTCAAGTCTTTCTGATAAAGAAAAACAAATCCTAAATTCTGGAGATAATTTCTATGAAGTAACTTTTGAAAACAAAGGTGGATTAGTAATGCCGATTATTGTTGAATTAGAATTCACAGATGGCTCAAAAGAATTGAAAAGAATTCCTGCTGAAATTTGGAGATACAATCAAGCTAAAGTTTCAAAAGTCTTCGTTAGCAAAAAAGATCTTAAACAGATTAATCTCGATCCTTTCCTTGAAACAGCAGATGTCGAGACTTCAAACAATTCATTTCCAAGAAAAAAACAAGTAAGCAAATTCGAATTGTTTAAACAAAAGCGTTTCGGAGGTGAAAACCCAATGCAAAGAGATAGAAGAGCAAAAGGACAGAAAAGCGGAACGAATAAGTAATTTTACAACATATTTTTTACAGAAACTCGGTTGATTTTATCAACCGAGTTTTTTTATGCCTATTTATTTTTCCTTTCGGAAAAATGCACTCTCATTTCGCGAAAGCGAAAGTAAAAGAAAAATCAAATCACTTTTATATCTATATTTTTAGATATTAAATATTAAAAGTATATTTTTACATCTCATATAAAATACCTCCTTCCAGAAACACTCTTACACTCAAAAAAACAGGGATAACGGCGAAGTTTTTGCAACCAATTGGTGTTGTACAAAATCTCTTCCTGTAATTCTCGTTTAATAACTCTAAGACCAAAAATTTTAATCTATATTCCAAAAATGAATTTTAGATCAATGAAAAAATATTTTTCAGGCTCCCTTCTCGCTCTCGCAATAGTTGCGCTATTCACTACTACCGCTACTAATTTCAAGGGCGATCACGGTAAATACTTCGAGATTTCAAAAAACATTGAAATTTTCACGAACCTCTATCGCGAACTCAACACCTATTATGTCGATGAATTAGACCCATCTAAATTGATGCGCACCGGAATCGACGCGATGTTAGAATCTTTAGATCCATACACTAATTACATTTCTGAATCTGATATAGAAGGCTATCGATTCATAACGGAAGGAAAGTACACAGGTATCGGAGCGCAGTTTTCATTAATAAGTAGTTATCCAACGATTACGGAAGTTTACGAAAACACGCCTTCTCAAAAAGCAGGTTTAAAAGCAGGCGACGTCATAGAAGCAATTGACGGGCGCTCCGCTGCCAACAAATCAGCAGAAGATGTCAATGACATCATGAAAGGCTACCCAGGTACTTCGGTTGAATTAACCATTAAACGTCCAGGAGATAAGAAAACTCAGAAAATCACTTTAACACGTGAAGAAGTAAGCGTTCAGAATGTACCTTATTCAGGTATGATTTCAGATGAGGTTGGTTATGTTGTTTTGACAACGTTCACTCGAGAAGCAGGAAGAAATATTGCCAATGCGTTCAAGAAATTGAAAACAGACAATCCTAATATGAAAGGGATCGTCTTAGACCTTCGTGGCAATGGCGGTGGACTTTTAACAGAAGCGGTAAACCTTTGCAACGTATTCATTCCAAAGGGAGAATTAGTAGTTTCTACTAAAGGAAAAATCAAAGATTGGGACAGAAGTTTCAAAACTTTGAATGCTCCAGTTGACACTGATATTCCATTAGTAGTCCTTATTGATAAAGGATCGGCGTCTGCTTCTGAGATTGTTTCAGGAACGATTCAAGACCTTGATAGAGGTGTTTTGGTAGGTCAGCGCTCTTATGGAAAAGGGCTTGTTCAAAACATGCATGACGTTGGCTATAATTCAAAAGTAAAAATCACAACTTCTAAATACTACATTCCAAGTGGTCGCTGTATTCAAAGCGTCGAATACAAAAAAGGCGAACCGGTTGATATCGCTGATGAAAAGAGAGAAGCATTCAAAACGCGCTCAGGTCGCAAGGTTTTGGATGGTGGAGGTGTTAAGCCAGATGTATTCATTGACCCAGACGACAACTCGAATATCCTAACAACGCTAAAGGAAAAGCACTTGATTTTTGACTATGCAACTGAGTTTGCAATGAAAAACAAAACGATTGCTGCTGTTGAAGATTTTCGTTTTTCGGATTGGAAGGGATTCATCCAGTTTTTGGATAATAAACAGTTCGATTATGACACTGAAACTGAAAAACTTCTTGACCAATTAAAAGAACGCGCAGATGAAGATGGCTACTTAGTAGCAAGTGATTTGACCAGTTTAGAAGCAAAAATCATTACTGAAAAGAAAAATGATTTGAATAAATATAAGGACGTCATCAATGATTTGATTGAAAAAGAAATCGTGAGTCGTTACTACTTCCAAGATGGAAAAATCAAAATTGGTTTGCGCAATGATTTAGAAATCAAAGAAGCAATTGACTTGATAAAAGATCCTGCTCGATATGACCGCATCTTGAGTGGAAAAGGAAGCTAAATTCCTCCACATTCGTGGAATGAAAAATCGGCAGCACCTTTACGAAGTGCTGCCGATTTTTTTTAGAGTGCCATCAAACCACTACCCTACACATCTCATGGCTTAACAATAAGGACTTACCTGTATAGTGTTTATTAGGATTTAATCGCTTCCGATGCAACTCTAAAATCTCCTCATCTCGCTCCAAAAATTTATAAACCGTTCGCATGACTTTAAAGTAGCGCTCCAAATCATTGACTTCAGGAATGTCCAAACTTCCTATATGGATCAAAAATCGCTTAAACTCTCTGAATTGGTAATAGGAATAGACTTCAGGAAACTGAAAAGATAAGTACAATGAAATAATCTGATATTCATCATCATGAAAATGTCGATTGTCAATTGAGCTTCGATTTAGATTTTTGTATTCCTCCAAAAGGACTTCACAATGAAAAATAAAACGATCCGCCCGCCCTATCACATCCTTACTCTCATCAAATAAATCACGAAACATATCCCTAATCATCTCTTTTTGAAGTGACATAAATTTCATCATCATTGCCTTAGGTTCATAATTATCTCTGACCCAAAGACGTCGCGTTTCTGAATTTTTTAGACTTTCGTCAAATGTGGTTTTCAAATCCAAATTTTCGATATTCCACTGATCTTTCCAGTTTTTTTGCGATTCATAAAGGAAAAGGTGATCAAATCTCCTTTTTGATTTCAAATATTCTTTAAAAGTTAGAACAGCTTCGTTGAGCTTTTTCAAATTCATTGATAAAATGATTTATGGTAAAAATGGCATTTTCCGAAAGGAAATTAGGTTAAAAAAGAACCTAAAAAAATAAGGAACTGACCCACTCACAAGTCACTGATAATGACTAAATTAAATTCAAATTTAAGAAGTAAATACAGATAAAATCACCACCAAATTTTCTTTGGCGAATTGATACAAAAACCTACCTTTGCAGCGCCTTTCGCAAAGGGTATCCTTTCGGAAAAAATCAAGGCAATATTTTAAGAAAAAATCTTCAATATAAATTCATCTCTTATGGCAAATGTAGGTCGAATTAAACAAGTAATCGGACCGGTAGTCGATGTAAGTTTCGCAGGAGAAGGTTCAATCCTTCCTGAAATTTATAATGCACTTGAAATGACTCGCCCCAATGGCGAAAAATTAGTTTTCGAAGTTCAGCAGCACCTTGGTGAAGATAGCGTTCGCGCAGTAGCGATGGATGCATCAGAAGGTTTGGTGAGAGGAATGGAAGTAACTGACACTGGAAAAGCAATCGCAATGCCAGTGGGTGAAGGTATCAAAGGGCGTTTGTTGAATGTAGTTGGTGACGCTATCGATGGTTTACCTGATTTGGATTCAAGCAACGGTTTACCAATTCACAGAAAACCTCCGGTTTATGAAGATTTGTCAACTGAAGAGGAAGTACTATATACAGGTATCAAAGTAATCGACTTGATTGAGCCTTATTTGAAAGGTGGAAAAATTGGTCTTTTCGGAGGTGCAGGTGTAGGTAAGACCGTTTTGATTCAAGAGTTAATTAACAATATCGCAAAAGCATACGAAGGGATTTCTGTATTTGCAGGTGTGGGTGAAAGAACTCGTGAAGGAAATGACTTAATGCGTGAGATGTTGGAAGCAGGTATCATCAATTACGGTGAGGAATTCATGCACTCCATGGAAGAAGGCGGATGGGACTTGAGTAAAGTGAGCATGGAAGGTTTGAAAAAATCAAAAGCAACTTTCGTTTTCGGTCAGATGAATGAGCCTCCTGGAGCACGTGCACGAGTAGCACTTTCAGGTTTGACGATTGCTGAATATTATAGAGATGGTGATTTGAATGACCCAACTGGTGGTCGTGACATCCTTTTCTTTGTAGATAATATCTTCCGATTTACTCAGGCTGGTTCTGAGGTATCAGCACTACTTGGTCGTATGCCATCGGCGGTAGGTTACCAACCAACATTGGCAACTGAGATGGGTGTCATGCAAGAGCGAATTACTTCTACCAAGCGAGGATCTATTACATCAGTACAAGCAGTGTATGTACCAGCAGATGATTTGACTGACCCTGCCCCAGCAACAACGTTTGCTCACCTGGATGCAACAACAGTACTGAATCGTAAGATTTCTGCTTTGGGTATCTACCCCGCGGTGGATCCATTGGATTCAACTTCTCGTATCTTGGACCCAAGAATTATTGGAGACGAGCACTATGACTGTGCAGAAAAAGTAAAAGTTCTACTTCAACGCTACAATGAACTTCAAGATATTATCGCAATCCTTGGTATGGATGAGTTAAGTGATGAAGATAAATTAGTAGTAACAAGAGCACGTCGTGTTCAGCGTTTCTTATCTCAACCATTCCACGTAGCGGAGCAATTTACTGGAGTTCCTGGTGCACTAGTTCCAATCGAAGAAACCATCAGAGGCTTCAATATGATTATGGATGGAGAATGTGACCAATATCCAGAAGCTGCGTTCTTCTTAAAAGGTTCGATTGATGAAGTAATCGAGCATGGTAAAAAATTGTTGGCTGAAGCAGCTCAAGCATAAACTGATTTAATATGAATATCACGGTATTAACGCCAGATAAAAAGATTTTCGAAGGAGCAATTATTTCTGTAAAAGTTCCTGGAACGGATGGGCAATTTCAAGTTTTGAAAAATCACGCTCCTATCGTTTCTTCATTAGAAAAAGGAAAAGTAGTCATCGTTACTTCGAAAGGTGACTACGAATACTTTGACGAAGAGTCAGGCAACATCGTAAAAATGGCAGAGCCAGGAAAAACGATCACCTATGCCGTAACTGGCGGATTCATCGAAGTTTTGAATAATGAAATTTCTCTTCTAATCGAAGGTCTTCAAGAATAAGAATTTATATTCCTGTAAATATTAAGGAGCGCTTTTTCAAGCGCTCCTTTTTTTTGCCCTTTCGGGAAATTTCACATTAAATAACATCAAATACAAAAAATAAAATATTCATTCAAAAATCATATTTGTTCACTTTCGTGAAATATGATCGTTTTACGAAAGTAAAATCTGAAAAACAGCTAAATCAAGTGCCTCATATTTTAATCAGATCCCTACCATTACTCAGGTTCTATTTTTTATGGGCTGTATATCGCGTTTAAAAAGGTGAAATATACAGTGCTTTCGTAAAATAAAATACATAAGTCATTGATTTACAATACTTTACACTGTTATAGTTTAACTAAAAAAACAAAATAAAATTATTCAAATCACCTCCATTCTCATAGCAATTTTTCGAGAATCCACTCTTTAAAAGTATTACTGGAAGATATTTCTGTAAAAATCATCGAGCTGGAATTTTTCCATTATAAAATTAAATAATACATTTACAAAGACAACAATTTACCAAAACATACTACAAGAAAACTATGAGCCTCCGAGCAATGCCATTCGTTAGAATAGTGGTTCCCCTAATTTTAGGAATCATCACCTATGGTCATTTCGATATTTCGATTCCTTATGTGATACCTCAATTGGTAATTCTAAATCTTATTCTCTTCTACACTGCTTATTTTCGAGTACCAAGAAAATATTATTGGATTTTCGGGATCAGTATTCATATCAACTTTTTTCTAATCGGGTATTTTTTTTGTTCAAAAGAGGATGAGAAAACTGCAGTTGACTATTTCGCAAACTTCTATGAAGAAGAAATGATCCTTACTGGTGTTATTGATGACATGCCAGCAAAAAAAGATTGGATCAAGGTGAGGCTAAAATTGAAAAAATATAAAAACAACGATTCACTAAAAATATGCTCTGGAAATTTAATTGCTTACATCAAAAAAGATTCATTAAGTGAGCATTTGAAATATGGCGATTACATCGCATTTAACTCAAAAGTACAAGAAGTACCTCCTCCAAAAAATCCTAATGCTTTTGATTACAAACGCTACTTACACTTCCAAAACATTCATTATCAAGCATTTATAAAAGAAAATGAATGGCGACTCTTAGATCAAAACAGAGGAAATCTACTATTTACGCTTGCATTTGGATTAAGAACTAAATTTCTAAAAATATTAGAAAAACACTTGACCAGTGAAAACGAACTGGCAGTTGGCTCTGCTTTGATTTTAGGCTATAAAAATGATTTATCTGAAGATGTAAGAGCTGCCTACGCGGAAACAGGTGCTATGCATGTACTCGCTGTTTCAGGACTTCACGTCGGAATTATCTATCTATTTTTAGACTTTCTTTTGAAGTGGATTTATATCAACAGAAAATGGTGGAAACTAACAAGACTACTTATTAATCTTTTCGCCATTTGGGCGTTTGCCCTGATAACAGGAGCTTCACCTTCTGTTCTGCGAGCAGCAACTATGTTTACTTTTATTGCCTATGGTAATTATTTGAATCGAAATTCAGTGATTTACAATACGTTAGGCGTTTCTGCCTTTTTGTTGTTGTTAATTAACCCTTATCTGATTTTTCAGGTAGGTTTTCAACTTTCCTACTTAGCAGTATTTGGAATTGTCTTTTTCCAATATAAAATTCAACGATGGTTTGGCTTTAGGAATAATATTCTTCATCACATCTGGATATTGACGACAGTAGCTATCGCAGCTCAATTGATGGTTCTACCAATCAGCTTATATTATTTCCATCAGTTTCCAGTGTATTTTTGGATGACAGGTTTTGTGGTGGTGGATGCTGCTTTTGTTGTTTTAGTTTTAGGAATCTTAGTGATCATCTTGGAGATGACCGTTCCATTTTTGGCAACTTATGTTGGCTATCTACTCAATTGGATATTGGCAGCTGTAAATAAATTTATTTTCTTAGTTCAAGAGCTTCCATTTGGATTGATAGAAGGAGTTTATTATGGACTAACAGGTTTACTGATCATGTACCTAATCGTTTTAGCAATTGGGGCATATAGCGAAACCGGCAATCGAAAATGGATGAAATATACTTACGGAACGTTCATGGTTTTCCTATCCTGGCATCTGTACGTTACTTATGATACCTTTTGCGAAAAGCAAATAGTTGTTTACAATATTGGCAAAGAAAAAACAGTGATAGATTTTATTGAAAACCATCGGGTTGTATCTCTGGTTGGGGGAAATATTTCCGAAAAGGATATTAAATATAATATTGAAGGTAATAGAAATAGGCTGGGAGTAAAGGAAGTGGTAACTATTCAGATAGACTCAATTTTTGAGTATCAGGATAGAAATATTCATTACAAAAGACCGCTGATTCATTTTCATGACAAGCGAATTGCAGTGCTTCAAAAAGATGTGGAAATACCAGAAGAAGCCCTGAAAATGGATTATGTAATATTGAGAAACAACGTGGATATTTCAATTGATAAAATTTCAGAAGTATTTGATTATCAACAGATTATAGCCGATGCGTCAAATAGTTACTGGTCTGTCAAAGAATGGAAAGAAACTTGCCAAAAACAAGAAATTGATTTTTTAAACATTTATGAATCAGGAGCTTTTATTGCCAAAATAGAATAAGAATCTTCTAAATTTTCACCATAAAAATACTCCAAGTGCATTTCCCGAAAGGGAAAAAAATATGTCATCTTAGCCTTTCGGCAAATGAGCATATTTCGCGAAAGCGAAATGATGATTTAGCTCCGCTCTTTTCGATTAATAAAGTTCAAAAACAAAATCGAAGAAAGCACTAAAATCGCCCCTGCTTGGTGCAAAACTCCCAAACCAACCGGAATGGTACCAACACAACTAACAAGCGTTAGGATACCTAAAACGACTTGCAGCGATAAAACAAATGCCCAAACGTAAAGTGCGCGATTGTAAAGTGGACTAAAGTTTTGACGAAGCATTTTCACAAAATACCATAGCCCTAAAAGTGTCAAGACATAAGCAACCGACCTGTGAAGCGTTTGAATTAAAGCTGGCATAAAAGGGTGTTTGTCATAAGCCACAAAATTTGACTCTGACCAGTTTGCTCCTTCCAAAATAACTCCGGGTAGCATGCCTCCATCTATCAGTGGCCAAGTAGGATAAATCAATCCCGCTTTCATACCTGACATGACACCACCTAAGACAATTTGAACAACAACTAAAACTAACAATGAAACATTCCACTTCTTCAAATTGGCATTCCTAATGATGTCATCTTCATATCTACAAACTCTAAAAAAAGTCCAAAGCAAAACACCGTAGGTAGCCAGCGCAGTGGAAAGATGTAGGGTGAGTTTGTAGGCATTAACCCAAGGGCGTTCAATCAAACCGCTGGCAACCATAATCCAACCAAGAGAAGCGACTAAAGCAGCTAACAACACCACAACAAGAAGCTCTTTAGCAAGCTTTTTATCTATCCACCCTTTGAAGTAAAATATCATAAATGGTATTGCAAAAACGAACCCCATCGACCGCGCCCATAGTCGATGAAAATATTCCCAGAAGTAGATGAATTTGAATTCAGACATCGTCATGCCTTTATTAATCTTCTGATATTGGGGAGTCGCTTTATATAGCTCAAACTCCGAGTTCCAACTCTCTTGGTTCGTGGGTGGCATGGTACCTCTTACCACTTCCCATTTCGTAATAGATAAACCGGAGCCGGTAAGCCGTGTCACCCCTCCAATGACCACCTGCATGAAAATCATAAAGACTCCTGCGAAGAGCCACCACTTCAAAATTGTAGGATATGTTTTTGCCTCAGACATCAATCATTTTTTTGAACTAAACAAAAAATTGTTTCTTAGAAATAGAAACAAAAATAGGCAGACATGTTTTGAGATTTTCTCAATCCACAAACTAACGTACTATTAATATTTATTTTAAATTATTTAAAAAAAAAGACCTTATCATTAGGGGTGTTAGTTTGTGGAGAATTGAAGTGGTTCATGAGTTATCAATAAATACTAAGTTTATAGTTACCTTCATTGACTTCTAATCAACATTCGTTCTTTCTGAAAATCAATCAATTAGGTGACTTATAAACATCATCTTTAAAAAGTGCTGAATAGAAGTCTTAGAGATTCCACAATCTTAGTTTGAAATGAATAAGCAGAAAAAAACAAAGCAACTATTCACATTTTGAAAAGGTGATGAATTTGATTTTTTCCGATTCTTAGTAACTGTTGAAAACCGTCTATAAAATCAACGGTTTTTAAACACAGCGGGGTGGAAAAAACAAAGAACTTAATTGATTGATAATCAGTATTTTATATTTTTGCTAAAAATACGAGGCAGTAAAACTTATTGGTTTAAGATACCAATTTGTTTACATAAAGCCCTTCTTTACGCTCTATTCTTGTAGTCAAAACACAAACAAAATGATTAATCTAATACTATTTGGTCCTCCTGGTTCGGGCAAAGGAACGCAAGCAAAAAATCTCGTAAGGAGATATGAGTTATTACATATCTCTACGGGAGATTTATTTCGGTATGAAATGGGGAATGACACCCCGCTTGGTTTAAAAGCAAAAAGCTATATCGAAAAGGGACAATTGGTTCCCGATGAAGTGACCATTGGAATGCTCAAAAATAAAGTAGATGCAAACCCAAAAGTGAAAGGCTATATCTTCGATGGCTTTCCGCGGACGGTTCCTCAGGCAGAAGCATTAGATAAATTGCTAAAAGGAAAAGGTCAAGAAGTCACGGCGCTATTGGCATTGGATGTAGATGATGAAGAAATTGTAACGCGTCTTTTAGAAAGGGGAAAAACTTCTGGACGTAAAGATGACAGCAATGAATCAACTATAAGAAATCGTATCGAAGTTTATAAATCAGAAACAACTCCGGTTTTTGATTATTATGCAAAAAGTGATAAATCACAAATGATAAAAGGATTGGGTTTGATACCCACCATTGCCAAGCGGCTTTATCGAGTTATTGATAAATTGAAGTAATAAAAATGGGTGAGCGATATCGTTCACCCATTTTTATTACTGATCTAATTCATACAGCTTGTAAGTGTTAATGATATGAATTAACTCCCTACTCAAATTAGGCGAATTGGAATAGCGCAACTCCTCCAACCCTTTTGCCCAATTTTTATAGTCTTTCGACGAAAGTCGCGTCAAGGATTTATATCTGCCCGAAGTGAGATAAATACTATGATCTCTAAAGCTCATCCAAGAAGTCTCGTATTTTCTAAAGCATTGATTCTTTAAGTGAGTGGATTCACCGTTCCAATCTTTTCCGCAAGGGAGGAAGAAATGGTTATTGTCATTTTTGCTAAGAGCAGAAGTTCCCGCGTGGCTATGAAGAAGCGCATTACTAAGAAGAATCGAGGCAGGAATCCCAAATTTCTCTTGCTCTTGCAAAGCTACTTTCACAAATCGCTTTAGATATTTCTCTTTAGTAAGTGAAGAAATATTTTTCAAATTATTAGAGTAGGTTCCACTGCCTTTCGGCAAATCAAAATGAAGTGTTTCCTCTTTTCCAGGACTCTTTGCAACAGAACCATCCGTCATCATAATTTTTCTTTTGGGTTTCACTGTTTGCTCTTGGTGAGTAGGTGATTGTAGATTGACTTCAAAACTCATGTTCTTCTGGAAAAACAAATAGAGTACAATCAGACCGAGCGCTATCTGAAACCAATTTTTTTTAATAAAATCTACGAAGGGAGTTGAAAGTTGAACTGTTGCCATTTGCCATAGTTATAAAACAAAAACGTATAATTGATACAAATTTAAAACAAATTATTTTATAAAATAAAATAATGAACCAAATATTTTTACATCAAACTAAACTCCTGAACTGGCATTTGTGAATTATATCAATGAATACAACTTATATTTGCCAATAAATTTCATAAAAATGAAGTGGTTAAAAAGAATGGCTATTGGAATATTAGCACTTTATGTATTGGTTTGTGTGGGTCTGTATTTTGTGCAGGAGCGGCTGTTGTTTCGACCCTCGAAGCTATCTGAGTCGCACGTTTTTAGAGCAGGAGAAGAAGTTGAAATAAAGGTAGCCGATGATATTTCTTTGAATTGCCTTTGGCTCAGAAAGCGAAACTCCAAAGGCGTTATCCTATATCTGCATGGCAATCGTGGAAGCAACCAAAGATGTCTGTACCAAGCTCAGTCAGGACTAACCGGAAATGGCTACGACGTCTTCATGCCCGACTATCGAGGCTATGGAAAATCAGATGGAAAAATTCACTCAGAGCAGCAAATGCATGATGACGCACAGGCAGTTTACAATTTCCTGAAAAAAAACTACCCAGAAGAAAAAATCATAATTTCTGGCTATTCGATGGGTAGTGGAATGGCGACAAAACTGGCTGCGGAGAACAATCCCAATCAATTATTTTTGATAGCACCTTATTATAGTATCATTGACATGAAAAATCGGTACGTGCCACTCATCCCAAACTTTCTTTTAAAATACCATCTACGAAATGATAGAAACGTAATGGATATAGATTGCCCCATTACTATTTTTCATGGCACCAAAGATGAAGTGCTTCCTTATGACTCTTCAGTGAAGTTAAAGAAGCTTCGTCCCAATGATATTCGATTGATTACGCTTCAAGACGTAAGTCATCGAAGGGCGATTTTTCATCCCTTAGTGCGCCAAACGATAGGCGAACTGCTTCCCTAAAAAATCACTTTACTGCCTTACATTTTTTGCGTAACCATTTAATTTCGGCTGGTTTGAGATTCGGCGAAAGCCGCTCAAAAACAGTTTGATGATAATCATTCAACCAATATTTTTCATCCTTGCTTAAAAGAGACGCGTCAACCAATTGCAGATCTATTGGAAATAAAGTAATCGTCTCAAACTGCAAAAATTCGCCAAACTCATTAGACTCCGCTTCTTTGCAAAGAATCAAATTCTCAATTCGAATACCATATTGACCAACTCTATAAATACCAGGTTCATTGGAAGTGACCATACCGACCTCAAAAGGTAATTTCGAATTGGCTCCAATATTGGGCGAAATACGTTGTGGACCTTCATGAACATTCAAAAAGAAACCAACCCCATGACCAGTGCCATGTCCAAAATTTCGCTGATAGCGCCAAAGGTGCTGGCGCGTCAGCATATCAAGCTGAACCCCATTCGTTCCTTTCGGAAAATGTGCCATCGCTAATGCAATATGCCCCTTCAATACTAAGGTGAAATCTAAAACCTGCCGCTCACTTGGTTTGCTGAACATCACCGTGCGAGTGATGTCGGTCGTACCGTCGAGATACTGCCCGCCGCAATCAAGCAGTAGCATACCCTCATTTTTGATCTGAGCACAAGACTCCGCTTCTGGTTTGTAATGAATGATAGCGCCATTGCTCTCATAGCCAACGATGGCATCAAAACTTTCGCCAACATAACCATTCATGGTTTTACGAATTTTTTTGAGCTTCATCGCCAATTCAGCTTCACTTACAGTTCCTTTTTTCAAAGAAAACTCAAGCCATCTAAAAAGTCTCGTCAACGCTACACCGTCTTTAATCATCACTTCTCTGAAGTGATTTATTTCTGTTTCGTTTTTGATGGTTTTGAGATGCTCAACAATATTATGAGTTGGGATGAATTGTTTCTTGGAAACCTTTTCAAAGAGGTGAATACTGATTTTTTCTTTATCAATTAAAATTTTTTCGCCTTTCGGCAAATGTTTTAAGTAACCGCTAATTCGACTATAAGGCAAAATAGAAATGCCATCTTTTGCTAAAGTAGCTTTCAATTCTTTCGAGAATTTTTTCGCTTCCGCGAATAAGAAAACCTCTTGCTCAGCCACGACGACATAGGAAATAAAAACCGGATTACAATCTACATCACTTCCTCTCAGATTCAACAGCCAGGCAATGTCATCTAACGTGTTGAGAAAATATTGATTTCCTCCTGCTTCTTTCATCTTCCCTCTCAATTGAGCAATTTTCTCACCCCGACTTTTACCTGCGTAGCTTATCTCATGTTCAAAAACCTTTTTTCCCGGAAGGGAAGGGCGATTCGTCCAAATATCGCCAATGAGGTCAATGTCTGTTTTTATGGAAACATCATTTCCCGAAAGGGTGGATTGAATTAATTCGATTTGGGCAGGCGTCATCATCCAACCATTACATCCAATTTTGGCGCCTTTCGGCAAATTGGTCTTCATCCACTCCAAATGTTGGGGAGTGTGCGGAATAGTCAATTTATGCAATTCAATACCCGTTCCTTTTAATTGCTCCTCTCCCTGAATGAAATATCTCGAATCAGTCCAAAGCCCCGCATGATCAGGTGTGATAACAACTGTTCCGGCTGAACCCGTAAACCCAGAAATCCATTCCCTACTCTTCCAAGACGTAGGAACATATTCACTTTGGTGAGGATCGCCACTTGGGATGATATAGGCGTCTAAATCATTCGTTTTTAATTCCCTTTGTAGGGCTTTTACTCTTTCGCTAACCTTCATTGAGTTCAAAATTTTTGTAATCCAAAAGTATATAGGAATACGTAATATTTATTCTAATCACTTCATTTATGTTGAATTGATTTTAATTTCAATAATTATTGAAAATTAAATAATTGTTTAATTTTAATAAATTATTGATTTACAGTCGTTTATAAGTTTTAAAAATAAAATTATATTTTTTGTTTGGTAAATTGTTTAGGTTTATACTATCTTTGTTAAACAAAACAGACTATATCGTCTTAACCATTTTTAAAACCTAATCATCATGTCAACGATAGAATTCGACAACCGCTTCCAAGAATTGAAAGGCATGTTACATGGATTCGCTTATAGCCTTACTAAAGACTTCGAAGACGCACGCGACCTATTTCAAGAAACTGCATTCAGAGCAGTCAAAAACAGAGATAAATTTACGCCAGGTACCAATTTCAAAGCTTGGTGTTTCACCATCATGAAAAATATATTCATCAACAACTATCGCAAGAAAGTGAAGGTGAATATGGTTATTGATAGAACGGATAATAATTTCTACATCAACTCAGGAAAGCAAACTGTTCGCAATGAAGGTGATGCTAACATCATGATGGAGGAGTTAGAATCAATGATTTCAGGATTGGAAGACGGAATTCGAATTCCATTCTTGCGCCACTATCAAGGATTCAAATATCAAGAAATAGCTGACGAAATGGAGTTGCCACTTGGCACGGTCAAAAGCCGCATCTTCTTCGCAAGAAAAGAATTGAAAGATTTGATTTTTAGAAAATACGGAGTGAAGAAATTGGATAGAGCTTAACCTATAAATTATCCATACAAAAAAAAATAGCCTTCTGATAATTTTATCAGAAGGCTATTTTTTTTACCATAATATTGTCAAAGGCAATCCTAATAATTTCTTTCTTCCTTCCGCTTCTTCTTATAATCTCCTCGCTTCCAGGCATCGAAAAATTGTTTCCACGCAAGTGGGCTAAAGATATTCATTGGTGGCGTCTGACCGATGTGGTAGTAATTTCTTGATTGTTGGCGCAGGTAGTAATCTGCATTCTCATTACCATCAGCAGCGACTTCGTTTCGCATTTTGCGAAGCGTTTCGTTGGCGAGGTTTTTCATGGCGCGATCTTGCATTTCGCTGGTGACGTCCATTGCTAAAAACTCCAATTTGAAATGATCGCGCGAAGGCCACGGAAAGACTACTGACTCCGGCAAGTTGATAGTGTCTTGCGTCATCAGTTGCACCATCGAATACTTATTATCAGTCAGCGTGTCTGGAATTTCAAACTTAATCGTTGCGTAACCGACGGCAGAAAACTCAACAATGTCACCTTTCTCCACTACGATGGAGAAGAAGCCGTTGAAATCCGAGTAAGTTCCGCGATTATGATCCATCACGAGGACGTTGGCGTAAGGAATTGGGAGTAATTGCTCCGTCGTTCCGTCCAAAATAATACCGGTGAATTGGACCAATTTTTCGCCTTGTGCCTGTCCGAAAAGGACATTGCCTGCGAATAATAGGGGGAGTAATGCGAAAAAAATATTTCTATATTTCATAAAACTGGAATTTTCTTTTTCAATTTGTTGTCCTGTTTGAAAGATGAAGAATCTCACTTTCGTGAAATGTTATTCCACCCTCTGCCTTCGGCATCTCCCTCCAAAGGGAGACAGCTTTTGTTGGAATTACTACCTAAAAGACTAACAACTTGATGCTTTGGTTTGTTGACGACTTAATTTTCCTTCAATGGAAGTTCTTTAAAGTTAACCATTCTACAAATTGGATACAAGTTGTGCGTCGGTTCGTAATAGGGAGAACGTTTGTAAATATAGAGTAATTGCGCCCAACTACTTTTCGCAAACTCTTTGTCTTCCTCAATTTTTTTATCAAAATCGACTTGTAGCTTTTCGTCTGCTTCCAATAATTGAGCAGCGACATCTTCAAAAACATAAGGCGAAAAATATTCCTTTTGTTGCAAAATGCCATCAAAGAAATTCCATGCGAAATAGCTATCAGGGGCTTGCGGCTCTAAGGTTTCTATTATCAAGCGATTGATTAGTTGATTGACATAAACCACATAATCCCCCTTTCGGAAATCTTTAGTCATCGTCTTTTTCTCAACTACTACTTTTTTATGTAAGTAATGCCCCTCGTATGGCGTCTTGCCATTATCGTAGCTTTTGATAAAATAGAATTCGCCTTCTATTGCGGCTTTCGCCGAAAGGCGTTGCATTTTGACGCCATTCCATTGGAGGCGTTCGATGACTTTGGAGTAGGCTTGTGGGATGATGTAAGCCACTGGTTTTTCGACAGAAAGATTGGATTTATAGGTGTTGAAATATGGAATTTCTTTTTCCCACATCGAGTTCCGATCATAATACAATCGATCCAAACCCGTCACTGCGCTCGTCTTATATTTTGCTTCATACCCTTTGAATTTTAGCTGCTCAACTGCGGAAGTATCCAACCTCCAATTGAGATCAAAGGTTGATTTGTTTTGAGCTGTCATCTGCGCTTGTTGTCGTGCCGAACGAATCAGTTGTGCATCCTTTTTCACTTCCCCAATCAGCGCATCCATAAAATGATAAGTCGCCCAAACCCGATCATCAAATGGTTTGAGCATGTGCGTCTCCAATGTAAAACCAATTGCCTGATGCAAGGTGCTAAACCCCGTTGAGTATCTCGGCAAATCCAAAAACCCCATAATGCCTTCATCGGGCGTCGTGCGCGCATAGACGTAAGGGCACATTTCCCAATTGCGTTTTTTCATTTGCGCAAAGAGGTTAGGTACCAATTTTTGATTCATGTAGTCAGCAATCGGAATTTCGAGTTTATCCTTTTGAGTAGAAATCAGCGTGATGGTATAGGGATAATCTGCGCCATTGCTCGTATGATTATCCACGAAAACATCGGGTTGCCATTTGCCAAACAGCTTCGACATTGCCTCCGCGTTTTTAGAATCACATTTGATGAAATCGCGATTGAGATCTAAATTTTTCGCGTTTCCGCGAAAGCCATAACTGACCGGTCCGTTTTGGTTGGCGCGGGTGTGGCTGTTGCGATTTAGAGCGCCTCCGATATTGTAAATTGGTACGACTGCCAAAACGATTTCTTTTAGCAAGTCCTCAGTGCCTTCGCCTTCTTCATCTGCTTTTTGGAGGTATTGACGGAGCAACATCATGGAAGCGTCAATGCCTTCCGGTTCGCCAGGGTGGATGCCGTTGTTGATGAGGA
>CALCJP010000045.1 GCA_937967625.1 uncultured Saprospiraceae bacterium
AGACCGCTTCGCTGAGAGAGTAAAGATCAGAGACTCAAAGCTGGAGTGTTCACCCGGCACTGAAGTCTCTGCTCTCTCAGCGAAGCGGTCTCTCCTCTCTCCTCTTAAAGGGCTAAAAAAAGAAATGGAGTCGCTGAGCGCGACTCCACACCAAATTATAATCTCATTGAAAAAAAATTCTTTAACGACAGTGAGTGAGAAAATAATTGGATTTAGTTTCTTTTATCTAAGCAAGGTGTAAATCAGTTTTTAAAGAAAATTTATTTCTTTTGAGCGGCGTCTCCTGAAAGGGACGCTGCGATTTTTTGTAGCGCATCGTCCTCTTCGAAAGACGATGCTTAAATTTCTTATTTCGTTTTTACGATTTTTTGAGTTTGTTGAGTAGCCGAACCGTTGATTTGAATGATGTAAATTCCTTCATTGAGATTCGAGCCGTTTATTTCATATTTATTTTGACCAGTTGTTGTATTTTGAATTTCACTTTTGATTTCCTTACCGGAAATGTCCAATACCGCCACTTTGACTTGCTCCGCTTTTTCAGATTCAAATTGTACTGAAAATTGATTTACAAATGGATTTGGAAATACTCCTATTTCTTTCTTTTCCTCCCGAAGCAAGTTCGGGACACGTTTCTGCAAATCAACTACTACATCAGTACTTGTTGACACTTCTTCAACCTCAGTTTCATCAACAGTCAAAACTGCTTTCTTTTCGTTTGGTTCATTAACCGGAACGAGTGCTGATTTTTGACAGTTGTTTTTGTCGGTTACTGTTACTTCATACATGCCTGCTGCCAAATCGTTGAGGTCTTCAGTAGTCATGTCGTTTGACCAGTTGTATTGGTAATCAGCTTTTCCGCCTTTTACCGTAAGGTCGATAAATCCATCTGTTTCGCCAGCTTCGCTTACGTTTGCCCAGTATAGGTCAAAAGTCATGCGTTCTGGTTGAGTGATTTCGATGGTTTCGATGACGAAGCAGCCGTTTGCGTCGGTGACTTCGACGGTATATTTGCCGAAAGGCAAATTATTAATAGCGGTTGCATTGCTGCCATTTGACCATTCGATTTCGAAAGGCGCAGTGCCGTTTTCAATCGAAATGGAGATGATTCCATCTTTTGCGCCGTGGCAAGTCACGTCTTTTTTCTCGAAAGAGATAGAATGACACTGAGGCACTTCGCACGCGCCGAGGCAATCAGCAGAAGCAATAATACTTCTCAACAAATTGCCAGGTTGCTGGCCAAATCCGTTTGCCCAGTTGACGCCAACATCACTTAGCAATTGGCAGTAGCTCATAATCGTTCCGCCAACTGTCGGAATGGGTCCGTCACATCCTTGCGAGTAACCCATCGACGCGCCGCAGCCGTCGATTGGTGTGTTGTTGCCATTCCATGCGCAAGCGTGGGTGTGAGGCGAACCGAGGTTGTGACCCAACTCGTGAGCAATCATATTTGCTGTCAAATTGAATGATGGCAAATCTGACTCTGAAACCGCCAATCGGCACATTGAATAATTGAAATCAGTACCCAAACCATTCACAAACGAAATGCCGCCAGGAATCAAATCTGATCCAGAAATCAACATCCCTAAATCTCCATCAAAATCGGTACGAACTCTTTTAAATTGGTTGAGCGCGTCTCTCAATTGTGGGTAATTATAATAGTCTGCTGAAGTCCAAACAAACATCTCGGAAACCTTCATCGTGATGCCTTCATTTTGGTAAAGGGTCGCAGCCATATTGAACAAGCCAGTGATGTAAGCCACCGTTTCGTCCACTCCTCCCCTTTCGGAAAATAAAGCATAATCAGCTTCAAAAAATACGTTTACACACTTATCGACCTTACCTGCTGTATGGTCATGCGAAAGCATGTTGTCAATTTGTTCTTTAGTCAATGGGATGTCGGCAGTGGCGCAGTCCATATTGGGTTGAGCCAAAACGTCAGCGGTTTTATAAAGCAAATATTCGTTTTTGTTTGCTTGATTTTGACCGATGACCATCTGCCCGGAAGTCGTACTTTCGATGACTCCCATGATGTTATTTTCGAAAACGCTAAGCGCTACTACGGAATTCATTTCCCCGGCAACGATGCCTCGGTAATGAATTCCTTGATTGACAGCGACTCCATTGGGAGCAGCATCTGTCAATACTCTAAAATCATAAGCAAAAAGCGTTTGTTCGACCAGTTCTAATTTAAGCGGTTTTTGAGAGGCACCTCTATCGATACTTAAATGTAAAGCAGCGGGACTTTCTGAAATTAAATCTTTTAGTTCGTTTTCGTTGAGTTCTAAAGTGAGTCCATCAGCTAAGTTGCTTTTCAATTTTGCATTTTGCACGATGGATTCCTTAGCGGAAAATAAATTTGTTTCAGAAAATGAAACCGAGTTCTTTGCAGCTACTACTGCATCGTAAAGAGGGTTTTGAGAAAAACCTGGGGTGAGTAATACACCCAAAAATAGAGTAAGTAAGTGTTTGTACATAGTTCTTAAGTTTGCCAGTTAAAAAATAGATCATGTGAGTTTTTTTAGTGAGTGAGACCTATTTCTTTTTTGAGCACCTATTATGTTCTTCTTAAAATTGTGTTGGAGGGAAAATCGATTTGGTAAGGATGTTATTTTTTGTGAGACAATTATCAATCGCCAATTTCTGTGCCACCGTGCCAATTTTCGAAGTGATAAAATAAAAATACCCAATACTTCAAATTTGATATTTTTCAAATTGTAATTTTTCACCATGCTTTGTAAAGCGCTGATTTTCAATTAGTTATTGAGGTGGGTTTTTTAGAGATTTGGGGGTGGGTTTGTTCCCTTCGGCTCCGCTCAGGGAACGGTGGCTGCGAACCGTTGACTGAGCGGAGCAGGGTTCAATATCTAAAATTCAAAGTTGAAGCTTTCCCTTCGGCTACGCTCAGAAAGCGACTCGCTGCGAACCGTTGACTGAGCGAAGCCGAAGTCAACATCCACAAAAAAAATCCCGAGCACAACTTAATGCACTCGGGACAACCGTAACAATCACATGGTATTGACTTCGGGAAAATCTATTTTACCATCTGGCTTTTATCAGTTTTTGGGTTTTTATTTCTTTGCCGTCGCTGATTCGGATGCCATAGAGACCGCCTTCCAAATCGCTTAGATCAAGTTCATAATGATTGAGTCCGACGACTCCTTTTATGGTCTCTTCCCTAACAGGTTTGCCATTCATATCGATGATGGTCAGGTGGATGGTTCCGCCCGTATTGGTCTCAAACTCGAAAGTCGTCCAATCCAAAATCGGGTTGGGATAAACTTCCAAACCGAGTAAATTTAGCGTACCCGATGATTCGACGAAAGTCGGGAGAGTACTTCCTGCGTCTATGACCTCGACCATGTCAATTGCCATGTCGCCCCTTGGACCTGACCGGGTGACACCCACAAATCGAACCTTAATGGTTTGATTGGCATAATAGGACAAATCAACTGACGCGCCCCTCCAAGAGTAGCCTTTGTCGCCACCCCTTCTCCACACTGTCGTGAAATTTTCGCCACCATCTACACTTATCTGAACCCCAAGGACGCCCATGTTGCGACCAAACAGATGGTACTTAAACTTGAGTTTTGGAGCAATCGCCCCACTCAAATCTATACATGGAGAAACCAAACCGCCACGCTTGCGAATGTTGCCATTGACTTCGACGTGCGCGTACTTATCCCCATCAAATGCCTTGAACGGGCCCGTTCGTTTGGTAGGTGTTCTGCCTTGGCGGGTGTACCAAAATTGCTTTTTGCCGTCGGCAGCACGTTGATCTACCCAATCGCCCAAGCCCTCTTCAAAGCTTTGTGTATATGGCAGCGAATTCGCTTCTTTACAGACATCACTTGATGGTTCTTGGATTTGGATCGTTTCTTCAATTTGGCAGCCGTTGGCATCCGTAGCAGTTACTCCATAGGTTCCAGCCATTAAGCCATCTATCGACTCCTCTCTTTTGGCATTCGACCAAAGAATTGAGTATGGAGCCGTTCCACCGACTACCTTCAAATCAGCGAATCCATCATTGCCACCTGCTTGGCTGACGTCCGCCCAAAAGAGTTCGAGTTTCAACTCGTCGGGCTGGGTGATGTCGATGGTTTCTACCAAAAAGCAGCCGTTGGCGTCCGTGACCTCTACGGTATATCTGCCTTTCGGCAAATTGGAAAGGTCGCCCGTTGTTGCGCCATTACTCCACTCAAAAGTGAACGGAGCGGTTCCGCTTTCCAACTCTAATTGGATGCTTCCCTGGCTTTCGCCAAAACAGGAGTTATCGACTTTTTGGTAACTGAGGGTAGGACAATTAGCGCCCGCTTCTATGGTCTCGGTCAATGTTGCTTGGCAGCCGTTTGCGTCTGTTGCAATGAGATTATATTCGCCGAAAGGCAAATTATTAAGTTGCGCATCTGTGCTGCCATTGCTCCATTGGAGGGAGTAAGGAGCGACGCCGCCTTCAATCTCAACGGAGATTGAGCCGTCACCTGCTCCAGAGAGGGACTCGTTGGTAGTCGTCGCTTGAAGGGTGATTTCATTGGGTTGGTCGATAAATACGGTGGTTTGAATCATGCAATCGTTTGCATCAATCACGGCGAGGCTGTATTCGCCGAAAGGCAAATTATTTAGATCGGCGGTCGTGGCGCCATTTGACCATTCATATCTAAAGGGAGGTGTTCCGTTCTCAACTGTCAATTGGACTGCGCCATCTTCGCCACCAAAACAGGTGACATCTGCGACTGTCGTCAAAAGCGTCGGGCAAGTGTAGCCTTCCTCGATTTCTGCTCTGAAGGTCTCGCGGCAGCCATTGGCATCGGAGACGAGAAGGACATATTCGCCGAAAGGCAAATTATTTAGGTCGGCGGTCATGGCGCCATTTGACCAAGTGTAAAAGTATGGCGGCGTGCCTCCTATGACTTCCAAAATGATGGAGCCGTCTTCGCTTTGAGCAGCAGATTCGTTGATGACTGTTCCGGTGATTTCGAGTTTCATCGGTTCGTTGATTTCGAATTGGCTCGTTTCTGAACAGTTGTTGGCGTCTGTGACCGTGACACTATAAGTGCCTGCGGACAAACCGACGTTTCGTAAGTCAGTGCTGCCATTTGACCATTGGATGGCGAAAGGTGCGGTTCCATTTTCTATGCTTAATGTTGCGATTCCGTTATTGCCTCCGTTGCAATCTACATCGCTGGTAGAGAGCGCAATGGTTGGACAAGTGACACCGGCTTCTACCTTAGTTGCATAGGTTGCAGTGCAACCGTTGGCGTCAGTGACTTGGACTTCATATTCGCCGGAAGGCAAATTATTTGGGTCGGCTGTGGTGGCGCCATTTGACCAGTTGTATGCATACGGCATTGTGCCTCCAGTTACCTCCAAAGTAATGGAGCCATCTGAATTTTGAGCCAAGGATTCATTTGTAACGATTCCGTTGACTTCCAAACTTGAGGGTTCGTTGATGATGACTTGCTCTGAGGTGATGCAGCCATTGGCGTCGGTTACGGTGACGCTATAGGTGCCAGCAGTTAGATCAGTGATTTGTTCGGTGTTGGCGTCATTGCTCCATTGGATGGTGAAAGGAGCAGTTCCATTTTCGATGCTTAATGTTGCAGTTCCGTTATTGTTGCCATTGCAAGTGACATCGTTTGTTGTTAGCGAGAGTGTGTGGCATGCTGCTCCTTCGGCAACATTTGCCTTAAATGATGCGGTGCAAGCATTGGCATCAGTGACGAAGACCTCATATTCGCCGAAAGGCAAATTGGTTACGTTTTGGGTAGTCATGCCATTTGACCACTCGAAGGTGTAAGGCATGGCGCCTCCTGTTACTGAAAGATTGATTTGCCCGTCGGCAAATCCGCTTGCTGATTCATCTTGAATTTGTCCAGCCACCAAAAGCGCTGCTGGTGTTTCTAAAATGAC
>CALCJP010000046.1 GCA_937967625.1 uncultured Saprospiraceae bacterium
CTAATTTTTAATGGGTACACGGTTGATGGTACACGGTACACGGCGTATCGTGTACCGTGAACCGTGTACCGTGTACCGTGTACCGTCCTCAATTAGAATAAAGAAACCGCTGCCCCGCTTTATAATTCTTAAAATCATCAAAAATCAATTCAATACTTCCATTTTTCCTTTCGGAAAATGCGAGTCGCTGTTGCACATTCTTTCCTGCTTTGATTTCAAAAACGCGGGCATTACCATCTGAATATTTGAATTCAAAATCATCGAACATACTAACCTCTTTTTGATTACCAATGTACTTGATAAACTCACCGGTCAGTGCTTTTTCTTTGACCTTTACGATGATTTGAGGAGGATTCGCTTCTTTGGAGGGGCGAGTATAGACATGTTCCAAATTTGAAAATGCCTCTACATAGTCATCAATTGCTTGCTCGCCCTTGACCCTTTTGGCGTAAGCGTTGAGGGCGGTGATTTTGTAGTCTCCATCTTTCTTTCGGAACCAAATCTCGCCGTCACCAATCATGGCACCTTGAGCGTTTCTAAAAATCCGATGTAGGGGTTGTTGGAAAAGAACTCTTCTCAGACTATCATCGAATATGCGTTCGTAATTGTCCATGAACTGAGACCTGGAGTAAATCGGATCCACTGGGTAGTCCAGATGTTTGGAAATTTTTTCAGCATCATCATTGACCACCCATTCACGAAAGTGAATCAGAAAGGTTTTGAAATCTTTGGAGTCATCAATACTTGCCGTTGTCCAATCCGTTGGCAAGGTGCCTTCCCATCTGACATCCTCTTTAAATCGCTCCGCAGAAAGCTCGGTCGAATATCGTTTGACTTCCTCTCTCAAATAAGAATCAAACCGAACGCCTCCGCCAAAGACCCAACCTTTTTTGCCTGATTTTAGGATCTCCACTTTTAGCCAAGGCTCATGAAAATACTTGCCTCGCAGCTTGAAGTTCAACCAATCTGAGGATTGCTCATTCAAATAAACCAAAGAATCTCCTTCTGGAATTCGAGTCACAAAATCGCCGTCTGTAGAAGGGCGATTGCGCATGGTGAGGTTATCAACCGTGGTGATTAGGTAGGGCGATTCGTCATCAATATTTTCGGGTACTTCAAATTCTTCTTCTTCCTGAATAGGTTCTTGAGCAGTACCCTCATTGCCCGAAAGGGCGTTAGAAATCCTATCACATGAGAAGAAAGAAATAAGAGAAAAAACAATAAGTAAATATCTCATTATCAGAGTGTTGTGTGTAACAGTGAATTAAAAATAAGACACTACCCCATTTCCGCCACTCTCACCATTGTGTCTTCTACTTGTTGGACTAAATCGACAAATTTTTGGTCACGTTTCATCTCCCTATTTCTTTTAAATGGCAAATCAACTTTGATGTGTTCTACAAATCGAGAGGGGGCAGATTTCATGATGTAAATATCATCGCCCAGATAGACTGCTTCAGAAATATCGTGTGTCACAAAGATGATAGTAGGGTGAAATTTATGCCAAAGACTCGAAAGTAGGTCTTGCATTTGAAGTCGGGTGTTGACATCCAAGGCGCCAAATGGCTCATCCATCAAAAGTATCTCAGGGTTGGCAATCAAACTTCTTGCAATCGCCACCCGCTGCAACTGCCCACCAGAAAGGGTTGGGTATTGAGCGAATTTGTTTTCATGACCAGCCAGTCCTACCAGCTCGATCATCTCCATGGCTTTGTCTTTTTTTTCCTTTCCAGAAATGCCCTTGAAGTCGAGTGCCATCCCGACATTGTCCAAAACAGTCAGCCAGGGAAGGGAGCTGTATTGCTGAAAAACCATCGCTACCCTATTGTCGGCAGATACTTCTTTGTCGTTTATCAAAACCGAGCCGGCGGTCGGTTGCTGCAATCCGGCGATGTAGCGAAGCACCGTCGATTTCCCACAACCCGACATGCCCAATATCACCACGAACTGCCCCTGAGCAGGTTTGTCTTCAATTAGAAAATCGAGACCTTTTATGATTTCGATATTACCACCATCATAGGATTGGTCGATGTTTCGAAGTTCGATTATGTTTCGTAATTCTGTATCTGAAAAATTCGGCATAGTCTTTTTTTGTTAGGTCATTCGGCGAAAGCCGGCTAAAAATCGCTAAGATAATATTCCAATCCAATTTGCAATTGCAAAGAGGTGAATTTCGACGGATTGAGCGGGGTGCCACTTGCAGTTGGGATTTGTCTGAAACTCATCACGCCATTGGCAAAAAGTCCGATTCCTTCTGAAAGAAACGTATGCAAACCCAAACCGGGGCTAAAAATGAAGGTCTCCGAGACCGAGTCTTCTCCCAATATCTTTTGGCGCGAAAGCACATAATTATAAAGCACTGAAAAGTTGGGAACGACCTGCAAGCCTTGCGTCGCTCTGATGTAGTATCGAATGTAAGGTGCGGCGCCAAACGAGACTGGATTGTTGGCATTATCATCGGCATAATTGATGGTTCCATTGAATCCGACTAAGAAATTATCGGCAATGAAATAGCCAAATTTCGGCTCCAACCAAATGCCCAAAACTTGATTGTCCAAAATCAAGCTATCTAAAATTCGGCGGTTTTCGAGAAGGGAATGACTCACTCCTGCGGTGCCGCCAATATTCCAACTCCGAGCATCAATAAATTCAGTATGATTGGCGTTGCCAGGCGACCATCCTGTGTTGATATAGGGTCGAATATCGACGATGAATTCGATGGGTCCTTTCAAAAATTTGGGTCTATCTTCATAGGAGCGGCGTTTGAATAGGGTGTATTTCAGGATGCCTTCGATGGCGATATTTTCCGAAAGGAAGGAAGTGGTTCCTACCGAGGCCTTCATTGAGAAAATATTATTCCCAAATGAGGAATTTTGCCGTTCGCCATTTCTGATGATGGAGAGAGAAAAATCGGTATTTTGATTAATCATATCCACCTGCCCAAACATCCTATAATCCAAAAAAGGGAAATAATGACGAGCCGCCAAAAAGAGATTAAAACCACCCAAATCACGCTCCCAAACATCGTTGGGGTTTGGATAATTGTCGATGGTTAGGTTTTGATTTGCCCATGAAAAACCTCCCGAAATGCCAAAGTCATCATTGAGAAAGTACCCAAAAAAAGGCGACATGCTTGACGTGAAGGATTCATAAGAGGGGTCGGCAGAAGTCAGCTGAAGATTCGCCACTCCTCCCAGCGGAATGGTGCCTTGTTCGACCTGACTTATGAGTGGCACAATGGAATAGAAACAGAGTAAAAGTGTGATTTTGAAACGAGTCATTGATAAAAAATTTTACCCCAAGTTACTTAAAATTCGCCACGGATTCACACTGATTTCACAGATTCTCAATAATTCGTCTAATCTGTAAACTTTTGGCGGCTGAATAAATCAAGCATTTAATTTACTCTTGATAAACCCAATCAAAACTTGAGTCGCATTATTAAAATGATCATTGTTGTTGATGACCATGTCAACTTCATCGCGGTAGGGCAAAATGTAGTTTTCGAAAGCAGGAAGCACATGATATTGATAATCATGCAAAACTTCTTTGAGCGGATAATTTCTCTCTTCCTTGTCTCGGATGATTCTCCTGATGACTTTTAGGTTTTCTTTCGCTTCAATGAAAATACGCAGATCAATAAGTGGCTGAATGTTCTGATAATGGAATACAAAAAGCCCTTCCACTAAAATAATTGGAGCGGGTTTGAGTCTAATTTCTTTGGAGTCAGCCAATTCATTATTGAATGTATATTCTTGAATCACAACCTCCTCCCCCTCTATCAGTTTTGACAAATCTCGACAAAAAGCATCTTTATCTATCGACCCCGGCAAGTCATAATTTATGACGCCAAAGGGGTCTTTTTCTTGCATTTCCTTCGGTTTGTAATAGTCATCCATAGAAATGCAGCAGATCTCACTTTCGTGAAATGCCTTCCGAATGATTCTCAAAAAACTCGTTTTGCCGGAGCCACTTCCTCCTCCAATGCTGATTACGTATGGTTTTTTCATCGTCTGTTTCGAATGCTTCGGTGATAGGCTGCTGCATTGCGATTGTGTTGGGCAAGCGTTTTCGCGAAAGCGTGAAAACCTGACCCATCGGGCTTAGCGCAGAAGTAAATATACTTATGATCCTCATGTCCCAACACGGCATCAATACTCGGAATCGACGCCATGCTAATTGGTCCAGGTGGTAGCCCCACATTGAGATAGGTATTGTACGGCGATTTGAATTCGAGGTGATAATTGGTCACGCGGCGAGCGGTAAAATCTCTTGTGGCAAATACACAAGTTGGGTCTGCTTGCAGGCGCATACCGATTTTATATCGATTCATATAGACGCCTGCCATTCGTTTTTTCTCAGAGTTTTGATTGGTTTCTCTTTCGACTATGCTCGCCATAGTATAGACCTCTTCGGGAGTCATGTTTTTTTCTTTGGCTTTCGCCAAACGGTCGTTCTTGCCCCAAAATGCTTTATGTTCTTTTTGCATTCTTTTCATAAAATCTTGAGGACTGCAATTCCAGAAAAATTCGTATGTATTTGGAATGAAGAGAGAGGGCAAGGTTTCCGTAGTGTAACCAAATTTTTGAAGTGTACCTGGATCAGAAAACACTTGCATGATTTGCGCCGAATCAGGTTCTATAAATCGAGCCACCTTGGCGGCGATGTCTTCCAATAACCGAGCATTGGTCAGCACCAGTTTGACAGGTGCTTGCTCTCCATTTCGAAGCAATTTAACTAAGGAATAATTGTTAGACCCAGGTTCAATTTTGAAGCGACCGGAACGCATTTTTTCGCGCTTATATTTGAGCCTTTCGGAGACCTCTACGAAGGTTTCCTTATTTTTTATAAATCCTTGATTATGAAGTAGTTCGGCGATTTCCTCGAAAGAAGAGTTGGAAGGAATATGGGCAAATTCCTCTTTTAGTTCAAGTGGCACATTTGGCATCAAATACGCGGCGTATTTTTGATACGCAAACCAGCCCATAACCAAGGCTGCTGCCAAAAATGCATATAGAAAATTTTTGCGATTCATTATCTCAGATTACCGTTCTTCGAGTGCAGTTGAGGAGAAAATCATCGATCTTCTGGTTGTCCTTCTCGGCTCCGCTCGAAGAACGGTTTGTTTGTTTTGTGTATTAATATTGCTCTTTCTCATTAGGAAAATCACCACTTCTCACGTCGGTGATATAATCCTCAGTCGCTTTCTTAATCTCATCAAATAACTCCAAATACCTCCTCAAAAAACGAGGTTTGAAATCCTTCGTAATGCCCAACATATCATGGGTCACCAAAACTTGCCCATCAGCTGACCCACCTCCACCAATTCCGATGGTTGGGATGGTCAGTTTTTCGGAAACTTTTTTAGTCAATTTAGCAGGTATCTTTTCCAAAACGATTCCGAAACAACCCAACTTCTCCAAAAGAGAACAATCTGAAATCAGTTGCTTCGCCTCCGCATCTTCTTTTGCTCTGACGGTGTAGGTTCCGAATTTATAAATCGATTGAGGCGTCAATCCCAAATGCCCCATCACTGGAATTCCAGCAGAAAGCACCCTCTTTATCGAATCTGCAATCTGTGCGCCCCCTTCCATTTTCACCGCATGTGCGCCTGATTCCTTCATGATTCGGATCGCGGATTTTAGTGCCAATTTCGAATCTCCTTGGTAATAACCAAAGGGCAAATCCACCACTACCAAACATCGATTGATGCCCCGAATGACGGAAGAAGCATGATAAATCAT
>CALCJP010000047.1 GCA_937967625.1 uncultured Saprospiraceae bacterium
CGTTTTTTATTTCAATCCGACCAAGCTCCTCGCATACCCTTCCAATCCTTTCTGCTTCACCTTACTGGTAAATCGCTCTGCTTGTCCTTTTGAACCAAAGTCACCTACCATGACCCGATAGACCGTTTTGTTGGTTAATTTGTCGATATGCACTAAGATAGGCTCATTAAAAAGGCGCTTGAATTTAGCGACTTCTCGCAGTACGTTTTCATAATCTGCATAGACCCCAATCTGCACACTAAAGCCAACTGAAGGCTGACTACTTACGTCAAATCTAAACAACCCATTGCCTTTCGGAGCAGCCGGTTTAGCTGTTGAAACTGGTTTCGTTTTTGGCTTCGTGTTGATTTTAGGTTTCGACGAAGGTCGCGAATAATTAGGAGCAGGTTTTGGCTTCGCCTTTGGAGCAGAAGCCACTTTTTTTCTATTAGAGGGAATGTCGTGTTTTTTTAAAATTTCGAGCATTTTAGAAGCAGAAAGCGACTCCTCATATCGCCCCACCAATCTGCCAGAAGAATTGAAGACCAAGACTGATGGAAGCGAAGTGATGTTATATTGTTGCTTATAGCCAACGCCGTCGAAGTTATCGATATCGACTTTTGCAGCAAGGTAATTTTTGCGCACATAGTAGCCTAAAGAAGGGTCGGTGAAGGTATATTCGTCCATGATGCGGCAAGGCGCGCACCACGCTGCGGTAAAATCTACGAAGTACAACTTGCCTTCCGCAGCAGCGTCTTTTTTAACCTTTTCCAAATTTCCATTACTGAAGTTAATATCGGCTTTCGCCTGAAAAGTCGTTGATAAACAGGCGATTAGGAATAGCGCTGTTTTTAATAGGTGGGAGTGTAATGTCATCCTTTTTGTTTTTGAATTATGGTTAGTAAACGGAGAACTTGGCTTCAAGTTCCTTTTTGAAGTAGTGATAACCAATTAATTCATGTTGAGGGGAATATTACTTCCGATTCAATCGGATTTCAATCTCAGATAAGGCGACAAATATAGCTTATTTTTAGGTGCGGGGCAACATTCAGTATTCGATGAGGCATTGGTTTTTCGTTCTCTGTGTCGAAGTATTTTCCTAAATTTGCGGCTACAAAATACGAATCTCTAAAAAACCTATTTGCTAAAAGAAAGTATAGCCCAATGGGAAAAATTCACGCAGCGATTACCGGAGTTCATGGATATGTTCCAGATTATGTGTTGACCAACGCCGAGTTGGAAACCATGATGGATACCAACGATCAGTGGATAACCGAACGCACTGGCATCAAAGAACGCCGCATCCTAAAAGAAACCGACAAAGCCACCTCATTTATGGGTGCGGAGGCGGTCAAAGGTCTGCTCGAAAAAACGAATACCAACCCCGATGACATCGATCTGACTATCTGCTGCACGGTCACAGGCGATTTCGCTTTTCCAGACACCGCGCAGTTGATTAACTCACAAGTAGGCATTAATAATGCCTTCGGTTTCGACCTCGTTGCGGCATGCTCTGGTTTCCTTTTTGGCTTGACCACAGGCGCCACTTACGTGGAATCAGGTCGCTATAAAAAAGTATTGGTTGTTGGCGCAGATAAGATGTCGTCGATTATGGATTATACGGATCGCTCCACGAGCATCATCTTCGGCGATGGCGCTGGAGCCGTGCTTTTAGAACCTAATGAAGAGGGCATCGGCGTCAAAGATTCTCTTTTAAGAGGTGATGGTGTTGGCAAAGATTTTTTGCGCCAAAAAGCAGGTGGTTCTCTACATCCCGCTACCATAGAGACCGTAACCAATAAAGAACATTTCATCTTCCAAAATGGCAAACCCGTTTTCAAAGCCGCTGTGAAAGGAATGTCGGGCATCGTTCGCGAACTCATGACACGTAATGACCTCAATGCCGAAAATGTTGCATGGGTTGTTCCACACCAAGCCAATATCCGCATCATCGAATCCGTAGCACGCATGGCTGATTTTCCAATGGAAAAGGTCATGGTCAATATTCAAAAATTTGGCAATACTACCGCTGCAACTTTGCCGCTTTGCCTCTGGGATTATGAATCCAAATTGAAAAAAGGAGATAATCTGATTCTCACTGCCTTTGGTGGTGGGTTTACTTGGGGGGCGACGCATGTGGTTTGGGCGTATGACGGAGCGTAGTAATGGTTTCGCTTCGCTGATTGTTTAATTGCTGAGATGGTTTCTGACTTTCGTCAAATACCCACATTTCACGAAAGTGAAATGATCCGCGAAAATCAGCGTCCATCCGCGTATTCCGCGTTCCGTTTCGTCCTAATTAGGGAAGCATTCGTCCTGAGGGAAAAACATTTCACGAAAGTGAAAAAATCACTCCTTCCTCGCAATATAAACTCCAAGTAAAATCAACCCCATTCCCACGAAAGTGAAAAGGGTAATCGGCTCCCCATCATAAAGCCCCCAACCTGCCGCAACTGCCGGCACCAAATAACTCACAAAAGAAGAAACCACCGCTCCCGTCATCTGCACCAAACGATAATAAAGCACCGTCGCAATCACCGTGCTCGCAATAGCCAAAAGCGCCACATAGCCAAACGCCTCCCAGCCTCGTGGATCTTGTAAGGTGGTGGTATGCGCCTCACTTCCAAAAAACAGAACCACTGCAATTGGCAACAAAAACATAAACGAAGCGGCACTCAGCGTCATCGAACTACTGCCTTTGAGTTTGGAGGCGACCGTGTTGGCACTTATCGCATAACAAAACGCCGCGCCAACCACATAAAGCACATAAGTAGAATCACTCGTAGCGCCGCTTGACTCCCCAAACCAAGCAAGGGTGATGGCTCCGATAAATCCTAAAAACACCCCAGCGATGGTATTTCTTTTAAATGGCAGATTGAAAATTACGATGGCGAGCAGTAGCGTAAAAAGCGGCGTCAAAGAATTCAAAACCCCCGCGAGGGAGCTACTCAATTTGGTTTGCGCTTTCGCGAAAAGCCATGCGGGGATGGCATTGCCCGTGAGACCGATGATGAGTAAGTATTGCCATTTTGACCAATCGACCGATTTGTAAATAAAAAAGAAGACAGGAAGAAAAGTAAGCGCAGAAACGATGAGCCGCACAGAGGCTAATTGCAGGGGATCATAGGCGACTAATCCGCGCTTGATTAGGATATAGGAACTACCCCAAATCACACTCAACAGCACGAGCAAAATCCAACTCAACCACAACTCTCTCTTTGATAATTTTTCCATGTTTTTGCTCTTGTTTGTGAGGATACTTAACGATAGGGTATAGCAACGCTATTTTCCGCAAAGGAAGAAAAAACCAAGGTAATGGGATTAATGTTGAGTTAAGATGATTAATTAAATTTTCTTGGGTTGAAATTGACTCATTTGGTTGAGTGATTTTATTGAATGTTTTGGTTCAATAGACTCATTAACAGCTCTTTAAAAAGACGATTCATTTTAAATATTTAAAAATTAAATTTGATAATTACAAATACTTTTCTACTCGGAATGTTTTGTTAGGCAGCCATAGTCCTTCTTCTGCCAACTTGAATAGACCCGATGGTATAAAATTTGAATATTCACTTAGTACCCACCAATATTTGATTTCAAATCAAGTCTTAGTTCCCTTTTTTTAGATTACTACCTCCCAATAGTTAAAGAGAGAAACATTTACACATCTGCATGAAATGACCTTCAATGAGATGGTGAATTTTTATTTAGAGAAAGGAATATGCAAGTAACAAAACACTCAAAACACTGCCTTTATTTTTTGAAGATCTCGTCCCTGAGGTCTTTGGCTATCCTATTGATACTTTTTTCAATCAATGCTGGACATGCAGAAGGAACCAAAGAGGTTTCGCCAACTGCTGATGATTGGGTGTTGCTGAATTTGACACAAGGCTTTGCGGGCTACGGCACTGGCGGAACGGACAAGGCGATGAGCTTCGAGATATTGGACCCCAATGAGAAAGTACATTTAGCTTTATCACAACTGGTTTACGCCAATTATAGAGACATTTCTTCGCTGGCATACGAGTTTCGTATTGTGAATAGTCAGGGCAACATAGTGCATGGACCTTTTTCAGTAAGTCCACAAAGCGCCAATGGCAATGACTATCAAAAATTAAAAATCGGACCTAATTTGGGCAATGGAGGGTATGACATCTCCAACCCAATATTCACGTTTACGCCTTTTCAGACTGGTACATATAGCATCGAATTCAAGATGCCTGCTCAGACCACTGTCACGCCTTTTAGCTATGATAATCATGGAATCTTCGGTTGGGACATCTCAGTAGTAGATCAAAACAACAACATTAAATCAGGAAGGCTTTATTCTAAGAATTGGGATTTTAGAACCCCAAGTAATACGCCTCCCAAAGTGTACGACCAAGCATTCAATGGTAAAATATTTGTCTTGACCAACACTGGTTTTGTCTATCAGGTTGATTTTCAAAACTCCGGTTTTAGAGGACTTTCTTTTGCTTTGGCTTTCAATGGGCAAGGTCCCGGTATCTCTGGTAATCCAACCGAGGATCGCCGTTCTGTTGATGAAGAAAATGCGACCAATCCCGAATTTAAAATATTTTTAAATGACCCTGAGCCAAGTCTTTATACGCTTGCGCAAATAGGCGGAGTCATTTCTGGGCCGAACTTCAAAGTGAATGGTCAGTGCCAAAACTCAGATTCAGTTTGCATTGAATACGAAATCACACAACCGGGCTTGGTAGAAGTGATTCTTGACTTTGATGGCAATGATGGCATTTACACTCCCAATTCGGCAGATAGATTGATTTTACATAGAGCCAGCCCTGCTGGAAATTTCAATCAATGTCTCAATTGGGATCAGAAAGATGGGAATGGGAATACTATCGACCCAGAGACCTCGATTCCAGTCTATCTGCGCTATTATCAAGGCGAATTGCATTTCATGATGTATGATGTGGAGTACAATAATCCCGGATTCAAGGTACAGTTAGTACACCCTGTAAACGGTTCGTTGACCAACAAGCTTTTCTACGATGACTCCTCGCTCGCTGGCGATGACATGGATGTCAATCTCGATGGAGACGATAATGAAAATACGGGCATTCAACCCCCATCGGTTGATCTCAATGGATGCGCGCCTCCATGCCATATATGGAATTCAACATCAACCGACGAAGGCTATGGCGAATCCAATACCATCAACACCTGGTGGGCAGGAAGTGAGGTGACTTACCAGACGGTTGTCATGAGTGTTTGTCAAGATGATGATTATCATGTCACCAAAAGGGTGGTAGATATTCAAAATGCGACAAGTGGTATTGATGAGAACTATGATGTCACTTTCGAATTTTTCATAAAGAATACCGGAGACTCAAACCTTAAGAGACTCCAAATGACTGATGATTTTCAGACGCAATTCGGATTGAGTTTCGTTCGATTGGTTTCTGGACCTAATATTTCTGCCCATCAGGGGACGCCCCAATTGCCGCTCGCTTATTCAGACATCGGTCAAAAGTTTTTTGATGGCAACAGCGGAATGTTAGCACCGGGCGAGACCATCAAGGTCGTTTACACCATAGAAGTGAATCCTGACGCGACGGGTGATTTTAGAGATTTTACAACTCAAGCAACTACGACAGCTTTTACCGATGCCAATAATTTATTGAACCGCCTTTCAGATGACCCAACGGTGCTTGGACCCAATGATGATCCGACTGTCGTCAAATTGCCCAAAATCGGCATCTCGAAACGAATCGTTACCCTGCCTGCCCCTGCTGCTGCAAGCGGTTCAAGCAATCACTACGATGTCATTTATGAAGCAGTCATTAAAAACATCGGCGACGTTCGCTTGAATCACATCCAGGTGACTGAAGATTTAGTTGCAAACTTGGGCGGAGCATTTATCGCTCTAACCCAAGCACCCCAAATAATTCAACATAGCACCGTTTCCGGAAATGTGAATCCATCATTTGCCGGAAGGCGACCCAATATAAGCCTACTTGACGGCAATGCTCAATTAGACCCCGGCGAAGAAATTGTTATCCAACTCGGAGTCGAATTAGCGCCATTTGCTGCTCAGGCGATCTATCATGCTTCAGGTCACTTAGCCAATCAAATACAAGTTTCGGCAACCAATCTATTCGGAGCTTCGGTATCAGATTTATCCGATTCGGGCACCAACCCTAACGATGATTTGGATACCAACGGTGCCAATACAGGCAGCTTTGGAGACACAGGAGGAACTGACGATCCGACCTTGTTTCCGATAGAAATATGCAATAATTCAATTGACGACAACGGCGACGGCATGACGGATTGCGATGACAATCACTGCAAGATTCAGATTCAAGTGCAGGGCGATTGTGATGGTATGATTATCAACCATCCGAAGGCGGATTGGACATTTCAGTGGTTGATAGATGGGCAGTTGATTATCGGAGCAGATGAGGCATTTTATGTGCCAACGAGCGCGCAATATGGCGCCTACTCGGTTCAGGTGACCAACGGCTTCGGCTGTACGGCCACCTCTGCAACAATCGTCACCTGTTGCAACCCCACAGAGCCTTCTATGGGAGGCAATTAGACAAACACAACCATGAAATGAATTAGGAACAAAAATTAAAAATGAATTTACAAACCTACATATCCATCTGGCTCTTTTTGCTGCTTTCGGTGATGACCGCAACGGCGCAAGAAACACTATGTCAGGATGGTATAGACAACGACAACGACGGGTTGATTGATTGTTTTGACAGCGACTGTCAAGCGTGCGTTTTGAATTGTGAATACATTGTCTTTCCGGGTGCAAATCAAATAGACATTCACTCAATTAATACAAAGACGAACCCTTCTTATGAGGAGGCATTTGCACTACTCAACCCACAAGGACAAATCCTTCAATTGACAACTCAACTTCCGGTGGCGTTTACCAACGTCAGTCCGGGACAATACATAGCAGTAGCAGTAAGCTACGAAAAGAATTCAGGCATCGACGGACTCGCAGTCGGCAGTAATATTAATCAAATCATCGGTGATTGTTACCATATCTCTGAGTCTTATGCATTTGAGGTTTGCCTCGGTGATCCGGACGCAGACAAGGTGGGACAACCCCTTTTGAAAAAAGAATTAGCAACATCGCCTACCCAGCTCCCTAACAAAAACTACGAAGTGATTTACCAGTTTTCATTGGAAAATGAAGGTGACGTTGAGTTTTGCCAAATCAGTCTTTTTGATGAGGTAGCGAGGCAGATGGGATGCAGTTTTGTATCAGCGGAAAGTGTCTCGAATCTCAACTTGATTGGTAACAACGGCAGTACACCTCCCACAAAAAATCCATCATTTGACGGAAGTCAAAATACGAATTTGTTTAACACGGACGGATGTCTCTTTCCGGGCGATAGATTGGAGTTTTCCATCAAAATTGAGGTCGATATTAGCTGTGCCGGCAGACCCAATCCATTGCTAAATTCAGCATCCGTAACTGCTCTTGATAAGAATCAAAATCAGGTTTCAGATTTTTCTGACAGTGATTTTGGTTTTGGCATGGGCGACAACGAACCGACGCCACTCTATGTCCCTCAGATTGCGGTGACGAAGGCGTTGCTCAACAAGGTGGATTTGCCAAATGACGAGTTGCAATTGCAGTTTCGATTCAATGTTAAAAATACAGGCAACACTATTTTCTCAAACCTGAGCTTGAAAGATCCACTCTCTTTTTCTTCCACCCTTTCGGCAAATCCGAGTGTCTATTTCACAAACATCAATGCCTCGGTTTTGCCCAATCAAAACTTTCAATACGATGGCAGCGGCAATGATGATTTAATCAATGGCTCGCCAGTAGATCGACTGGCACCAGGCGAATCCTTTTCAGTTTATTTGACGACAGTCGTAAATAAGTCAGACTTCATTTCGCTTCCCCAACCTGTTGAAAATCAGGCAATTGTGTCTGGTTTGCCTCTTGATAATGATAAAAAACCCCTGATAAATATTTCAACAAACCAAACCTATCAAACAGATGATATTTCCGATTTGTCAGATGACGGAACGAACCTCACAGACGGAGGGGTACCTGGTAGCGGCAATCCGAACGCTGCTTACGACAATGGGCAAGGTGGTCAAAATGACCCCACTAAAATTACCCTTCCGAGCGAAATAGAATTTACAAAAAGACTCTTAGCCGAACCTGCTCAATTATCAAATAATAATTTTTCAGCAATCTATGAGTTCCACATCAAAAACACAGGAGGCGTCGCTTTTTGTCAGATAAGCCTCACCGAAAATTTAGCACAACAATTCGGCTGTGCTTTTGTGGCACTCAAAGGTTTGGGCAATCCCGACTTAATCAATAACTCCTCCCGAAGCCTTATGCCTTCCAAAAATCGCTCATACAATGGCGATGACGAAGCAGACATTTTCAAGGGTGATGGCTGTATTTTTGGCGGCGACGAGTTGACCATTCGACTCGAAGTGGAGATAGACCTTTCTTGTGCCGGAGTGCCGGAGCCACTTGCAAATAGTGCTCTTTTGACAGCTATCGATATGGATGGAAATCAAATCCAACAATCATCAGATGACAGAACGGATCTTGATAATGACAATATCTTTGACCACGAAACCGGAGGAAATGAAGACCCCACCCATCTGTTTTTGCCACGCATCGGTTTGGCAAAACAACTCGTCAATTCGCAACCAATCGGTAACAATATCTACATCCTGAATTACGAATTCTTCCTCAAAAATCTTGGCAACGAAACGCTTTATGAAGTCCAATTGGAAGATGACATCAAAAGCCAATTTGGGGCTGCTTATATCTCAGCGCAAGTAATTTCCCTTTCGGGAAATGCGCAAAACATCGGAACCGTCAATCCAAATTACAACGGACAGGGAGGTAACAATCCTACCAAACCGGATGGCGATGACATCCTACTCCGCAATACGGTCATGGCACCTGGGCAAAGCATTACCGTCCAGATCAAAGTTCGAATGGACGCCGACGAAGTGCCACCAACCGGTCTCATCAATCAGGCAACCACAGGTGCTAAAACCACCTCCGGCAAATTCGTTTCTGACCTCTCGGATTCAGGTTCCAATGTCTTCAATGACAATGATGAACCAACCCCCGTTGACTTAGGTCCGATTCCTTCAATTGAAAAAAAACTGATGGGCGCGCCAACCGTTTTGCCTGATGGCAAATTGTCGGTTCGATACTTATTTACACTAAAAAACAAAGGAGTGGGGGACTTGCTCCAGATGCAAGTAGAGGAAGATTTGGCCACTCAGTTTGGTTGCGCTTTCGTTAGTGCGACGCCTCCGGTTTTGGAGCAATTTCTGAACCCATACAATAGTACTGCCCCTACTCTCAACGCGGCATTTAACGGAAGTTCGCAAATCAATTTGCTCAACGATGACGGTGTTTTGAAACCAGGAGATGAGATGAGTTTTTATGCCGACGTGGTGCTTTCAATTAATTGCACCAACTTGCCGACACCACTTGCCAATCAAGCGATATTTTCCGGAAGGGAAAACAATGGCAATCTTGTATCTGATGTCTCTGATGACCAAACCGACCTAAATGGCGATGGCATTTTAGATAATGACTCTGGAGGAAAAGGCGACCCGACGATTCTCTTTTTACCAGAAATTTCGATGACCAAATCCCTAACTCAAATCGAGGATTTGGGCAACGGTCAGTCTCGACTTGAGTTTAGATTCAATATCAAAAATACAGGCACATCGAGTTTGAGCAATATCGAAGTGATGGACCCGATGGAACATTTTGCGCAAGCGATAATCGGAACGCCAACGGTGGAGGTTTTTAATCATTCCACCATTTCGCCTCCGCGAATAAACAATCGCTATGACGGTATTTCTAATTTTGATATGACCATCGCGACGCCAGATGAGTTAATGCATCCGAGGCAATCATTTTCCATGAAGATGGAAGTCATTATTGATAACGATATTTTTCTTTCGCTTTCGCAAAATATTGAAAACCAGGCATTTATAAGTGCTAACCCAATTGACGTCTTTGGCAATGACCTGCCAGGCTACGATGACGCAGAAGACGATTCAGATGACGGATCGGGACTACCTAATGGTGGAAACCCATCCACTGACAACTCAGGTGCCACCAATGATAATGGCTTTGGCGGAATGAATGACCCTACTTTAATTAATTTGCCAAGTGTTCTGAAGATCGGTGCTGCAAAAGAAGTGGTCCAAGTCGAACCTGCTGCCAGTGGGCAGCCAGAACACTTCGACTTTTGGTATCGAATCTATATCAAAAATACTGGAAATATCACCCTCAATAAACTAACACTTTACGAAGACCTTCAAGCACAGATGGGAAGTTCATTCGTAAGAGTGCTTAGCACCCCATCGATTGTCAGTTCATTGACCACGGCGACTAATCCACCGCTAATCAGAAACAGCTATAACGGTACCTCTTTCAGTTCTGATATCTTTAATGGAAGATCGATAGATAAATTTAAAGCAGGCGAAGAGATAGTTGTGGACTTACGTGTTGAGATTGCCATGAAAGGCAACGGGATTATCAATAATCAAGTGGAAGTTTCAGGAGCCGGTCCCAATGGTGGCGTAGCGCGTGATTTTTCAGATTCAGGAAGCGACCCCACTACAGACAATGATAACGGCGCCATGGACGACCCGACGATTTTCGATTGCCCACATTCTCAGTTGAGTTTGAATACTTTGAGCAGTTTGGTTTGTGCTAATGATGATGTGCAGATTTCGTTGAGCGATGACATTGCAGTCGCAACATACGAATGGGTGGAACGCTCTCAGCCAAATACTGTTTTTTCAACCAACCAAAATCCGTTAATTCAGAATATACAAGAGACCACCACATTTCAGGTAACTGTCATTCCAACAGATGGTTGTTATCGAAAATTAGTAGATACGATTCGGGTTGAGGTGTCACCTGAGATTCAGTTGACCCTTGATAGTGATGTAGCTGGTTGTGTGCCAGTCAATACTGATATTCAGTTTACGTCAACTATTGGAGGCGGTACTCCTACTTATTCCATAAATTGGACGGGCCCAGATGGCTTCCAATCCGTAGAAGAAGCACCATTGCTGCCCAATGTTACCAATAACAATTCAGGAATTTATATTCTTTGGGTGACTGATGCCGCAGGTTGCTTTGCATCTAAAGAGATGAGTATCGATGTCGTCACCCAGCAAAACGAACCACTAATTGCGATCAGTAGTCAGACGGCTTGTGAGGGTGAAACTGTTGACTTTTCTATCTCAAATTTTTTCGGAACCGACATCAGTTATGAATGGGAAGGTCCACGCGGAAGCACTACCTCTGGTGCATACCCAGATGCTCCGATCATGACTATTCCGAGAGTAGTTTTAGCGGATGCGGGTGACTACCGGGTGCGTGTGGTGACTGATGGTTGCCAAACCAATTGGTCTTCTTTTATCCAATTGGAGGTAGGAGAAAAACCACTCGCCCATGCCGAAAACGACGCTGCTCCTTGCAGCGCAGGAGCAGATATCCAACTGACAAGTAACCCCTCAGCGGGACAAGCGCCTTATTCTTTTTCTTGGCGTGGTCCAAATGGTTTTATTTCTCAAATTGAAAACCCAATTGTCGCTTCCAGCCCAAATGCTTCAGGCACTTATGAGTTAGTGGTAACCGATGCTTTTGGGTGCGAATCCACTCCAACGAGTACCAACATTTCTATTCAAAATAATATTGCAATACCGCAGCTTTCTGCTTCCAAAACGGAGCTTTGCTCAGGAGAATCATTGCTTTTAAATACAACCCCACAGCAAGGAACCGATGTGAGCTACGTCTGGTATTTGCCAGATGGCAGCACTGAAACAACGGCAGCGCCTTCGCTATTTATCGCGGAGGTTGAATTTGTGGCGCATAATGGATTATATGAAGTCAAAGTAATGATAGATGGCTGCCCTTCGCTGCCCTCCACGAAAGTCTTGGTGGAGGTCAACGACATTCCCGCGAAAGCGGATATAGGAGACAATCAAACCATCTGTGAGGGCGACCGAATTCGATTCTTTACAAATACCACCGCAGATAGCTATCAGTGGTCAGGACCGGATGGTTTTAGCTCTGATTCGAGAACACCAAATGTCATCAGAGATGCGCAGTTGATTCAGGGAGGAATCTATAGTTTGACCATACAAAATGGTGATTGTCCGTCGGTGCCATCTACCATTGTGGTAGATGTCAAGCCGCGACCGATGACTCCAGCGATGCTGCCAGCCTTGCCGATTTGCGAGGGGGATTCTTTAAAGTTGAGTGCAGTAGATGCCTCCGACGCGACCTCTTATCAATGGTTGGCTCCGGGCATGACCGGCAGCAGTAATTTTGGAGTGCGAAATAATCCAAACAATCCTCTCTGGACTGTTGAACCAAAAACCACTTTCGTCAAAAACCTGCATAGCAATCTCTATCAAGAAGGCGACTGGCGCGTCCGAACCATCGGAACCAACGGCTGTGCGTCAGAAATTTCTGACCCCATAGATGTCAACTTTAAAGATGCTGCTTTTGTGCCTCCCGTGGCGACCAATTCACCAGTCTGTCTGGGAGAAGATTTGGTCATGTCCACCATCAACGATCCCGACCTTACGGTCAAATGGTATGACGCAGACCCCGCCCAAGGCGGAAGGCTATTGACTAACAATTATGAGGCAGTGGTCTCTCAATTGTCTTTAGGTTCGCATACTTTCCATTTGATTTCTGAGTCCGCAAATTGCCAGCAAAAATTTGAAAAATCCATCGTGGTGGAAGTCGTTGAAAAACCGACTTTGACTGCAATCGACAATAACGGACCTCATTGTGTAGGCGCAACGTTACAACTATCAGCGCCTTCTCTTCCCGGCATGACCTACGAGTGGAGCGGCCCAGATGGCTGGACTTCCGATGAGCAAAACCCGATGATTGATACCGCTTTCGCGGAAAATGGTGGCATTTATAATTTGCAAGTTACGAACGGGCAGTGCGCTTCCAACGTCGTTTCGACGCAAGTCGTCATCACGGAGCAACCACAAAAACCAGAGATAGAATATGATGGCACTCACTGCGAGGGCTATCAAGTCGAATTTAGAAGCGAGACAGTCATTGCCTCTGGCGATGTCACCTACCAATGGAGCGGCCCAAATGGCTGGACTTCCGATGAGCAAAACCCGACGATTGATTCAATCATCATCCAACAGAGTGGTCACTACTCACTCGTGGTGGAGGTGAATGGCTGTGCTTCTGAGGTATCAGATATTTTAAACGTGCAGATAGATCCATCGCCAGAGATGCCTAATATTTTGAATTCGACGGAAGTCGAAAAAGCATGTGAGGGAGAAGACGTGGTGCTGGAAAGTCGCTTTATTCAAACCGTGAATTATAACTGGGAAGGACCAAATGGTTTTACTTCCAATGAGCCAAACCCAGTGCTGAGAGATGTCAATATTGGTCAAGCAGGAATCTATACTTTGCAGACGGAATTCAATGGCTGTCTTTCGCCAAAGGCAGTGACGCAGGTGTTTATCAGTGACCGTCCCTCAGTGCCCGAAATGATTTCAAATGGGCCGATTTGCGAAGGTGAGGATCTGACTTTAGAAATCGTAAATCCAAACCCGGAGTTGCAATACAGCTGGTATGATTCCATCAGCAATGCCACTGTGGGCAACGGCTCGATTTTGACCATAGAAAATATTCAGGCGGCGCAAGGAGGGCAGTATTACGCACTCGCGCAAGGAGAAGATTGCGGCTCCTTGACCAACATCGATCGGTTCGTATTCGTGCAGGTAGATGTGCCTTCAGATGAGGATGCCTTCATTGGAGATGATGACTTTTCGACCTGCGGAGATGAGGCGATGCTGCATGCGCGTCAGTTGACTGATGCACAAGGTTTTTGGCAATCTATTGATAGTTCAAATCCATCATTAGAGACCCCAAATGCTTCTTCCACTTTCGTGGAAAATCTGAACTTTGGCGAAAATACTTTTACTTGGAATATAGTCAGTGGTGCCTGTGGTATTACTTCCACAGATACTCTCATGGTCTCACAAATAGATGGGCCACAAGCGGCAGATGATTATTTCTATTTGCCTTATGCGACGGGTATTGACAGCACTGTTTTACCTAACGATAATCCGAATCACGGCGACTATTCAGTGGAAGTTTTAGAATCGCCAAAAGTAGGCTTTTTGATTCTTTTCCCTGATGGTACGTTCAACTATCAACCAGAGGAGGGCTTCATCGGAACGGTTGAATTTACTTATCAAGTTTGTAGCGATGCTTGCCCAGATCACTGCGTTTCGGCGAAAGCCGTCATCGAAGTCGGTACTGAATTAGAATGTATGGCACCTACGATTTTCTCTCCCAATGGAGATGGTTCTAATGAGACTTTCATGGTGCCTTGTTTGAATACGTATTCGGGTAGTGAATTGACAGTTTTCAATCGTTGGGGAGATGCGGTTCATCAATCTGATAATTACCAAAATGATTGGGATGGAACTTATGGCAACGATCCATTGCCAGTGGGAACTTATTATTATCTGTTGAAGGTCAATGACCCTGATAAGACCGTTTTGAAAGGGTATATCTTTTTGAATAGGTGATGAAAAATGAAGCTTTTGCAGTTTAGTATTAGTTAAAAAATTACATTATAATTTGAGTCCCCCCGCGTCGGGGGTCAGGGGGCAAAATCTCCACTCACTCAGAAGAAAAGACATGAATAATCTATACGCACTCACATTTTTCTTGATGATGACCATTGCTGCTTCAGCGCAGCAAGGCATCCAATATACGCAGTTTATGTTTAGTAAACTTTCTTTCAATCCCGCTTATGCAGGGAGTCAGGGAAGTTTTTGCGCAAGCTGCATCCATCGTAGTCAGTGGATTGGGTTGGAGGGCGCCCCGTTGACCCAAAATATCAATGCCCACCTACCGGTCTATCGCAACAAAATCGGCTTAGGACTCATGCTTCAACGCGACAAATCAGGACCTTCCACTTCTTACCGAATCGGGATGGCGTATGCCTATCGGCTCGTGGTAGGGGAGGGGTATTTGAGTTTTGGAATCAATGCCAATATCAGATATTACCAAGTGGATTTTAGCAATGAAGTGGCTATTGAATCCAACGACCTTTCTTTTTTGAATAATGTCAATAATAAAATCGTCCCGAATTTTGGAGCAGGAATTTATTATAAAACCAATGATTACTACGTGGGACTTTCTGCCCCTGGTTTAATTAAGAGTAGCCTGAGTCTCTATAATGCACTACCGACCAATACTGATTTCGCAGTCGAAGTGCCGAACTATTACATGATGGGAGGCATACGAATTCCCCTTTCGGAAAAAATGAGCCTCAAGCCAAGCGCCATGCTCAAATATGCTCCCAACGCTCCTTTCGACATGGATGCGAATGCGACCTTGGTTTTTTATGATATGTTTGGCGTAGGTGCTTCTTATCGCTTGGGCGGCTTGGATGGTAGCCTGGGTGAATCTTTGGATCTCCTTGCACACGTGCAAGTAACTCCAACAATTCGTGCAGGCGCTTCTTATGACTTCACCCTTTCAGAAATCAGAAATTACAACTCCGGTTCGTTTGAGATTTTTCTTTCTTATTGCAGAGGCAATGATGATGAGAAGATTACGAATCCGAGGTACTTCTTTTAAATTGCAGGTGCAAGTGCAAGAGTCAAGTTCAACTCGCACCTGGCTCTTGCATTTGACTCTTGGTTCTTGACTCTTGAATTTGACTCTTGATCACGGATTAATCGCCTCTGCGCCCAATCGCAGCACCTCATCAATTTTTCGAATCAATGATTTGCCATCTGGCGAAAGTTTATCAATTCTTTTTGCGTCATTTTGCGAAAGCGCTAAGATCATGAAGTTGTCAGCCAAGACCTCATCGGGGTGGATGATGTAGTCGGTGTTGTCTCCAATTTTTCGAAAGAAATCTCTTTGGCTTTTTAAATCGATGGTGCTGGTGCCATCATCGTTGCTCAACACCTGAATGCCTCCTCGCCCACGCACGACTTGATACAAGTCAAACTTCACGTAAGAGAAAAAGTCTGGTTTGGCGTCGTTGTATTGCGTCTCGTTAGCAGTGATGATAGGCACGACGCTTACTTTTGAGGAGTCGCTTTGCAAGTCCATTACCTGCGCCATGTCGATGCCATCGGGGTTGAGTAGGAGTCGTTGTTTGAGTGGTTCGTCCATTGCCAATGGAAAGCCAGCGATATTTTTAAAACCAATCAAGCCATAGAGTTGTCGGCGTTTGTCGGCATTGTAGCGCGAGTAGATATGGAAGATTTCATGGAGCAAGGTTTGGGTCAACGCATCCTCGACCTCGCTGGTACTTCTGCCTTTTGTCACCAAAGCGTTGAATGGAATAATGATTCGATTTTCGCGAGTGTAGTAGGCACCTTGACCATAGTGGTTTGCTTTGGTTTTGATGAGTTCGATTTCTGGAGGGACGATGGTGGGGTTGATCTTATTGCAGAGTAGGGTAGCGCGAGTGAGGCATTTTTTGACCAACGCTCGCTCACTTTTCTTAAACGAAACCACGTCTCTGCGCAAAAAGTCCTTATAATCTTCTTTGATTTTTAAGGTACGGGTTTTGGGTGGATAAGCACGTTTCATCTGAATAGACATGTCCAGATCTCCCACTTTCGTAAAAAATTTATCCTTGTCGTCATCCAAAATAGCAACGGTTGCAGCCGTACTATCTAAAAATATCGCCTTTTGTGTTTTCGTGATTTTTATCACTTTCTTAGTAGCGCAATTCGTAAGAAACAAACCTGCCAATGGCAATAACCAAATCAACTTTCTGAACATGAGGAGTGTGTTATGAATTATTATAATATGATGTTTTTCGGAAGGCAAAAATATAACCAATTATCGCTTTCGCGAAATGCTTCAGTTTTTACCCATTCCTCCAAAAATAAAAGTTATTCTCCTCCAACTCAAAACCAACACTTGGATACAACCGATTCCCAATATCATTGGACTTTTCGGTTTCTAATAAAATACCGGCGGCATTGTTGGAGCGTGCCAACTCTTTCGCTTTTTCGATCAATGTTTTTGAAATACCCTTGCCTCTGTGATCGACATGTACGAAGAGGTCATTTAATAACCACGATTTTTTCATGCGCGTGGAGGAAAAAATCGGGTAGAGTTGCGTGAAGCCAACCAATTGTTTGTCTTCGTTTTCACAGACATAGATGACGGATTCTTTCGCATACATTCTTTCTAAGAGGAATGCTTTGGCGGCGGGTTTGTCAGATGGCATTCGGTACCAAACTCGATAGGCGTCAAATAAATCTACGACTTGGTCGATGTGGGCAGAGGTGGCTTGATAGATTTTCATGATGATTGATTTATGTGCCGTAAAAGTAAACTCGATTATTCACTTTCGTGAAATGCCGCTAAAAATCATGCAAGATCTGCGCTTACCTGTGAAGTTATTTTCCCGAAAGGGAAATAAAAACGGAATCAAAAACCAAAATCACTACTTGACTCCGTCTGAAATTTAAGAGTTCAAACTTACACCCCCCTCCTCTTCAATTTTTTACCTTGAAGCATTTCGCGATTGGCTTCACGCCCCGACCTCAAAATCAATGACGCCTTCCACTGAGACTTTGCCAACAAAAGACATAAACTGGTGTTTATCTCAAAATGATTCCGATGAAATTTCACTTATTTATAGCTTTTATTTCCGTGCCTTTGTTTGCGAGTTCGCAACAATATTATGTGTATTCTATTTCGCCGAAAGGCGCGAAAGAAACCTTAACTCGCAAAGAAAAGTATGAAAATGGGCTGCTCACCAAAAAGGAATTTGTGACCCCAAGTGGCTCTGTTTCTTTTGAAGTCAAATTCAAATATGACGCCTTTCGGCAAATGACCAAACGAGTCGAAACCCATTTTGAGGAAACGCCCTTCGATATCATACGTGAATTCACTTACGACCAAAAAGGCAGAAAATCAGGTGAACTATTTGGCAATAATCGCACGGGCAAATGGGGTTCTTATCGCTTTACTTACGACGATCAGGATCGGCTCGACTCCACCTATGTCTATGCCAAAAACGGCGATCTGATCGGCTACCGAATCGCTGAGTTTTCGTTCAATAGCTCCGCGACCAAAGCAATCGAAACGCGAAAAAATATTGAGCTTGATGGGGGCTTGTCTCAAATCACAAGCGTCATCATTCGCGAGACTTTGGGCAAACAAAGGGTGAAGACAACCACCCAAACTGCCGATGGTGCTATCGTGATGATTGAAGATGTTTTTACCAATCTCAATGATTTGCCTGTCAAGAAAGCCATAGCAGTCGAAGCGGGAAAAAAGGAAATTCTATTCCTCTATTACGATACTCAGAATCGACTCAAACGAACTGAAAATTTCATTTCAGGAACTCCTGAAAGCACTGCTCATTATCGATATGACGCCAACGATATTTTGATAGAAAAGCGATTCGAATTTGCGGATGGCTTTTTTTCAGGAGAGATTTTTTCCCTTTCGGAAAATGAGGTGATTGGTAGCCACCAAGGCGACTTTGCAGAAAATAAATCTTCTCCATCAAAGAAGCTATTTTTCCAAAATCAAGGTGCATTTCAAGAGGGGCTTGCATGGGTAAAAATGGATCACAAACGCTTTTACTACATCAAAGAAAATGGGCAGCCGCTGATCCATTACACCTTTGATCGTTGTTATGATTTTAGCGAGGGCTTGGCGCGTGTCCTTGATTTCAATGACGCCAAAGGCTATGCGGGCGAAGGTTTTATCAACACTTCGGGTGAGGTGGTGATTCCGCTACAATTTGATAGGGCGACTGATTTTAAAGACGGAAAAGCACAAGTGTGGCAAAACGAAGCGACTTGGTGGATTGATAGAAAAGGACAACAATTGGAGCAGTGATCTATGCCTTTCGGCAGGTGACCTCATTTTGGGACGAAAGGCAAAAAAACTATGCTTTGGGTCCAGGAATATCTCCCCTGCTTGCCAAATCATCAGGTATTGCTTTCTCTCCAGAATCGAGTTTAAGTCCAATGTATTTACGAATGGTTTTGTTGAGCGTATCGGGCTGAAATGGTTTGGTAAGAAAATCATTTAGCCCTGCTTCCAGAGCATTTTGGCGCACTTCCAAGACCGCTGATGCGGTGAGCGCGATGATGGGGATGGTGGCATATTTGCCCCCCAAAGCTCGGATGGTATTCGTTGCTTTTATGCCATCCATGACGGGCATTTGAATGTCCATCAGGACGACGTCGTAATTTGTCTTCTGGATTTTATCAACGGCAATTTGTCCATTGCCGGCGACATCGAATTCGGCTCCCCATCTTTTCAGCAATTTGCCAGCTACTTTTTGATTGATGATATTGTCCTCGACGAGCAGTACCCTGGTTTCGGAAAGACTTTCTTCGAGACTCTCTTGGGTTTTGATTTGAAGTCCTTTTTGAACTGTGGCGGTAGAAATCGAAGCCATTTTGACTTTCTGAAATTCAACTAAAAAAGAAAACTTTGAGCCTTTTCCCAATTCGCTTTCGACTTGAATTGTGCTCCCTAAGAGATTAGCAATTTTTGAAGATATGGTAAGCCCCAAACCTGTTCCTTGCAAAACGGTTTCATCTGTTGCCTGAGTAAATTTTTCAAAAATGTCATTCAGTTTTTTGGAAGGAATCCCTTTGCCGGTATCTGTGACGGAGAAATACACTTGCACAAAATCATCTGTTCTTAAATGTTCCAGAACTTCGATAACCACTTTTCCTTGATTGGTAAATTTGATGGCATTATGAACTAAGTTGCTCAAGATTTGGGAAACCCTGAATGAGTCACCCACTAATTTTTTGGGTAGTTTGGGATCCATCTCAACTGAAAATGCCAAGCCTTTTTCTTTGGCAAATTGTTCGACTCCAGCTCTGGTGTGGTTTAAGCACTCCTTTAGGGTAAATGGTGCTTGCTTTATCGGAATTGTTTCTGTGTCTAACTTATTGTAATCCAAGATATGCGAAACCAGATTCATCAAGTTGTCAGCCGTATATTTCAGTGTATTTAGGTGCTCTACCTGATCTGCTCTTGGATTTTCGTCAGCCATCAAATGAATCGTACCCAAGACTGCGTTGATAGGCGTTCTTATCTCATGGCTCATTGCGGATAAAAACTGAGCTTTCATGATGGCTGCTTTTTCGGCTTCCAATTTAGCCTTTTTGAGATTGGCTCTTATTTCTTTTTGCTGTGTTATATCTCTGCCAATGCAGAAATATTTTATCAATTCATCATTTTTATCAACTAAGTAGCTTACTTTTTGTCCAATCCAAACAGTTTTTCCAGTTTTCGTAACGATAGGAAATTCAGTATAAGGAGTAGTGATGTACTCTTTTTGATTGAAAAATTTGCGTGCCAAATCAGTAGCGTCTGGGTGCAAACACATGGTGAAATGCAAGCCTTTCGCAAACTCAGGTGAATACCCTGTTACGCTCTCAAAGGCGGGATTCGCATATTTGAAGTTGCCTTGAGGAGTGAGTTCATAAAATAGATCTTCTGCATTCTCTACTAAGGTTCTGAACTGCTCTTTGCTTTCCGCCAAATCATGGTTGAGTGCTTGCTGGATTTCAATATTGGAAAGCAGCTTATTGTTAGTTCTTTTGTTGATTCTGACAAAATTGGACAATGCCAATGCCAGCAGAATCATCGGCATTCCTATTTTTATGACAGAAGAAATTTGAAGCGCCGTGGGGTCACTCATCTCAACTCCAATCAATGCTCCCGAATGAATTCCAATTGAATTGAGATAGGCGGAGATTCCAATACTTACCAAAGCAGATACGACAATCGCAATCGCCCATCTGTCATTGATGGTGAAAATAACCAGACTTAGCGTAATGTAAATGAAGGTCAGAAGAATTGAAAGATCCTGCGGGACTATCAAAATCATCAGAGCCAAAACGAATATGGGACTTATGGCAGCTAATAAATATAATACAGGTTTATACACTTTTGCTACCCTAAAAACGTACAAAGAGGCGATGAGCATAGCAATGGTTAAAGCCACAAAACCCGTCTGAACAAACCCTTTCTCTCCTATTAAAAATGGAATAAAAGCAACGAGCGGAAAAATATTTAAAATGCAGTACCAATAGAGCAACTCAATCTTGGAGCGTTCCATCATATCAGGCGTTTTGGATAAAAGCCCACCTATGAAGTAATCCATCAATTTGTTTGACTGTTTCTCTATGAAACTCATTTCTTTTGCTTATTGCTGAAGCGTAGCTTAAACGTTCCTTAATGAATTATAAAGACAAGTTTTATTCCATAGCCCGTATAAATTGGTAGAATACTCATTTTAGGGTAGATCAAGCATAGCAAACCAATTGCTAACATGAATATTTCAGGCTCTAATTTTGCCTTTCGGCAAAACTGAAATTGCACCGAAATAACGCACCCCTATTTTCCGAAAGGGAAAGAAAGTCAACTTCAAGACACCTCTGTCAAAAGTAAATGCTGCTTTGTAATACACGAGTCAATAAGTAGAGCTAAGTCTCTCTTAACATCTGCTACCTTTGCTTCGGAAAAATCCAAAATTATTTGACTAAAAATTATTTGCATGACCACTTTTCGATTCCTTACATTTTTTTATTGTTTATTTCTTTCTTCATCAATATTTGCGCAAGGATGGCAGATGTTAGATAGCGAGCCTCCTTTTCTTACCCATCACACCTATGGCTTTGGTTATGAAGGCAAGGCTTATGTAATTCAAGGAAATTCTGGGAATCCGCTTTGGCTTTTCGATCCTGCTGACAACTCTTGGGAACGGATTGGTGATTTTCCGGGGCCACCAAGAGGGTTTGCAGTGGGAGACTACTGGGATGGAAAATATTACTACGGTTTTGGTAACGGGAATCAGGGGAGCGCTCTGAATGATTTATGGGTTTTTGACCCAGAGGATCAGTCATTTACGGAGTTGCCTTCTTGCCCTTGCCCAGGAAGAGCACACCCCGCGTTCATCGCTCACAATGATAAACTCATGATGGGGACTGGTTCTTCAGATAATGGAGACCTTTCTGACTGGTGGGAGTATGACATGATTACCCAGGTATGGACTCAAAAGCAGGACATTCCGGGTGGCAGACGCCATCATCCGTTTTTCTTTGCTGCCGGCAATTCGGTTTTCTTAGGAGGCGGCCATAGAAACACTTGGTTTGAATATAATCTCGACACTGAGGAGCTGACCAATATCGATAACACACCACAAGGCAGAGTCGCTGGTACCCAATTCAACTGGGGCGGTAAGGGGTTCTTGTTGGCTGGAGATGACGCTGGTCATGACCACATTCCAGATGATGAAACCTTTATGGCTTACAATCCCGGCACTATGGAGTGGGAGTTTTTCCCACCGCTACCTCAGGGGAGCCGTTGGGCGAATAGTTCCTTCATTATTGACGATATTCTCTATCATTTTGATGGAGAAGATTATGATAATCCTGCCGATGCTCGCACCATCTGGACTTTCAACTTAAACGAATTGAATTGCTTGCCAGCAGGAAACTTGAATGCAACCAACCAACCGGATGGCAGCGTTGAATTATTTTGGAATTCGAACGATAAGAAGGTAGCAGATACCTTAAAGTATAGAGTACAAGGCGATGCTGACTGGATCTCAATTATTGACGCCTCTCCAGTGGTAGTGCTCAATGACTTGGAAGATTGCCAAGTATATGAGTATCAAATCGTAACTAATTGCGATTCTATCTCAACGCCTTCTCCTGTGTTCCCATTTGTTTCTTCTGGCTGCGGGGCTTGCTTTGATTTAGATTATTGCGAACCTCAGGAGTTTGAAGACTTGTTCACGCTTTTTATTGATAAAGTAGGCATCAATGGAAATGATAATTTCTCAGGCGATGATGAGGGATATGGCAACTTTGCTGCCCCTGGCTCAGAACCCCTCCCAATAGGAGGCGATTTTGATTTGACAGTTTCCGTCAATCAATTGGCAGGAAATCCACGAATGAAAGCTTGGATTGATTTCAACTTGGATGGTATTTTCAGCGATGATGAAGCCATAGTTGACCAATCCTTGACAGAAGCTGATCTTTCTGCAAGCGTCTCAATTCCAGCTACGGCTACTCCAGGCAATAGTCGTATGAGAGTTTCTTTCGGAACCGCTCCAAGCGGAGATCCAGATGTCAAACCTTGCAACGATTCTGGTCTATTTGTTTTGGGTGAAACAGAAGATTACTGTGTTGAACTGTCTGCTTCTACTAACACTGATGACCTAAATACTCAAGGCGATTTTGTTGCTTTCCCTAATCCATTCAAAGAATTGGTGCAGTTGGAAACACAACTTCCTGTTCACGATAACTACACTTTGAGGGTCTTAAACACCATCGGTGAGACGCTTTACAGCGTAGATAATTTTTCCCTTTCGGAAAATATTAACCTATCGCATCTATCAGACGGCGTTTACTTCTTGCAAATTGAAGATGAAGTCAATTTACACAAAGTACGCGTGGTTAAGCAGCAGTAACTTTTTGTTGTAAACGAAAGCTCAAAATCCCGAATTCTCTTCTTTAGAATTCGGGATTTTTTTTGATCAGCACATTCATTTGGCGAAAGCCAAATCTTAGGTCTCTCTCCTCTCCTCTCTCAGCGCAGCAGTCTCTCATCTCTCTTTTAAAGGAGTCTTCCCAAAAGCAACTATCTTTGACTTCAACTATATTTTGAGTAAAAAATTCAAAACATGAAAAACCACAAGAATAGTCGCCGTAAGTTTCTTCAAAATAGTGCAAAACTTTCTGCCGGCATTCCGCTATTGAGCGCTTGCTCATTCAAGACTACTCCCGAATCCGCACCAGCCATCGTTCCCTCGGACAAACCCATGAAGATTCTAATTTTGGGTGGCACCTCATATTTGGGGCCCCATCAGATTGCCTATGCCTTGCAGCGAGGGCATTCTATTTCCACATTCACGCGAGGTAAAACAAAACCAACTGTTCATAAAGAACTTTTTGATAAAGTAGAATCACTCGTCGGAGACCGAAACGATAATCTCGAAGCCCTCAAAGGCAGAAAATGGGACGTCGTCATCGACAACTCCGGTCGCCAAGTCAAATGGACAGAAGACACTGCCAAACTGCTCAAAGACAATGCAGAAATGTATCTCTATGTCTCCTCGGTCAGTGCTTATTATCCTTTTTCAGATTTTGGTCCATTTGACGAAAGTCGAGAAGTGCGCCTCACTCCTCCAGAGGGAAAGGCGTACGAAAACAACAAAATGACTTGGGACTACGGCATCATGAAAGCCAACTCTGAAAAGCGGACGCGAGAGATTTTTGGCGAAGACCGCTCCATCATCATTCGCCCGCATTTCATTGTGGGACCTGGCGACAGGACGGATCGATTTATCTACTGGGTGGATCGTCTTGCCAAAGGTGGCGAAGTCCTCCTCCCCGGTGCAGATGACCGCCGTGTTCAATATGTTGATGTGCGTGATTTGGCGGGTTTTATGATTCGATTGTTGGAGCAACGCGTTTCTGGGATTTTCAATGGTTCAGGGCCAGGTTTTGAAATGACCGTTCCTCAATTTGTCCACGGGGCACATGCTGCTTTCAATTCGCCAGTCAATTTCGTTCGAGTGAAGGATCGCGATTTTTTGAAAGAAAATAATGTCTTTTTTCTCTGCCCTTGGATCTTGCCCAATGAGGATGTGAAAGGAATGCCTCACACCAGTATTGAGGCTGCCGTTGCGGCTGGCTTGACGTATCGACCATTGGCAGATACCATTCAGCATCTCTACAACTGGTGGATTTCTGACGCAGTGCCGCAAGAAAGAAGAACCAATTTGGCTACTGGCGAAAATGCTTTTCAAGGAAGAGAAGCCGCAGTAATAAAAGCATGGAAAGACCAGATGTAATATAGCAACCCATGAATTTCATTCGTGGGCAACCTGCCCCATGAATTTCATTCGTGGGAAGCCACTGAAATTATATCTTTGCCAAAAAAACAATCATGCTCAAATACCTTCCAATTTTTTGCCTAATGATTTTCGCTGCTTGCACGAATCCTTCTACGCCTTCCGGCGAATCGCAACCCACCACTGCTACTGCTCCAAAATCAAACATCCAATTTAATGGAACCACTGGCGCAGAAATCGAAAATGAAGGATTTGTGAAGTATGAGGAAGCGCCCGTCAAGGCAATTCCATACTTCAAAAAATCAATTGAGCTTTTTGCTGCCGAAGACAACTATCCAAAGGCAGCACTTGCTTTTTCAAACCTCGCCAGCATCTATGATCAGCACACTGAGCAGAAAGACTCCGCTCTTTTCTATGTGGAAAAATCACTTGAAATTTGGAGGCAAGTAAAAGATGAACTCCAAATCGCAAGCACACTCAAATATCGGGGTCGCATCAAAGGAGATTTGGGACGCGAAGAGGAAGGCATCGAAGACATCACGGAAGCCATCGCATTGTATGACAAGCTCAATTTTAATGAAGGCGCGGCAGTTGCGAAGTTCAATCTATCAATGGTCTATTACCGAAAGCGCAATTATGATAAAAGCACCGCGCTTTGGATAGAAGCCTTAGACTATTGGAAATCAGCGGGAAGTAAAGACCGCATTTTTACTAACAACCTCTTCGGGATGGAACTCTTCCATGCAATCAAGGACATGAAAAAAGTCAAAAGGATCATCGCTGAAAATGAAAAAATTCTGAAATCAAAGCACAATATCAATAAGTTTAATCTCAACCGTTTTGAGAATCTGAAAGGACGATTGCTTTTACATGATCAATGAGAGAATGACTGAATGAGAGAATTTATTCTCTCATTCTCTCATTCAAAATCCGTCAGCGAAGCGGCCATCAACCGTTCCCCCGTTGGCCGTTTTCACCCCCCTTCATACCAACCCCGAATCACCTGCTCCGACTGTTTGCCCTGAGGCGTATAGTCTTTTTGCGGATAGCCTTCATGACCTTGTCCTTCAGGGAACCACTTCCATAAAAAGCCACCTGCCCACCAGTCCTTTTGCATGAATACTTGCAGCAAGGTGTGCAACGCATTCGCTTGCGCTAATTCATTGATTTGGCATTCGCCAATGACTTTTTCGAGTTCCCAATTGCGCCACGCGCAATTGCCAACCGACAAGTAGCCGAACTCCGTGAAAAGGATATTTTTCTTTTTTTCTTTCGAAAAACGCTCGATTTCTTTGGCAATCGGTTGCCATGCCTTAGTCAGTGCAGCAACGGAGGGTGTGTCTGCATCCACCAAGGGAAAGTAGGCATCAATGCCAATAAAGTCCAACTCCTCCCAAAAAGTAACTTCCTGATAATCATCCCAGTTGGCTGCATAGACCAATTTACCTGAATAAATTTTGCGAATATCTTTTATCAGCTTTCGCCAAAAATCGGGACGCTTTCGAGTGCTCATTTTAAACTCTGTGCCAATGCAAAACATTTGGACATCGGTTTCCACCGCTATTTTGGCGAAAGCCATAATGAATTTTTGATAGTCACTTTCCCATTGCGCCCATGCTTCATCATTCTCAAAATCTAAGCCCCCTGCCCAGCTTCCCGGCACATAGACTTGCGGTTTGAGCATGACATTCAATCCATTGTCGTGTGCGATTTCGATGGTTTTTCGAGTACCCTCTGGTTTTTCGCCCCACCACTGAAAATTGCTACCATATTTCACAGTCGGCTTCCCCACTCGCGTGTAGCCATAAGGAATCACGGCAATCCAGTCCGCATTGACAGATTTGACTGCCTCCATGGGATTCCCCTGAAATGGAGAGGGCGGCGCCACAAAACTCAAACCATCGATTTTGCCTGATAAATTTTCTTTAGCCTCAAACGGAAAAGGAGTCGTTTGGGCTTTGGTGGTGGTAGGTTGGTTACAGCCAACTGCAAAAAAAAGAAAGAAAAGTGGTGGGACGACTTTGAGTCGTGCCACC
>CALCJP010000048.1 GCA_937967625.1 uncultured Saprospiraceae bacterium
TGCCGGAACCTGTCCCGATGAAATCGGGAGGCAGCAAAAGAAAAAAGCAATGGAAAGCAACGTCCGCATAGTTTGAATTTTTAGATGGGTGAAAATAGGAGATTTTCAAAAGAGGGAAATCATCTCAGGAGATAAAAAGGACGATTGGTAGGAAAACTTACATAGCTTTTTCCCTTTCGGGGAATTATCAACCGTACCCCGAGCGGAGTCGAGGGGTACAATTAAATAAAGATATGTGGTTCATCATTTCGCGAAAGCGAAACCTAAAAAATAATCTGATAAGCAATCACCTGACCGAGCAATCCAACGACATAGCCGCCCCACAAATCAGATGGCTTATGCGCCCGAAGAAACAAACGAGCGGAACCAATGATGCCCGCCAAAAGGCAGGTAAATATCAATAACGAAGTGGTTTCTACTTGAATGAAACCCCACTCGCCAGGCAGGGGGAAACTGTATTGCTTGAAGACAAAAATGATGAAGAGAACCATGCCTAAGAAACCGCCAATACCGACGGTGTGCATGCTGATTTTTGAGAAGTTATTGATAAAGAATGCCATGAACAGCGAAATCACCACCCCTAAAAAAAACATCTTAAACGACACGGGAATGTGTGGCATTTTGAGGTAGTAATAATAACTGGCGATATAGAAGGTGCCTATCCCAATGTAGGGAATAATGCGATCCATTCGATCTTCCATTTCGATGCTTTTGATGAAGCCGATGGCATACATTAAAACAACCGAAAGGAAGGGCAAAAAGAAGGTCGATAAAAACACCTGCAAGATGAGGGGCGATTGCTCCTCAATACTATTGACCCCAAAAGAATATGGGTTAAGCAAGAGCAATAGAACAACCGCATAGGTCACCATCGTGAGCGGATGAAAAACAATCGATATTAATTTCGCTGTGGTTTTTAGCATTAGGAATGCGGTTTAGATAAATGTTCTTTAGTGTCCTTCCTCTTTTGGTTCGCTTACTGATTCGATGGTGGGTGCTTTCCATACTTCGTAACCGACTGGAGAAGACTTGGCTTTGCCGACTGCTTTGCCGGTGCGGCGCTTGTCATAAATCATGGCGAAAGTCATAACTATTCCAGTTATAATAATTACATAGAGTAAAATACCTTCTTCAAAAGAAGCGACCTTAACCCCTTTCGGAATATCATAAAATAAAAGGACAGTAATCAATCCGCGAGAAGCGATAAATGTTTGAGGCATGATATCTTTTCCTGTAAAAATCCTAAGTAAAACATAACGGATCACATATATCGAAATTAGAATCAATGCACTTATCAATGCTACTTTCAGACTTGCCAACTTGGAAAGAACTATGGTAATTCCAAAAATAACAAAGAAGAAGGTTCGTACAACAAAAGCAGTTTCTAATGTTATAACATGAAGCCCCTCATATATTTCTTCTGCCTTTTTATGGTTGAGCCACTTCCCGATGGGACCTTTAAAAAATAGTCCCATGTTTGAAATAACCAATCCAAAAATTAAAACTAATAAGAGAGGAGAAAGGTGGAATTTTTTACCAACAGCATAAAGAAGCAATAGCACTGCAATCAATAAAAACAGTTTAGCATGGCTTTTTATGTTTTGGAATATTATGACAATTGAGTAACTCGCAATAAACGATATAATAATCGTTGCCACTACCTTAAGCGAAAACCCGGCAAATCCTGATGTGTCTTGAGCTGCATCAATTTGATCTGTTAGATAATAAAAGACCATGATGCCAAGTATATCTGAAAAGGTACTTTCATAAATGTGAAATTCCTTTTTTGACTCATTTAAACCTGTTACACTCGGAATAATTATCGCACTTGATAGAATAGATAATGGAGTTGCATAAATCCAAGCAGTGGCTCGATCCATCTCAGGAAAATAGAATTCTAAAACTTCTGCTGCAATCCAAATTGATAGAAAAAGTCCTCCAAACGCAATCAAAAACGCCTTTAAAATAGGTATTAATTTTTCTCTTTTTAACTCTAACTCTAAGGCAGCTTCAAGAACAATCATAATTAACCCTACTGTCCCGATTAGTTTTAGAGTTATATTTAACGCCTTCTTAATTGTAGATTCCTCATCGTCACCATTGATTATTTCTGAAATCTCCGGAGCAACAGAACCCAAGACTAAATTGAGTACAATTCCTAAAAGAATGAGCATTAGCACTGATGGTACATTGGTTTTTTTTGAGACCTCCCCAAAAAAGAACGAGAGTATTACAATTACCGAAAAACCAATAATCAAATTATAAGGACTCAACATCCCTCCGGCTAATATAATTCCTAACATGTTAGTTGGATTTTAATACTTGACATGAATAACCCCATTCGCCGAGCAGTTCTTTTAGCTCTAGGACATGGCTTTCTTCTTTTAGCGAAACGCGGGCTTTAAGTTTATTGGGATTCTTTTTAGAAACTTCAAGTTCAGGTTTTTGAATATGATCGACATAAGGGGCTGACGCCAAAATATCAAACAATCGCTCTTTGTGATTGCCATCTTTTTCAGCAGCAATTTTTAGTTGCAAGACCCCTCCAATTTCCTCTCCACTCAATACGGTATAACCATCTGACATCATTTTAGAATAGTTCACGAAGTGTCTGCCGCGACTGGTTTGGAGTTGCAATCCAAAAGGTTCTAAATCATAAATGACGCCTTCCTGTTTATTGACTGCCAATCGTTTGCCTTTTATCAGAGAGCGGTCTCTTCTGATAAATCTGCCCGTCACGAAATTTTTAAAATAGCCAAAACCCAACACCAGCGCCAGCAAAAACAATAACCCATGCATGGGCGGATTGACTAAAATAAAAACCCCTGCCAGAGCTAAAATAGCCAAGGGCTGATACACTAAAAATATAAGATGTAAAAACGACTTTACTGTAGATTGAAAATTGCCCAACAACTCAAACTTATCGAGCAATATTTGTACAATTTTCAACACCGCATAAATCGCTACTAATACAATAGCAATTATGATGAAGTCACCCCAGTCGTAATGTGGTTGTAGAAATTCCATAAAATATTTTCAAAAATAATCTCTGGTTAATCCGTTCTCAGTTCCGCTCGAACTCCAGTTTTCATTGTAAACTCCAACCGGAGTTCGAGCGGAGTCGAGAACGAAATCATAAATATTTTTCTTGCTCCAAAACTCGTCCTACCTCGTTGACTGCTTCAGCGCTGATTTCCAATTTTCCATCTATCTGCCGTTCCAGAACGCCGATGCTCAACAACTGCTGCAATGTGTTTTTATATTTTTCTTTGAATGCCGGTCCGAAGACTTTTCTCAAATCATATTCATTAATGCTCTTTGCGAGCAATATGGTTGAAAGCAGCAATCCATTTTCTGAGTTGATGAAATTTGGAAATGGATATGCGACTTTAGATTGAAAAATCACATTCTCATCATCGACCTTTTGAATCGAACTCGTCCACAAGTTGAGCGCATCGCCGATATTGCCATTGACGGCGTTGTAAACCTGTCGCGTCATTTTGAAAAAACCGTTGCTGGATACTTCTTGCTCCTCATTCTTTTCTTCCACTAAGTTTTTATGCGTTGCGCCATGTCTGATCAAAATTGCTTCACGCACCTCTGCCAAACTCATCCGATTCAGGTTGATTTCCGATTGGAACATTCCCTGAAAATCATGTAAACTCGAAAGTCGTTTTTTCAACCAACTACTCATCGAAACCATGTAGAAAACCTGCCCGCCGCCATTGGTCATTGCTTTTTTGAGAGCACGTACGTTTTGGTTAAGTGGTACTTCACGATCTTGCCACAATTCCAAATCGTCCAACCAGATCAACACCTTTTTATTGATGGAATTTTTTTTCACGAAAGTGATGGCTTCCGCCAAATTGGTGGTCGTCTCGATGTGCCTTCCGGCAAATTTGATTAGTGTATTCGGCGAAAGCCGAATAGAATTAGTAGAGAAAAAACGATTAGCAACCAACTCCCCAAAAAGCGATTTTCCAGAAAACCGATCGCCTGTCAACGCCACTGAACCTCGAAAACCTTTTTTCCAA
>CALCJP010000049.1 GCA_937967625.1 uncultured Saprospiraceae bacterium
GCTGACGGCTCCGTGGGCGATTAGCGTTGCTTCTTTGACGCCGAGGGTGTTCATCTTGATGTCATTAGCATAACTCACCACACTGCCCCAAAAGTAGGCGGAAGAACCCGGTACGCTCGTGACTCGATGAGCAATATAGCCGCCTGTGCAGCTTTCTGCAAGACTTAACTTGAGTCCTTTTTCTTTTAAAATTTGTCCGACTACTTGCTCCAGTTTTTCTTCCTCATGCCCATAGACGTAATTGGCGACTCGTTCGACTACCCGTTCTTTTAATTCATCTAATTCTTTGTTGAGTTGCGCTTCGTTATCGCCTCTGGCAGTGAGTCTTAATTTGACCGTTCCGAGATTGGGGAGATAGGCGACTTTGATATGTTCAGGGAGGTTTTCTTCAATGTCCTCGATTTTTTTGGCTAGTCGAGATTCGCCCGTTCCGGCAGTCATGATGGTGCGGTGGACGATAGGTTGTGATTTGAACTTTTCTTTCAGTCGGCTGATAACTCCATTTTCCATCAGCCATTTCATCTCGTAAGGGACGCCGGGCATGGAGACCAATACTTTCCCTTCGTGTTCGAACCACATGCCGGGAGCGGTTCCCATATTGTTTTTGATGATTTCTGCGTTATTGGGCATTTGGCATTGGAGACGATGTGCTTCTTGGACTTGGATGCCAAATTTGGCGAAAGCCTTCGTTAATCTCGCAAAGGTCTCTTCATGAAAAGACATCCCTACCTGAAAAAAATCTGCAATTGTCTTTTTGGTAATGTCATCTTTCGTTGGTCCCAATCCACCTGTCATCAAGACAATGTCGGCGTTTGCGAATCCTTTTTCAATGCCATTTAAAATAGAATCATATTCATCAGCAACGGTGGTGATTTCGACGACTTCTGCGCCAATCAAATTCAATTGCTGACCCATCCAAGCGGAGTTGGTATCTATGGTTTGACCTATCAATATTTCGTCACCAACAGTGACAATATGGACTTTCATCTAAGAGCGATTTTATGTCTATGTTGAGCATAGTCTCCTGCTAAGGGACGATGCGATACAGGATGTCGCATCGTCCTCTTCGAGAGACGATGCTCAAATAAAAAGCGATTTTACACTTCAAATTCAAGTAACAACAAAAATTTAGAAAGGATTAGTTTGTAGGTAAAAATATTGAAGACTGATTTTCATGTTTTTGGTTTCGACTCCGCTCAACCTCCGGCCTAAGGTCGATTCTTTATTTTACACAAAAAACAAAGTAATATTTCCATGCCTTCCGCCAAAGGGCAATGTATTGGTGGCGCATGACTTTATAGTGATTATCTGCAAAATGGCTCACATTCGGGTGCAAAAGGCGATAGCCCCACGAAAGAAATTGCATAAACAACGACCCATAAAACTGCCGCCAAGACGAGTGGCGAATCTGAGGCGTAATGTCTGTAAATTCAGAACTGCTAAAACCTGCCTGCTCGATCATCGCTTTAAATTCAGACGCGCGAGGCATTTTTTCCGCAGCAATATAATCGAGCCAGAGGTCGATTGATTTTTGCTGCTTTCGCGAAATGTCGCCTTCTTTTAAATAGTAATCACCGATGATGAGTCGCCCGCCAGGTTTGAGTATTCGAAAAGCTTCGTTGACAAAATCTTGCTTATCAGGCGCATGAATCACACTTTCTAAACCCCAGACAACGTCAAAGTGATTTTCCGGGAAACCGGTATTTAAATAGTCTTTTGCATAAAATTCAGTTCGTTCTGAGACGCCTTGTGCAGCTGCATTTTTTTTCGCGCTTTCTGCCTGTTTATGAGCTAAAGTGATGCCTACGGCTCGGCAACCAATATTTTTCGAAAGAAAAATACTACTCCCGCCCACGCCACATCCCGCATCCAAAACGAGGTCGTTTTCGCCAATGCCTGCCATCTTTGCCATCTCCTCCACCATCTGTTGTAGCGAATCTCGAAACGACTTCGTGTCTTCACGCCAATAGCCATAATGCATCGCCATACTTTCCTCCAAATCCCACGCGTCGCGGTAATGGATTTCAGTTTGATTGTAGTAATCGACGATGTCCTGTTTGGAAAATTTTGACATTGGTATATTTAGAAAAACATATTTTCTTAGAGCGGAAAGTTCTTTATACTAAAAAGTGTTGCGGGTTACGGGTTACGGGTTTCTCCAACTCGCAACTCGTAACCCGCAACACTCAAGTTCACTTTCGTGAAATTACATTGAAAACTGAACCAATTTAGCAAATTGCTTCACGCGCTCGTCAATTTGTTTTTTATCAAGCGGCTTGATAGCTTCCGTGCCGAATTGCTCCACGCAGAAAGACGCCAATGCCGAACCATAAATCATCGCTCGTTTCATATTGGCAAAAGAAGCTCTGCCTGATTGCGCCATATAGCCCATGAAGCCCCCTGCGAAAGTATCACCTGCACCCGTTGGATCATAAACAGTCTCCAAAGGCATAGCAGGAGCGTAGAAAATTTCATCTTTATAAAAAAGCAACGCGCCATGCTCCCCTTTCTTGATGACCAAAAATTTTGGACCCATCGTAAAAATCTCTTTCGCCGCAGCAACTAAAGAATATTTACCTGAAAGTTGTCTTGCCTCTTCGTCATTGATAGTCAAAATATCAACTCGTTTGATGACTGTTTTCAGCTCATCCATCGCGATGTCCATCCAAAAATTCATGGTGTCCATGGCGACCAATTTTGGGCGTTTTTTCATTTGATCCAACACGCGCTTCTGCACAGCAGGAGTCAAGTTACCCAACATCACGTAGTCAGATTTCTTATAGGCTTCCGGCAAAACCGGGTCAAAATCAGCCAAGACATTCAAGTCAGTGACCAAAGTGTCTCGCTTATTCATGTTGTCATGATACTTTCCTGACCAAAAGAAAGACTTCTCTCCCTTTTTGATTTGAAGTCCTGATAAATCAACGCCTCGTTTTTTGAGATCATTCAAATCTGCATTAGGAAAATCATCTCCCACCACAGAAACTAAATTGATGTCATTGTTGAAATAAGAAGCGGCAATACTGATATAAGTCGCAGCGCCCCCCACAATTTTATCGACTTTGCCGAAAGGCGTTTCGATAGCATCAAAAGCAACTGTTCCTACTGTTAATAAACTCATTAGATTTTTTTTTAAAATTAAGGGCGCAAAGATTGCAATATTATTTTGATTGAATTACTTTTGCGCCGCTCTTTTTAGGAGAGCAAAAAAGTTCTTTATACAATTGGTGAAACCTTCTTCGAAACTTCGACGTTCTTTCATCAACTTATATAGACCACGCTTCCTTAGCTCAGCTGGTTAGAGCATCTGACTGTTAATCAGAGGGTCCAAGGTTCAAGTCCTTGAGGAAGCGCTAAAAGGGTTCTCATTTTTTGAGAGCCCTTTTTTTATGAATGCCTCCAAATATATGAAGAGGATTCGTGAATCCTCTCTACCCACTTTCGTGGAATCCGATATATTTACCTCATGGAAATGACTACCCTCGAAATTA
>CALCJP010000050.1 GCA_937967625.1 uncultured Saprospiraceae bacterium
GGAGAGTTGGCAACCGATTCGTCCGACTGCCATTGCGAAGATGAAGGCTGGAGCCAATGCATCAAAGAAATGCCAGAATGGAATTTTCAATTTTCGAATATACCACCAGCAACCTAAAAAGCCCATTATCAAACCACCATAGATGGCTAAGCCGCTTCCGCTCAAAAACACACCAATAGGGTCTGCAAAAAAGGCTTTCATGGCTTCGACGCTTTCAAAACTGGCGAAGAGTTTTGCTCCTAAAACGCCTGTAACTGCTGCGATGACTGCCAAATCCCCCACTCTTTGGTGAGGGTATTCGTCTTCGATGATGGTTTTGGGTTCGGGAAGTTTTTCTTTGTTTCGGGTGTAGTAGTAGAACCCTCCAACGATAGCAGCGAGTAGGATACCTGCAAACCAATTTCCCGAAAGGGAGAAAATACCGCTAATCGGGTCGGCTTGAAATTCTTGAAAACTCTGAATGATGTATCCGCCCTTAAACCCAAGAACGAATCCGTAAACGATATTGCCGATGAGTTCGGAAGTGATAGCGCCTTCGCCGATGATTCGTTTTACTTTGCGAGGTTGGATGAGTCCTTGCTTTTCTTTTCGTTGCAATTCTTTGGAGAGCACCCACGCGGCGGTGAGGACTGCCATGACGAGCATGAAGCCAAACATTTTGAAAATACTCAACCAGTTGTCCGGCTGTGTGCCAATCAAATCATGAAAAAAGTAGGATAAATCAGGATACATAACTTCTCGCTATTTTTTGAATTGGGGCAAATATAGGAATTCGATTCACGGCTATTGAATTTATTTGCTCAATTCAGGTTCTCGTTTTTTCTTCCATCGTTTATGAGACCAAAGCCAGCTCTCGGGAGCGCGCCTCAATGCCGCCGCCAAAGTGTTCATGAATTGCTGTGTGATTTCGCCTTCTTTTTGGTCAGAAGGGTCAAGACACACCTCTGTGTATTCGACTTCGTAATAGCCTCTTTTGATTCGATTGACTTCATAATGAAAGACGGGCATATTGAATTTTCGCGCAAGCGTATCGACGCCGGAGAGACAGGCAGTATCATTGCCCATGAAATCTACCCAATGAATTCGGGCTTTGTTTGCAGGCGATTGGTCGGTGATGAAAAAGTAGGCATTGGGTTTATTGAGATGGTTGGCAACGTAATCAAACGTCTGCTTCATGGGGATGAGTTGCATGCCTGCACGCATTCGTTTTCGATTAAAATAATTATTTATCCCCTTGTTTTTCAGGGGTTTATAGACGCCAATCGCTTGACCCGTGAAATCGATATTGGCAGTCAGGACGCCCCATTCCCAGTTATTGAAGTGGCTGCCGCAGATGAGGACGGGTTGGTTCTGGTCAGTGAATTTATTGATGTCTTCGGCGTTTTTGAAGACGTACCTTTTTTCAACCGCTGCCACCGGCATGGTGAAACTTTTGATGGTTTCCAGAATGATGTCAGAAAGATTGAGGTAAGATTTCCAGGCGATGGTTTCGATTTCTTTTTCTCCCCTTTCGGGGAAACATCGTTTCAAATTCGAGACAACCACCTCCTTGCGGTAACCAATGACGCGATAGAGCAGCCATGCTATTCCATTGGAAATGCGATAGAGCAGCCAGAACGGAATCAGCCAAAACAAAGCGGCAATCAGTCGAAATAAAATATATCCAAACAGCTTCATGGGGCAAAGGTGCTAAATTCGGATAAAATGGAGAAAGGGGATATTCCGTTTTACAAAAGGCACGCACTTAAAACCGGAGGTTGAGCGGAGTCGAAACCGAAATCGTGAAAATTAATAGTTTCTGTTGCGTTCTCGGCTCCGCTCGAACTTCGATCAAAAAAGGGCAACTTCCAAACTGAAAGTTGCCCTCTGTATTTTCATTTCCCGAAAGGGGGAAAAAACTATTCCTCTTCGCTAACTGCTTTTGCTTCCTCTACTTTTTCTTCTACCTCTTTAGCAGCCTCTTTGATGTCTTCTTGCAAAGTCGTCACTGCCTGTTCAATCTTTCCACCCACCACAGCGGCGATGGCTTTCAAGGTATCGACTGCGTCTTCGATGCCTTCGCTCACGATGGTACTGACGGCTTCTATGGTGGAGTCTTCTTCCAAAGCGGCAGCAGATTCGGTTGCAGCCTCTTTTGCTACTGGCGCACCTTTTTCAACTGTGGCAGCAGCAGCGGCGGCAGTTGCGAGAACACTTGCAGCGCCTGCGGCAGCAGCTTTTTTCTTACTTCCCTTTTTGGCTTTGCCTTCTTTGATTTTCTCAGCGGCTTTGGCTAATTTTTCAGCATCTTCAGGAGCAATTTTTTCTTGACTTTCGTCAATTTTAGAAGCAATTTTTTCCTCTGCTTCTTTTTTGGCTTTTGCCATTGCTTCTTCTTTCTCAGTTCTGACTTTGATGTTGGTGACCTTTTTCTCCAACTGCGCTTGAGTGGATTTCATGTCTTTCAACTTCTCCTCTTTAGAGCGGATTCGCTCCTCAATCATGCGGATTTTTGCCACTCTAATCTGCGCTTCTAACTGATTGTCAGACCTGCCGATTCTTTTATTTTGAAAATCTAAATCGTCTTTGTCTCTGTGAATGGATTTCTCCATGCGGTCGATAGCTTTGAGCAAACCGGTGAGGCGATTGTTGGTGCGACCCAATGCGCTGTCGTCTCCTTCTTGCTTCCCGAATCGCTTTTCCTTCACTGCTTTGAAGGTCTTATCCAAGCGCTCCCAAATCGCAGAGCGATCTTCACGAGACAATTTAGTGTCCTTAAAGTCTTTCTGTATATTTTTTAGGTCTTCAAAGAGCACTGCCAAACGACCGTTGCCCGATCCTAACTTTTCCTCTACCAATTGAATGGCAGCCATTAAGCCAGTTGAAGCTTCTTTTGAAACTGATTTGAACTCAGATTCCATTTTGGTGCTCATCTCCTTCATTTCAGAGAATAGCTCATTGGTTCCTTCTTTGAGTTGGTCAGCGTGTTCTCTAAATAGATTTCGCTCCTTCATCTGGTTTTGCACCTTGCCCCAAAAGCCTTTGAGGTCATTCCAAACAGCGCTATCATACTGATCCAATGACTTGACCTTTTCTTTCAAATCCGCTAATTCATTTTGGAACATCGTGCTCATTTTTGAGCTCAAAACGATGAAAGCCCATTCTGTTTGCGCTCTCATGACCAAATCCGTTCTGTCTGTTTTGATGTCTTCTGGAAGGAGATTATCTGTGACAGATAATTCTTTTTCGGTGAGCGTAAAACCCTCTGGAAAGGCAACTTCCTTGCCCACTCGCCATTCCTTCATCATGATGTCCTCAAATTCGGGAGTGGCAATTGATTCTGGAAAAATCCAGGTTTTTACTTGATTTTCAGCCACGACGAGTTCCATGGCGATCAAAATTTTCTTGTCTTCGGCGTCCGCGCCCATTAGTACCAACTTGGTCTTCATGATTTCAATTAGTTACAGTTATTAAATTCAATGTTCAGTGTAAGGATTCGAATATTGTACTTGTAAAATAAATCTTATATGAATTTCTTAAAGTCGTATTTTCTTGTGCTGCAAATACAAATATAACGAAATATTGCAATGCGTGCTTAATAGCAAAGTTTAGTCAACGCAGAAAACCCAAAAAGGTTAAGAAGCTTCTTCTAAAATTTCATCCGATTGTAAAGACGATTCATGAATCGTATTTACGATAATTGCCGATGTTTATAAAACAACATAGACATTAAGATTAAGAAGCTACTTCTAAAATTTCTGTATTTACTAAATTATTTGCGGCTAAATACTCGGCGATTTGGACGGCATTTGTGGCTGCACCTTTGCGTAGATTGTCTGAGACAATCCAGCAGTTGAGCGTGTTGGGTTGAGATTCGTCTCTTCTCAATCTCCCCACAAACACCTCATCGCTTTCGTGCGCATGGATGAGTGGCATTGGGTAGCTGTTTTCTTCGGGCTTGTCCATCAAGGTGACGCCGTCAGCGTTTTCTAAGATGGATTTGACTTCCGTCAAATCAAATTCATTCTCGAACTCGACATTGACTGATTCGGAATGTCCGCCCATTACTGGGATTCGAACTGCTGTGGCAGTTAGTTTGATGGAATCATCGCCCATGATTTTCTTGGTTTCCCAAACCATTTTCATCTCTTCTTTGGTATAGCCATTTTCCAAAAAGACGTCGATGTGAGGGAGCGCATTCATATCGATTTTATGCGGATATGCCATTTCTCCCTCGATTCCTTTTCGTTCGTTTTCGAGTTGGGTGACGGCTTTGACGCCTGTGCCCGTAACGGATTGATAGGTGGAAACGACGATTCTTTTGATTTTATACTTTTGGTGAAGTGGGTTCAAAGCCACGACCATTTGGATGGTTGAGCAGTTTGGATTGGCGATGATTTTATCCAAATTGGTCAGGGTGTGAGCGTTGATTTCAGGGACGACCAATTTTTTGGTCGGGTCGTATCTCCACGCTGAGGAGTTGTCCACAACAGTCGAGCCGACTGCTGCAAATTTCGGTGCCCATTCTTTGGAGGTTCCGCCACCTGCTGAAAAAATAGCGATGTCAGGGCGTTGCGCAATTGCCTCTTCCATGCCGATGATGGTATATTCCTTTCCAGCAAAATTCAATTTCTTACCTACTGAGCGAGGCGAGGCGACTGGAAAAAATTCCGTTATAGGAAAGTTTCTTTCCTCTAAAATTTGTCTCATTTTCGTGCCTACTAAACCTGTGGCTCCAACTACTGCGACTCTCATGATTTTATTTTTTAAATTTGATTCAAGGGGTTTAAACCCCTTGAAAATTGAAAGTTATATTAATGAACGTCTTTTTATATTTATTGATTCTAAATCACTTCCAAAACTGAGGAATCCATCCAACCGATTTCTCCATCTGCCAATCTGACTTTATACCAACTTTCGATTTGGTCGATGATTTCGACCTTAGTGCCTTCATGTAACGGGATGATTTGGGGGCTGATTTTATCAGGGGCTTCTTTTAGTTCCGTTTCTTTTTGCAGGACGATGGCTGATTGGTGGGTGGACTCGAAATTGTATTTGGCGAAAGCCATCACCATAGAAATCAAAAAGGCAAACAAAGCCAAACTGACCGTGACTTTTAGCGCCCTTTCGGGCAATAACGCCTTGTTAGTCAACGCTTTATGCGCAAGTAACCCTAATCCAATCCAAAGAAAAAGAAGGGTCAAAACCGACCAAGCTGTTGACGAAAAAAGGTCTCTGAAATTAGACCATATCTTTTTTACAAAAAACGGAGGGAGCGGCTCGATTTGATCGACTCGTTCCGATTCAGCAATTTTTAAGTTGGTTTGGAGGCTTTCGTCTGAGCTGAATTTTTTGGCTCGTTCGTAGTTGAGGATTGCTTTGCCGGTTTGGTTATTTTTCAGGTAGGCATTTGCCAAATTGAAATAGAGTTCACCTGAAATGTCACCTGTTGCCAAAATGGATTCATAGGCTTCTATCGCTTTCGCGAAATCCCCTTTTTGGTAAAACTGATTGCCTTGCTGAAAGGCCTCCGTTGGATTGGCATTGCCCGAAAGGGAGAAAAAAAACAGCCATGAAAAAAGCAAAAGATTGCGCCTCATCAAATTTCAATTTAGGGCGCAAAAATAGAAGGTATTTTGTTTTTTCGCTTTCGCGAAATGAAATTATTTCACGAAAGCGAAATAAAAAAAGGAGCTGCCTAACGCGAAAATGGCAGCATCAAAGGTTCTGAAAATTAAATGGTCGCACTGAGATTGAACTGCATTTGGGTTTACAATATTTAGCTCACTTGGAATCGCTAAATCAAATGGCAAACAAACATTGGTGGGTTGGGCATAGGAAATCAGGCAGATAAACATCGAAAAGCAAATCGTTTTGCTTTTGAGATAAAATTGGCTCATAGTTCTTTTATTATTTTGGAAATAAAATAAGACTGTTGAGCGAGACTTTGAATAGGAAATGAATTAGTGAGATAGCTTTGTAGAGCGTGGGAGCTGCAAATATACAGTATCACGGATGGGATAGAAATAATTGAACTCTATCTATCTAAAAATACCCATTTTTTTGAAAGGAAGTGATGTTATCTCTTGATGAGAATCGTATCTGTTGCGGTGCTAAAACCCGCAAAAAATCCGAAACCATTTTCGATATTGGAGTGATCGACACCTGGTTCGGAGAAGGGATTGTCTGAACCTGAATATTGCCTTTTCAAGTTAAGTAGATAATCGTAATATCTCTTATTGATAGTCTTTAACTCCAAAACCATTTTACCATAATTGCCATGTCTGGGCAAATAATCTAAATAGGTTTTGAAAGTAAAATCTCTTGAAAAATTATTAAAGTACTTATCAGAAAGTAGTGCCCCTCGGTTGTCCAGATAAAATTCAACAGGTTGTTCTGGGTTGAAATTATAGAGCTGTAGAGGAAGGCTTTTGGTTTCGAAGTTAGATTGAATAGCTCCGCCGTCGTTTTGCAACCGAACCAATTGATAGATATTCAAAAAGAAGTAATTCTCAGCGATTTGATCTTCGTCGGTAATCTCTAAGGTTAGCCAGAAACTTTCCTGCCCGTTGTCATCTACCTGAAACTGTGTGCCGTTTATTTTAGAAGGGAAAGGAATTTGATCTTCAGAAGTAATGGTTTGGAAACCTGGAGCTTCGACTTTGATTTGATATTTCACTCCTACATCTCCTTTGAGATTTAAAGAGCCATAGCAGGGTGTTTGCCCTTTTTCGCCTGTTTGAAAATAGGTAAGCACCTCCAAAAGTTCTCCTTTTGAGTAAATACTTACTTCTGCATTGTCAACGTATTCGATGTGGACAGAAGGCGCTCCGTTAACGAAAGAACGACTTTTTGAAACAACTACCTGAAAGTTTAAATCATTGGTAAATTCACTGGTCACCACTAATTTTACCTCTGCGTCAGCAAATGGAAGATCATCTATCGGCTCAACACATCCGAATGAGAGGACTAAAAAGAAGAATACTAAAAGGTGGCACAGCTGCTTCATAAATAAAGTCTTAATGACAACAAAACTACAAAATTTTATTCTTTAATATTAAGATTTCGTGAAATAAAACCACTTAAATTTTCAAAACGTAACTAAACGCTGGTATAAATGGCGGAACAAATAATTGCTCATATCGACGATCGGCTCCCAATTGATAGGTAACGGGATTTTTACGAAAGTAAACATTATAAATACCAAATTTGATTTTTTGAGTACCCTTAAACTGGCTGCTTTGCCAACTATAGGTCGCTCCAAAATCAAGTCGATGGTATTCTGGCATTCTAACCGAATTTCTTTCCGTAACCGTGAAAACATCAATCGGCGGAAGATCGACTCCCGGAACCGAAACGTAACTCCCCACTGGAAGCGAAATCGCCAAACCTGAACCATAGGCAAAGGTCGCCGAGAGGTTAAAATTGTCAGTTAAAGCAGTGGAAATCAAGGCATTACCGACATGCCTCCTGTCATAGCGATAAGGAAAAACTTGTCCTAAATTCAACTCATCGAACTGGCGAGTCGTTTTAGATATTGTATAGTTGACTTGTCCATCTAACCTCCCAAATCGAAATGCTGCTTGAGCTTCGATTCCTTTTGATTCACCAACTCCAGTTACTGCATTTGGCTCCCAGTTGGCTGCATTGATTTCGAGTGTGTTGGTTTGTTTGAATTCGATGAGATCATTCATGTTTTTATGAAATGCCTCCACCTTAAATTCAAAGGATTTTGAATTTTTATACGCCAACCAAAGTGAGTATTGAATGGAAGTTTGGGGTCTAATATTTTCTGTGGAACTCACCCAAATATCAGTGGGCAATCCAATTACATTTGGCGAAAGCAAATGAAGAAACTGCGTCATGCGCTCAAAACTTCCTCCAGTGGACAGTTCGTCCGTCCATCTCCAATTCAGTCGAATTCTTGGTTCAATCGCTTGCCAAATTTTTTCGTGAATTTTAAAAGCTGGTACATTCAGCCCAATTCCTACTTTTCCTCTTTCGAGAAATTGCATTTCATGATCCCCATAGATGGAAAAAGCTTCTGGTTGAAGCTGCTCAAGACGCCAATAGGCATCTAATTGCTCAATAGTCTCTTCGTCAATCCCAGTGTCAAGAATATCTTCAGAGATGTCCACAATCCCCGGTTGGAAACGATAGCGAGTAAATTTCAAACCAAATTTGGAAGTTTGAGAAGGATTATGGAAATAATCAAAATCAACTTTGGCAGTTCGATCTTCAATATTTGAGTTTTTTCTATCTAAATTTAATAGCTCCAAAAACTTTACCCCAAGCTTTCGCAAAACGATATTTCGACGGTCAGTCGAGGCATAATCGAAACGACTATAGGTCAAAGTAAGATTTCCAAACAGTTTTTTATTGAAGGTTCGATTCCAGCGAAAAGCAGCTACTTGATTGCCCCAATCTTGATTGAAGAACCGCTGATCGAGCGTGCTCGTATCAATGACTTGGGTGCTAAAAATCGCCTCATCTCGATAGACATCTTTCCCGCTATAATAGCTTAAATGAAATCGATTTTTTTCGTCAAGTTGAAAATTCAACTTTCCATTCAAGTCATAAAAGTAATATCGAATAGTCCCTGTTTCTCCTCGATTTTCTCTTCGATTTTGATAATAGATTCTCGAATAGACATCTGTAAAGGAACGCCTTCCACTCAAGAAAAAACTTGCCTTATTTTTCACTATCGGTCCCTCAAGTGAGATTTTTCCTGAAAGGAGACCCATCTCGATTTCTGAGCCGAATTTCTTTTTGTTGCCATCCTTGGTGCGGATATCCGTGACTGAAGAAAGTCGTCCGCCATGCTTTGCAGTGAAGCCACCTTTGTAAAAATCAGCGCTCTGAATTGCGCTACTATTAAACACCGAGAACACCCCCCAAGTATGCGTCGGATTATAGACCGGAGCGTCGTCCAGCAACACCAAATTTTGGTCAGAACTGCCACCTCGCACATGAATGCCCCCTACTCCCTCTGCTCCAGATTGCACCCCGGATTTCATATTAATCACGCGCATCAAATCTGTCTCGCCTCCCATCGTAGGCATTTGTTCGATTTCCTTTGGGGAAACCGGCTCTACGTTGGGATTCGAATTATCTTTAAAGTCTTTAGAATTGATTTCAACTGTTCCCAAAAGAAGATCGCGCCGAAGCTGAAAGGAGCGAAAGATGTTTTTATCAAGTTTGAGCGGCATTTGAAAGTCTTCGAAACCAATGTAGGAAATCACAATATTGACCGCTCCTTCTGGCAATGTCAAACTAAAAAACCCAAAAGAATTAGAGTAAGTCCCCTGCTCGCCTTGGGTGTTGTAGATGTTGGCTCCGAGAAGTCGTTCGCCTGTTTCGGCATCTTCCACATAGCCACTGATCGTATATTTTTCATTAGAGCTTATTTTTTCCTTTCGGAAAATGACGAGTTGCTCACCAATTGCTTTAACGTCCAAATCCGTTCCATCAAAAATCGCTGAAAAAACCGCTTGAAGGGGCACATCCATCCTATCATATTCGACGAAAGTCGAATCAGGCAAAATGTTGCGGCTATATGAAATTTCTACCTTCGCTAATTTTCCAATCGTCTCTAATGCAGTCCCCAAATCACTTGGCTCAAAACTGATCGAAACCCGTTTTTCCAACGGATTTTGCCCCATTGTCGAAAGGGTTAAAAATAAAAATCCAATGATGTAGCAAATCTTTTTCATCTAAGCACCTTCAATATTCACATGATTCTTTTTCTTCGCACTTCAATTTAGGTTTTATTCCTCGTGATTGAAACCCAAAGGTTGTTTTTTTACAGTTTTATGATAGTTTGTCCATGGTTGCCAGGTTGCCGAGTTATCACAATTCACAACGGCAACCTAAGTACAGGACAAAAGTGAAAAGAGAGGTTTACTAAACTTAATTTTTAAAAAACTCGCGAATTATTGAAATCAGTGCATTTAGCGAAAGCGAAGTTTAGTAAACCTATATTTTGTCCTGTACTCAGAACGGCAACTTAAAATTAAAATCGCTCAATACTTTAAAATGAAAAAATTAAATTTCTCAATCGAAGGCGCAAAAAATTTCCTCACCTCAGAAGAAATGGAACGAATGACTCCAATGATTGAATCTGCCCATAAATTATTAAAATCCAAAAAAGGACCAGGGAATGAATTCTTAGGTTGGGTCAACTTGCCACGCAACTATGATAAAACTGAATTTAAAGCCGTCAAAAAAGCAGCTCAGACCATTAGGAAGCAAGCCGATGTTTTGGTAGTGATTGGTATTGGAGGTTCCTATTTGGGAGCAAAAGCAGCAATCGAATTCCTAACCCATTCTTTTTACAACAACCTTCCAAAAGAAAAAAGGAATGGACCTGAAATCTATTTTGCCGGCACAAGCATTTCGGGCACCTACCTGACTCATTTGATCGAATTGATTGGCGACCGTGATTTCGCAATCAACATGATTTCAAAATCAGGAACAACGACTGAACCTGCCATTGCCTTCCGTTTTTTGAAGAAGAAATTGGAAGATAAATACGGCAAAGAAGAAGCCCGAAATCGAATCTACGCCACCACCGACAAAAAGAAAGGCGCTCTCAAAACTTTGGCAGATAAAGAAGGCTACCAAACCTTTGTGGTGCCCGATGATGTAGGCGGAAGGTTTTCTGTTTTGACGGCAGTCGGTTTGTTGCCCATCGCCTGTGCGGGTGTCGATATTGATGATTTGATGAAAGGTGCTAAAGCGGCCATGACTGATTTTAATGCGCCTTTCGGCAAAAACGCTTGCTACCAATACGCTGCTGCAAGAACCATCCTCCACCAAAAAGGAAAAGACATCGAAATGCTCATCAATTATGAGCCGCGCTGCACCTACATTGCGGAGTGGTGGAAACAATTATATGGCGAAAGCGAAGGAAAAGATCAGAAGGGTATCTTTCCCGCTTCCGCGAATTTCACGGCAGACCTGCACTCCATGGGTCAATACATTCAAGATGGTAAAAGACACCTTTTCGAGACCCTTCTTTCCATTGACAAACCAGAAGAAGACCTTACCATCAAAGCCGATAAATTGAACCTCGATGGACTCAATTACCTCAAAGGAAAAACCCTCGACTACGTCAACAAAAAAGCGCAAGAAGGCACCTTAATGGCACACATCGACGGAGGTGTTCCTAACTTAGAAATTCAACTTCCTGAAGCAACGCCTTACCATTTGGGTTATTTGTTCTATTTCTTCGAAAAGGCATGTGCGATTAGTGGCTATATGTTGGCAGTAAATCCATTTGACCAGCCTGGCGTTGAGGCATATAAGAAAAATATGTTTCAGCTTTTGGGGAAACCAGGTTATGGGGAAAAGTAGGCAGTTTTGCAGCAAGCAGTTTTAGCAGAAAAAAGAGAGCAGTGATAAGGTAGGCAAGAAAAAGTGGGCAGTTTGGGTGCAACCGAAAAGTTACCACAAACTGCCCACTGTTTCACTGCAAACTGCATACTGAACTATGGTTTTCGAACTCGGTATTTCACCTGAACATCCTCACCGATTCGAGTGATTTTCACTTCAGTTCTTCTGTTGTATTCATGCTCTTCCTCTGAGCAGTCTCTTCCATCAACACAATCATTTCGCAACTCATTTTCACCATATCCAAAAGCCTTAATTCGACTTGGGCTAATGCCTCGATTGATAATATAAGTTCGCGCAGATTCCGAACGACTCAATGAAAGATTTTGGTTAAACTGAGAAGAACCTCTACTGTCCGTGTGAGAAATCAATTCAATCTGCATTGATGGATATTTCTTCATTAGAACCACCAGCGCATCCAAATCTCTCGCTGCACCTGAACGAATGGTTGATTTTCCAAAATCATAGTAGATATTTTGAAGTTCGATGACATCTCCAGTGTTGATTGAACCGCTTGTGAGGGCAGTGGTTCCGGTATTTACAGCCGTTGTGGTGCTGGTAACCGATACGTTTTCACGAGCCATCCCAATATTGGTTGAGACACCTGCTCCTGGCTTTCGCCCAATGGTCGATACACTCGAAGCACTCGTCAAATATCCATTCTTTGATGCACGAATTTCATAATCACATTCAGAAGGCACACACACTGTAAATTTGCCATCACCACCAGCCGTTACATTTTGAGTCTTTCCGTTGCTTTTATTTGTCACTATCAAATCGACACCAGAAAGTGGACTTCCACTATCTAATGAAACGACATCCCCTCTCACATTTACACATGCTTGCGGAGAGAGCGCAATTTCAACTCTTTTGTTCCCAACTGAATTTGCGACGTACATTTTATCTGCACTTTGATAACCATCCTTAGAAGCAAGTATGATATATCGTTTTCCATCTTGGAAGGAATATAAAGTTTCCCCTTCTGGCGTGGTTCGCTTTACGAGGTTGCTATTCATATCAAGTGCGTCTTTTCTTTTCAACTTAAAAACCAACTCTCCCTCTGCATTAGGGCTTGGAACCATCTCTATGTCATACACTTCATCTCCTTCCAAAAAGCCATCCGCGGATTGCTCTAACACCCTCACTTTGGCATTTTTGATCCCTTTCCGGGAATAAGCATCTACAACGTAAATTGAAATATCTTTTTCTTTTACAGCCCTTGCCTGTCTAAGACCTAATGGTGCATCCAAATAGTAAATATCATCAGCGCCACTTCCCGAGTTTCGGTTGCTTGAAAAGAAACCTTGGTTTCCATCCTTATTCATTACCAGCCCAAAATCATCTTTAACAGTATTGATAGGCGCCCCTAAGTTCAAGACTTCTGCTCCTTTCAAACCTCTCGAAATGTCCGCCACATAAATGTCATATCCTCCTTTAGACAAATGTCCTTTAGAAGAAAAAATCAATTTACCGGATTCGTGTACATACGGGAATGCATCGTTTTCTCTGGTATTGATTCGAGGGCCTAAATTTTCAGGAGTACCCCAACCCGCGCCCATTTTCTCAACTACATATAAATCAGAACCTCCATATCCTCCAGGCATATCAGAGGCGAAATATAATTTACGTCCATCGGGAGAAAGTGACGGATGAAGGCAGTAATAAGACTCACTATTGAACGAAAGTTCTTTGACATCCTGCCAATCGTGAGTGCCTCTTTTTGCTTCAAAAATCTTTAAAGTATGCTGGGCTTTACTTTGGCTGCTTTTTTTGTAGCCTTTAGTGGCACTATTAGAAGTATAGTAAATCGTTTTCATGTCTCTACTAAAAGAGGTCGGTCCCTCATGAACTTTTGAATTGATATGAAACCCAAATTTTTGAGGAGACATCGGCATTCCACTTTCGTTAAATTCCGCATAAAACAAGTCATAATAGTTATCACCTGTCTTTTTATCCTTTTTAGCTGATTTCGTAGCAGAAGTCACATATACTATCCCATTTTGGTAATATTGAGGAGAGAAATCACGACGATCCGAATTGATTTTTTTCAAATTTCGAATTTTCATGAATTCATTCGGGTCTTTTTCATATTCAGAGTCATCACTACTAGAGTGTCCGGTTTCTTGAGCAGATAACGAGATTCCAATCAAAAGTGAGAAGAGAAAGAAGAGAGATTTTTTCAACATAATTTCGTGTTTTTGGATGTTCGATTTGTGGTTTTGTATGTATAAAAATCGAGAGCGAAATATACGTATTTTAAATATCATTATTTGTAATATCGCTTTCGCGAAATAAATTTGAACATCAGAGTGATAGGTACACTGATTTTAAACTAAAATTGTTCCATAGAAATTATATGACTACCTAATTATTTTCTTGCTTACGCAAAATAACATTGGGTGATAATTTTACATTACCACCCAATTGATATTTATTATTGTATTTCCCGAAAGGGGATCAACTAAATTTTGCCATAATCTTCTCTGCCAACTCAATCCCAATATTGTCCTGCGCCTCCAATGTAGAGGCACCTGTATGCGGCGTAACAGAGATTTTCGAATGGGTCAAAAGGTCTTTGCGAGGACTTGGCTCCCCCACAAAAACATCCAAACCAGCACCTGCTAATTTGCCATCATTTAAGGCTGCCAAAAGTGCATCTTCGTCCACTACTCCACCCCGTGCTGCATTAATTAAAAATGCAGTAGGCTTCATCTGAGCCAACTCTTCAGCACCAATTACCGGCTTATCCATCGAAGGCACATGCAAGGTCAAATAATCAGCATTCGCCAAAACAACTGCTTTGGGAACTGTCGTTACTTCCACATTATGGGTCTGATCTCCGATATTTAGCGAAAGCGTTGCTTTATCCATAAATGGGTCAAAAGCCATCACTTTCATGCCCATGCCCATTGCCATCGCAGCGGCAGCGCGCCCGATTCGTCCGAAGCCGATGACGCCCAAAGTTTTGCC
>CALCJP010000051.1 GCA_937967625.1 uncultured Saprospiraceae bacterium
TTGGGTACCGAGGGTGCCCCATGCTTGAATGAATTTATCGCGTCCTTCTTGATATTCCATTTTTTTTAACGGTTGATGGTTGACGGCTTACGGTGGACGGAAGCAAATCAACGTATTTAATTAGTGCAACAGAAGGTCTTCTGAATAGTTTATCCGTCTCTCGTCGTCCGTAATTCGTCGTCCGTTTTTATACTTTATAGAATGGAGGTTTTGAAACCGTTCCTTCTAACTGCTTCTTTCTTGCCATGACGAAGATTTTTGTGCCTTCTTTGGCATATTCTTTTTTGACGTAACCCATGCCGATCGGTTTGTCCAATGATGGCGAAATCGTTCCTGAAGTTACGATTCCAATCTCCTCTCCTGCCTCATTGACAATCGGATAATCATGTCTTGGCGCGCGTCGATCATTCAAAACAAAACCAACCAATTTACGAGGGGTTCCCTCTGCTTTTTGTGCTGCAAAAATAGCTTGGCTCGTAAAATCTCCTTTCTTCACTTTTGTGATCCAACTCAAACCTGCCTCGATTGGTGAGGTGGTGTCATCAATGTCATTGCCGTAAAGGCAATAGCCCATTTCGAGGCGCAACGTGTCTCTCGCACCCAAACCACAGGGTTGAATATTCCAATCTTTTCCGGCAGCCATGACGGCGTCCCAAAGGGCTTTCATGTCTTGATTGTCGCAATACAACTCAAAGCCACCTGAACCGGTGTAACCTGTCGCAGAAATGATGACGTTATCGATGCCTGCAAATTTACCTTTCACGAAAGTGTAATATTTCATGCCCGCCAAATCGACGTCAGTCAATGATTGCATAGCTTCGTGCGCATCAGGTCCCTGCACTGCCAACAAACCGGAGCGATAAGAAATGTTAATCATCTTCGCATCGAAGGTGTTATGCTTTTCAATCCAGTCCCAATCCTTTTCGATATTGGAAGCGTTGACGACGACCATGTAGGCGCGTTCGCCTTCTGAGCAGTTTTCTTCGGGTAGGCGATAGACCAATAAGTCATCAACGATACCTCCTTTATCATTTGGTAGGCAAGAGTATTGTGCGTCGCCGATTTCGAGTTTTGCGACGTTATTGCTCGTAACTTTTTGGAGGAGTTCCATCGCTTCTTTGCCTCTGATGATAAACTCACCCATGTGCGAGACATCAAAAACGCCGACGCCTTTTCGCACGGCTTCGTGCTCCTCTCTAATGCCTGCATAACTGATTGGCATATTGTAACCGGCGAATTCCGCCATGCGAGCGCCCAGTTCGATATGTGTGTTTGTAAGTGGTGTGGATTTCATTTATATATTTTTTATGATTCTTATACAATCTCGTGATTGAGTCAGCTCCAAAATTCAATTTTCTTCTCCCTTTCGGTCAATAAAATTGAATTTTAGAACTGACCACGAGATTCTCTAAGAATGTTTTCTTTTTTCGCTTTCGCGAAATATCGTTATTTCCCGAAAGGGAGAAAATTACTTTCGTGAAATGTAGTTGCTATCTTAAAAATTGCTCCATTAGGAGCAAAATCTTTGTAGTAATAATTATTCGTTCCGTCTTTTCGCTCCGTAGGTGCGATATCTTTGAAAACAGTTTTTTAGATAGCGTTCCGCTGGAACGCCTTTTCTATAAATCACAATTGCTACAAAGATGTCGCCCCGCTGGGGCGTTAAATTCTTTTATTTCCCGAAAGGGAGAAGATCGCCCAAATATCCCGATAGCTATCGGGAGGGTGTTACTAAAAATCAATTTCAATCTTTTCTATCAAATCACCTTGCTGAATATTATTGACGACATTCATGCCTTTGGTAACCTTCCCGAAGATGGTGTAACGACCATCTAAGTGAGGAGTTGGCGAATGGGTGATAAAAAATTGCGTCCCTTCTGTATCGTCGCCGGCCGAAGCCATTCCGACATAGCCGCCGTCATCATAATGCAACATGGAATTTTCAGTCCTTATGGAGAAATCCAATGCGCCATATCCATCGCCTCTATTGCCGCCACCTTGTATGACAAAATTGGGCACCACTCGGTGGAAGTTTTTATTATTATAGAATCTTTCGCGAGCCAGTCTTACGAAATTCGCCACTGAACCCGGCGCCTCGTTCGGAAAGAGTTGAATGACAATATTTCCTTTTTTGGAGCGAATCGTTGCTTTGCTGTCTTCCTTGATGCCGCTCAGTGTTTCCCACTTGATGGGGTTGTTCATGTCGGGCGTTTTGGGCTTAAAGCCCGCTTCGTAATTTAACTTATGAATGGTTTCGTTGAGGGCATTGTAGGTTTCAATCTGTGCGGGTAATTTGAGTTTATTCAAAGCTGCTTGGAGAAAATTGAGACTATCAATTAGTTCATTAAAATTAAGGTGCTTTTGTCGAAGGATTGGCGCTGCCTCGGCAATCACACCAGGGTCTCCATTTTTGATGCCTTCTGTCAAATTGGCTAAAATATCTTTGCGCACTTTTCGGTTGCCTTCTCCAAAATATTTATTGAAATTTTCTGGCTTGCAGATTATTGAGAGTGCTTGAATCGCAGCAGTTCTAACTACTGGAAAATCAGAAAGCAATCCCTTCTCTCCGATATAGCGATAATTCCAAGGAAATTCACCCAAAGCTAAAAGTGCAGCGGCTTTTTCGTATGGATTAGAGGAGGCTTCAAACTGTCTTCTGATTCGGTAGTTGACATAGCCGCGAGTCTCTTCCATGTAGGCAGGCATGTGGCGAATTGATGCCGCATTTAATTTCATCTGAACTTGCCAGGGGAAGGTGTCTCTCGCGATTCGCTGATAACTTCTTGCCTCTTGAGGCACCCCGTGATCCAAAAAAAACTGGGCAGCCGTAGTGGCTACATTTACATTTGGATTTTTTAGTGTTTTGGTGATGGCTTCTTTGACTTCTTCATATTTAAAATTACTCAGTGCTTTAATCATATTGCACTTGACAAGATGATTTTGCTCTGCTCCTAAAAGCCCTAACAATGCTTCCTTAGCGGCTTCGGATTGGGTTTTCCCAACCACTGTGGCTAACGCCATGCGAACATTGTCATCTTCTTCTTTTGTGAAGGCGACTACCAAATCTGCTCCATCTTCGCTCAAGTTATAATTCAATTCTTTGGTTCGCGCGAGATAGTGAGCGGCTATCAAACGTGGGAGTGTTGGATAATCATCATCCGTCACTAATTTGATCATGTGTTGGGTGCCTTCTTTGGTCGTCATTTCGCGCAAAGCGAAACGATACAAACCATAGGCTTGCCCGATGAGGAGGTTGGTGTCTTTTGGAGTATAGGTAGAAATGCCTGCTAATGCTTCCAATGATTTTTGGGTGCCGCACTTTCCTACTGCTTCGAGGATGGCGACATTGGCTAAGCCGACACTATCCGTTTGATCGAAAGATTTGAAGAGGAGTAATTCGCCTTTTTTGCTACCGATCTGACCGATGGCAAAAGCAGCAGCAGCGCGCACCTCATCAATCGGATCTTCCAGAAGCGCCGCAAGGCTATCCAATGCTGTACTATCTCTCAGCGAACCAAAAGCCATCGCTGCCGGCAACCGGTAGGAGGGATCAATATGCCAAAAATATTGATAGAGGCTATCTGCCAATCGTTGGTCTTGAAAGGTGTAAATCTTCTGGAGTTGGCGATCCTGAATGTCCATGTTGATTTCCGTAAGAATTTCTTTTTCAAATGGAACGCATTGAGTTAACAGGAGACCGGCAAATAGGATAAGCAGCAGTTTCTTCATAGTTCTATGAACATCTTTAGACGGCAAAAATAGTTTTCCTCTTTCGAAATTTTCAATGATTAGTGAAATCATCCTGAAATTCATGAATTTTGGACTGCAAATCCTACATTTGCTTACATGACCTATGATTTAGAAAAACGCCGCCACTACATGCAGCAATATGCTAAGTGGATGAAAATGACCTATCACGATTCCGATGAGTGGGGATTGAAGAGTCGTCTTTTAGATTTCGAATTATGTAGCGTTGGCAAAAATCAGCAAATCTTTAATCTCATGGAATGGAAAGACCCATTCATGGAAGAGCAGATTTATATCTTTGATTATGCCTACACGCGAGGTTCAGGCAGCTCAAAAAAGCAATTCGTTCAAACCGTTTTTCATATCAACTCAAAGCATTTAGGATTGCCGGAGTTCTTGATGAAGCCGGAGACGTTTTTCCATAAGGTCGGAAATTACTTGGGCATGCAGAAGGACATCAACTTCGTGGAGCATGAAAAATTTTCAGATCAATATCTGCTTCAAAGTTCTGACGAAGAGCGCATGCGCCACCTGATGAACGATAAAATTTTACACTTCTTCACTGTGGAGCAAAATTGGACTTTGGAAGGCATCGGTTATTACATGATTTTTTACAAAACCAATACGCTTCTTTCACCTGCTACGATTGAGCATTTTCATAAGAAAGGGATGGCGATTTATAATTCGTTTAAGGGGCAGTAGATTGCGGTTGTCTATTTGATAAGATAGCTCACAGAATAAGTTAAGTTATTTCAATTGAAATTGAAGATAAGTCTTTTCTATAATTTTGATTTTCTCTACCAAGAAGCCAGAATAAATTTCGTTGGAACAGGTATTTAAATAAGAGATCAAAACCTCTCGAAAACTAAAATCTGGATGGTCTTCCAATATGTCAATAACCTGCTTTCGTAGCAATTCATCAATTTCTTGGTTTCTTTCCAAAAATTTTTGATATTTTTCAGGAGCTAATTCCTCTGAGGTTTTATTTTGTAGTAATTCATAAACAGCTTGGTCCTCCTGTGAAAATAAATGTCTATTGGAAGCATTGATTTCCATAAAATCATCGTCATATTGCTTATTAGATGTATTTTTTGTCATGATATTTCTTCTCTATTTTTCAAAATGACTTCAAAGGAGTCAAAATCTTTTTCAGGAGTGTAATGCTCTATTCTCCCTTCAAATATACCAAACACTTGGAAGCTTTGCTCAAATTCAATATGCCTTCTCTTCAATATGGCATTAAAAAACTTTTTTCGCTTTTCATCAACCGGTTTTATTTCTAATACTGCGTTAGGGTGACTTTCGTAAAATTTATAGATGCACTTAATGACGGTGGCAATCACTTTCTTCGCATCATTGTTACCAGTTGCAACCTTATCATTGATTCTACCATCAGAAACATCCGCTAAGACAATATTGAATCGATTTTCCTTCCGTTGAAAAAGAACCACCTTTGGGATACGTCCATTCTTGCCTTCGCTATAAAAGAAATATGCCTTCTGCTTATTTGTTGCTATGGCTTTATAGGATTTCTCAAGCATACCTCAATTTTAGGCTAAGTAACTAATTTCTCTTCTTAAACACCTTATCCCAAAACTTCTTGCGCTTCTTCTTTTTGGTGCGTTTGCGTTCCAGTTTTTTATTTCTTCGTTCGATTTCGCGAGAGCGATCTGATTGACTTTTGTTGGTGCGGCGTTCTCTTTTTTTGATGCTGGCGTCAGCTTGCACGGAGTCTCTTTTTTCCTTTCGGAAAATGCCCAATACGTCATCCCAAATCCCTCTGCCATCATTACTCAAAGTATCGATAGTGCCTGGGCGCTGCTCAAGGTAGCGCTCGCAATCCAATGCCACCACCAAGCTATCCGATAGCGGCGGAAAGCTCGCGCCCTGCCAGTTTTGAAATTCTTTATCTTTCAAAAGCGTCTGATAAAATTGCCCCCAAATCGGCAATGCCATCTTCGCTCCCTGCCCCAAACTCAAATCTCTAAAATGAATCTGCGGAAACTCGCCACCGACCCATGCACCTGCAACCAATTTGGGCGTATAGCCAATGAACCACCCATCTGATTGATTTTGAGTCGTTCCGGTTTTTCCAGCGATTTCGTTCCAAAGTCCGAACTCGCTGCGGAGGCGTGTGCCCGTGCCTTCATTGACAGCAGTTTGCAAGATGCGATTGATGATAGCGACCTCGTCAGGATGAAGCACTTGCTCTAAAGTTTCATCTTGCGCTCTTTCAAAATCGACGATGACTCTGCCATCGGCAGTTTCGATTCGAGAGAGGTATTTCGGACGCACTCTATAACCGCCATTCGCGAAAGCGGAATAGACCTGAATCATATCAAAAAGCGACACATCCGCCACGCCCAGCGCAATCGAAGGCACTTGCGGAATGTCCGTACTTACTCCTAAAGTTTTCGCTAATTGAATCACGGAGTCCACGCCCGTTCGCATAATCATATCGACGGCGACGGTATTGACAGATTTGCTCAATCCGCCTTCCATGGAGTAAACGCCGCCGTATTTGCCATCGGCATTTTCGGGGCGCCAGTCTTCGTAATCTGTATAGGTTGTCAGAAAATTATCGACATAGTTGCATGGCGCCACGCCCGCCTGCAAAGCAGCGGTATAAACGATTGGTTTAAAAATACTACCTGCTTGCCGAGTCGATTTCACATGGTCATATTGGAAGTATTGATGGTCAATACCACCGACCCATGCACGCACTTTTCCACTCTGAGGATCCATTGCAAAAAAACCGGCATTGAGTAACGTCAGATAATATTGAATGCTATCTAAAGGAGATAACTCTTTTTCGGCAGTGCCCTCTTTCCAATCGAAAATAGTCATCAACCGTTTTTCCGCGAAAGCGGCATCAATTTCTTTGTCAGACATGCCTTTTTTCTTCAACCCTTTATATCTGCGCGAAAGCTTTTTGGCGGCGGTCAAAGTCTGATTATCGAATGGTTGATCGCCTTTCCAATGATTGTCAAAAAGCGCTTGCAATTTTTTCATCTGTTGCCCCACTGAGCGCTCCGCATAGCCTTGCAATCGCGAGTCAATTGTCGTATAAATCCGCAAGCCATCGGTGTAAATATTATAGATCGAGCCGTCAGGTTTTTGATGTTCTTTCAGTACATCTTTTAACTCTTGCCGCAAGTGTTCGCGGAAGTAGGTCGCCAATCCTTTGTTATTGCTTTCGGGGTGAAAATCAAGTTGCAGTGGCAGCTTTTGGAGCGAGTCTTTTTCGACTTTCGTCAAATATTTATACTTCTCCATTTGGTGCAACACGGTGTTGCGACGCGCAAGTGCATTTTCTGGATTTCGGTTGGGGTCGTAGTAGGTATTTGCTTTGAGCATGCCGACCAAAACGGCTGCTTGCTCCAATTTCAGATACTTGGGAGAAGTATTGAAAAAGCGCTGCGAAGCGACTTTAATTCCATAAATATTGCCGCCAAAAGGAACGGTGTTGAGGTAGAGATTAAGCAACTCCTCCTTCTCATATAATTTCTCCAAACGGCGTGCGATAAACATCTCGCGCACCTTCGCTACTGGTATCGTAAAAATGCCTTTGTCTTGCCGTTTGAAAAGATTTTTTGCCAATTGCTGACTCAGCGTACTTCCGCCACCACCTGATTCATCCTGCATTAAAATTGTGCGCAAAAAGACGCGTATCACTGCGCGCAAATCAATACCATCATGCTCAAAAAAACGCGCATCTTCAGTCGCTACCAAAGCTTGCAACACTTCCGGCGCTATCTCCCCAAAATCAGCATTCACCCGATTTTCGCGTTGATAATATTTGCCCATCACGACGCCATCTTCTGAATAGACTTGCGAGGCAGTATGGTTTTGAATTTCTCTCAATTCGG
>CALCJP010000052.1 GCA_937967625.1 uncultured Saprospiraceae bacterium
CTGGTGCTACCTTTTGGATGATTATCTGTGGTTTATTAGGGATGTCCACCAAGTTTGTGGAGTGTACACTCGGTGTTCAATATAGAGACATCGGCAAAGATGGAACCGTATATGGAGGTCCAATGTATTATCTTTCAAAAGGATTGGCAGAAAAAGGCTTCGCTTCTGCTGGAAAGGTTTTAGCGGTTTTGTTTGCTATTTTCTGCATAGGAGGTTCATTTGGAGGTGGCAACGCCGCTCAATCAAATCAAGCAACTATTGTATTGAAAGACCTCTTAGGATTAACTTCTACCGGTGCAGGGTTCTGGATTGGAGTTGTTTTAGCAATCATTGTGGGAATCATCATCATTGGAGGAATCAAAAGAATTGCTTCCGTAACAGAAAAAGTCGTTCCTTTCATGGCGCTGCTTTACATCATCGCTTGTCTCTACATTATTATCTCCAACTTCTCCTATGTAGATGATGCTTTCATGCAAATCTTCTCGGAAGCATTTAGCCCACGCGCCTCGGTTGGCGCGATGATAGGTGTGTTGTTGATTGGATTCAAAAGAGCTTGTTTCTCCAATGAGGCAGGTGCAGGTTCTGCTTCAATCGCTCACTCTGCTGTTAAAACAAAATATGCAGCATCTGAGGGTTTGGTGGCATTGTTGGAGCCATTTATTGATACTGTTGTGATTTGTACGATGACTGCTTTGGTTATCATTATTTTCAACAATGGAGGTGCTTTTGAGTACGGAGTCGATGTGAGTGCAGATGGAAGTGGCGCGGTGATGATTGACGGAGTTGCTTATCAAGGTGCCGGTATCACAGCTCAGGCATTTGCTCAGTATATTCCTTATTCCAATGTTTTCTTGACCATTGCAGTAGTTTTATTTGCAGTTTCTACCATGATTTCATGGTCATATTATGGGTTGCAATCATGGAAGTTTTTATTCGGAAGAGGAGCAACTGCCGATTTGGTTTATAAAATCCTTTTCTGCGTATTTATCATAATTGGAGCAGCTGCCAATATGGGTTCTATTTGGAGCTTCTCTGACGCGATGATTTTCGCAATGGTATTCCCGAATATGATTGGATTATTCTTCTTATTCCCAGTAGTAAAAAGAGAATTGAAACGATATTTGTCTGCTATTGGGAAGGCATAATTCCGACTTTCGTCGAAATAAACGGGCAAATCATCGTGGTTTGCCCGTTTTTATTTGACGAAAGTCAAATTCCTGCGTTTAAAGGAAGATGGCATTTGCCAATCAGGGAAAATTATATTTACATTTGAGTATTCATACTTCTCAAACCATTAAAAACTAAACTTATGTTTAACAGATTAAACAAGTCTTCTAATCCATTCATGAAAGAGGAGACTTTCGTCAAATCAGATCAAAACAAAGATGTACTTGATAATGATTTCATCAATGTGGCTTCTGAAAGAATGACGGTCAGTGGTGCAGTAAACAAAACATTCATTTTAGCAGGAATCATGTTGATGACTGCCTTTTATGGATATTATTTTGCTAACCCAATGTTTACAATGGGTGGAGCGATTGGCGGATTGATAGTTGTCATTTTTGCTTCTTTCAAACCTCACCTCTCCCCTACCTTAGCTCCAATTTATGCAGCTTTGGAAGGACTTTTCGTAGGCGGTATTTCTGCTGCTTTCGCTGGATTTGAAGGAGGAATCATCTTCCAAGCGATTACGCTTACTTTAGGCGTTTTATTCACCATGTTAGCGGTATATAAATCTGGTTTAATTGTAGTAACCGATAAATTCAGGCGAGTTGTCGTAATGGCAATGGGTGCGATTTTCTTGCTTTATATCGCAAATTTTGCAATGAGCTTTTTCGGAATGTCAGTCCCTCACCTACATCAAGCAACTCCAATAGGAATTGCTATTAGCATAGGTGTCATCATCGTGGCTTCTCTAATGCTTTTGGTAGATTTCGATATGTTTGAAAGAGGCGAAAAACAAGGCGCTCCAAAATATATGGAATGGTACTGCGGCATGGGGCTGTTGATTACACTTGTCTGGTTGTATGTAGAGATTTTGCGATTAGTGGCAATGTTTGCTGGAGACGAGTAAGTTGAAAGTTCAAGGTTGAACGTTTAAGGTTCAAAACAAAAAAATCCCATTCTTTTCATAAGGATGGGATTTTTTTTGGGACAAATTTTGATTTTCAAATTAGCTTCCCCAATTTGAACTTTGAACTTTGAACTTTGAACTTTGAACCTACTAAAACTTCATCACCTGTCTCGAAACCACCCCTCCTTTTTTCAAATAAATCCGCAAGACATAAGTCCCACTTGCCACCTTCGATCCGTTAAATCGAATCTTACGTTTCATCCCTTTTCTTTTTCGTTTGACCAATTGCCCCGATGAATTCCATAGCTCTGCTTTTTTGATTTTGTAGCCATCAACTTTGGCGTCAATTAACAACTCCTCTCTAAACGGATTTGGGTAAATATGCAGTGGTGGCTCATTGGGCGTGCCGGCTGCGTAGGTCATCGGATTCTCAACCCACTGACCGATTTTAAAATGTTTCAACTTCGGGTCGATGATGGTAATTTCCTCCGATCCAATGAACCCCTCATCGTTGCTTTGAAAGCAAATTCCTTCTACCTGACCGGAGGTCAGAAAGGTACCGGTTTTTATGCGTCGCTTATTTCCCGAAAAGGGTTTAAAAGGTTGATAATCAAAGAGTAACCACATAAAAGTATTGGTATTGGATCGATAGCCCAATAGCATGATATGGTCCCCTTTCGGGGAAATGTCGGCTGCGGTAATCAACCCATTGACATTAAAAGAATCTATTGGTAAAATCGAGTAAGTACCCGGTTCAGCGCTCAATTGATAGAGGCGGGTTTGATTATTGAGCCAATTTTTTGAGAAGAGATATAGATTACTTTCGTAAAAAAAGAAGGCTTCGCAATCATAATTATGCGCTCGATTTCGAGAGGTAAAATTAGTCTGGTCTGCGAAGTCAAAAAATATCGTTTCAGACTGAACAGAGTCTTCTGTCAAATCAGATTTTTTGATTTTGATTATTTTGAGATTCCTTCGCGTTCCGAGATTATTTCCAAAGTCTCCGATGTATAAATGCAAAGAATCTTGCGCCATGTCTTCCCAATCTACATGTGTCTGATCTTCTATCCAAACACTTCTGATGACTGATCCATCAATGGTATCCAATTGATAAATCTGCGGCCCATCTCCGCCATCATTCAATGCCCAAACTTGCCCGTCGAAGTATTGAAGCCCCGAACATTCTT
>CALCJP010000053.1 GCA_937967625.1 uncultured Saprospiraceae bacterium
AATTCAATGTCCACGTAGTTGGCGCTACGGAAATAGACGACCTCTCCGACGAAATCATCGAACTCAAAGACGCCAAAGGAAATATCGAATTGGTTGTTGCTGCTGTCCCATTTTTGCGTGATCGTGATTTGGTCTATGCCACTGCCGGCGAGTCCGGTTTAGAACGAATCGAACGCATCAAAAAAGGCATTTACGACCACTATCACACCATCGGCAAAGCCGTCAAAAAATACAAAAAATCAAAAATCCCAGTCGTCGCCACAGGACACTTATATGCGATGGGCGCAGAAGCATCCGACAAACAAAACAACATCTATATCGGTGACAAATCCAACATCAAAGCAAAAGACTTTCCAAAGGAATTTGACTACGTAGCATTGGGGCATATCCATCGCCCACAGGTGATTGGTGGCTTGACTCATGTGCGTTATTCAGGTTCGCCTATTCCACTCAGTTTTTCGGAAACGAAAGATGAGAAGTTAATCTATCTCATTGATTTTCAGAAAGATACAATCAAAGAAATTTCTGATATAAAAGTCCCGCCGTTCCGTAGATTGAAAACCATTTCGGGTGGGGTAGAGCACATTTTTAAAAACCTAACGGCTTTCGCCGAAAGGCATCAAGAAGAACTCCTGCCGTGGGTAGAAGTCATCGTCGAAGCAGAAGAAGTTGCTCCCGACATCGACGCGCAGATTCGCGAATTTGCCAAAGATTTACATCTTGAGATCCTTAAAATTCGCATTTACCGAAAGGTGGATAGAAAAGATTTGTTTACGCAATCTGTCAATTTGGAAGACCTCGATGTGATGGATGTTTTCAAAAAGAAATGTGATAGAATGGGGGTGCCGGCGAAGGAAATGAAGGAGCTTGAAAATTCGCTTTTAGAATTGAAAGAAGGGTTGGAACAATCGGAGTAGAATCCAAAAATTGAATATTGAAAACGAGTATTTCTCTTTTCATAAGTTTTAAAACGCAACCTGTCTCCCTTTGGAGGGAGATGCCGGAAGGCAGAGGGTGGAATCTCTTCGCCTCATTACAAAAGGATTTGAAAACTTTACACCCAAATAAATTTGGGTGCTACTACGGCTGCGACAAACAAGGACGCATCTTCACCCAATAACTCCTCACCAACGGCACCATCTGGTCATAATTCGCCAACCCCTCCTCAATGCCTTGCGCCTGCAAAAAGTAATCATAAACAAAGTTGTCATTGCCTCCGAAAATGCTCGGATAGGACTTCAATCGCTCATTGATAGTATTCAAATCCGTCTGAATTGCCAGCGGAAGCGACCCTCGAAACTGGTTGTATGCCTCCGGTTCTTGGCGCTTAAAAGCAGACGCCAAATAGCGCCAATACGCCAAATGCCCGGTGTATCTCACAAAGAAATCATAGTTATGAATACATGCCAAATACGCCCAAAAATTGCAAGTCCCCTCATCCGCAAACCCATAGCCATGCGCCATTTCGTGAGCGATGACAAATGGCTTTTGAAGCGGGTGCAAGGCAGCATCAATATGCCCCTCTCCCGTAAACGGCAGATAAATCCCCGACGCATTGAACCGAAACAAAATCCCTTCCGGTTGCAGCTCTCGGATATTGACCGAACCATCAGTCGGATAGTCATATTTCGCCAAAACTTCCTCCAATGATTTGCGCATTCTAACATTGAGACTATCAGGCGTCAACGCCCCCGTCACCGGCTCATCATCCAACAAATTTTCCTTAACGGAAATGCTTTCCCGCATCTGCGTGATGATACCGGTTTGATAAGTCAATTCCTCCTTAATCTGCACCAACGAAAGCGCCTCATCCGAAAACCCAAGCGTCTCACTCACTGGAGTTCGATTGTAATTATATCCCCAAAGCAGCAAAAACGAAAACGTCAATCCACCCCAAAAATTGAGCAAGGATCCACCCACACGCCACCAACGCCTCCTCCATGCCAACGGCGCATGATTCAAATGCCGAAAGCAATATCCCAACAACAAAAACGCAAAAGGAAAAAACAAATAAAAAGGCGCAAAAGGAACCTGCGGAACCACCGCATCAATTCCCTCCCGAATCGTCAAAAAGAACCCACGACTATAGCTCGATTCTATCCACTCCGCCGAGGCAAAACACTTGATCAAACAAGTACCTATTCCCAAGAGTAACCAACCTTTTTTTAGCAAAAATCGCATGGTTTGATGTCGTAATTTATGGATAAGTCTAAATTAGAGATGATTGGGGTTAAACGCAAGTTTTTGTCGGTAGGTATTTTGTCATGAGAAAAAATCTAAGGTTTATTTTTTGTGACAAGGCTATTTGTTATATTTGCTACCTATAAATATATCTGATTTAACCCAGAATTTTAAAAACCAAATGTTCCCCATAAAATGAAACAATTTAACACCCCGTGTTACGCTTTGCGTATGCTTTGTTGTAAAGCTATTTGCACCCCTTTTCCATCCACCAAAATATCTTTTCAAATAAAATTGTTGGCGCCTCTTTTTCTCTTCTTTTGCCTTTCGGCAAATGTGTTTGGGCAGATAACCTCTATTCCTGATATTAATTTTGAGACTGAGTTGATTGCTCAAGGAATTGATACTGATGGGGTGGTTAATGGGCAGATGTGGACTGCGGATGCTGCGGCAACAAGTGGTTTAAACCTACAAAGTAAAAATATTTCCGATTTGACAGGAATTGAGGACTTCACTAACCTAACTAGTTTATTATGCTCGAATAATCAGATAACTAACCTTGACCTAAGCCAAAATACGGCTTTGGTCACTCTTGATTGTAGGTTTAATCAATTGAGCACTCTTGATATTACTCAATGTCTTTCTCTTAATTTTGTAAATTGTGCAATTAACCAATTATCAACATTAGATGTATCTCAAAATAATCAACTTACATACTTGTCAGTTGCCGGCAATCAATTAACAAGTATAGATGTTAGCCAAAATACGTTGCTTACAATACTATATGTAAATAATAATTCAATCGCAAGTATTGATGTGACTCAAAATACACTATTAGACCTTTTTTTTTGTGAGTGGAATCAATTAACTACTTTAGATATATCAAATAATCCTTCAATTAATGATTTTAATGCCAGTAATAATATGATTTCTGAGGACATCTCTGTATTACTAGCTCCTATTTCTTCTATGCCATCTGGAATAAATGTGAATATATCTGATAATAATCTCTATGGGTGCTACCCTGCCTTTGTTTGTGCATTTGCATCCTACAATTCTTTTAACAACCCCCTCCTCCCTTGGCAAGGCGACCACACTAACTTCTGCAACGGCATGGATCAAATTGGAGCTCCCTGCGATGCTGGCAGCGGCAACGATGCCATCCAATCAGACTGTAGCTGTGGCGCAGCTTGCCCCACATTTGATGTAAATGTCAGTGTGGGCTGTTGTGCCTGCCCTGGCGATGATGTCACCTTATTTTTTAATGTTACCGATCCCTCAGTGGCATATCCATTAAGTATAGATTTTGAAGACGGATTAGGCGGCAACTATGCCACTACTATTAATTCAAGTGGGGAAAGCTATGTACTTACAGCACCTGCAGATGGGAATTATACCTTTCAGGTTACTGCTGCCTTAGATGATATTGGTTGTTTATCAACTACGGGTACTCCCAGTAATGTAACAGTAGGAGATAATCGAGCCCCGACTCTGTATTGCAACTTCCTTACAGTGCAATTAGATATGACGGGTACTGCGACGATCACCCCAGCAGATATAGACGGTGGTATTTTCGATAACTGCGATCCAAGTCCAATGCTAAGTTTAGATATCACGATGTTTACTTGCGCAGACATTGGGAATAATTCAGTAACTCTCACAGCCACCGATGCAAGTAGTAATAGCGATTTTTGCACTGTCACCGTTGTGGTAGAAAACAATAATCCTCCGATGGCAGTATGCCAAGATATTACTGTTCAGTTAGATGGTACGGGCATGGCAAGCATAACTGCAGCAGACATCGACAATGGCAGTACTGCCGGCTGTGGCGCTCCTAATCTATCCATCGACATTAATACATTTGGTTGCACCAATATAGGAGCTAATACAGTGACTTTAACAGCTGAAGACCCAGTGACTGCAGCTACGAGCGACTGTTCCTCTATTGTAATGATAGAAGATGTAGATCCACCGACAGTTGACCTCTGTCCGACAAGTATTTTCGAATCAGTAAATACCACAAACTGTGAAGCCATTGTAACATATAGCCATGAATTCAATGATAACTGTGGCGGCACTGCCCTTCAAGGAACCCTAGTTGCTGGCTTCCCATCAGGCGCCACCTTTCCATTAGGTACAACCATTGTCAGTTGGGAATATATCGATCCTAGTGGCAATGGACCTGAAAGCTGCTCCTTTGATGTAACAGTTGAAGATGCTGAGGCACCCATAGTCAATTGTTCTCCCTTTGTTCTTTTCTTAGATTCAGATGGTTATGCCTACTTAGACGCCTTAGATGTAGACAATAATTCAACAGATAATTGCAGCTTTAGTCTGACTTTCATTTTAAGCCAAGAAGAGTTTTACTGCCCGGATCTCGGCAATAATGTCATCACATTAACAGCTATTGACGACGCCGGCAACATCTCCGCTCCATGCTCCACCACTGTTGAAGTAAGAGATGACGAAGCACCTCAAGAAGACGAATGTCCCCAAACCGGAGATTATCAATTTTGCTTTGGCGATGTCATCTTTTATGATGAACCAACATTTATGGATAACTGTGGCGGCTTAGGTCTATCAGGTACCTATGTCTCTGGTCCCATCTCTGGAGATCCCGCAACGGTCTCGGGTTTTTCGACAGTCATTTATAACTATTCCGATGGTACCAATTCAGTCGATTGTATTTTTGACATTGAAGTTGGAGAAGATCTTAGCAGCCTATTGATCACAGGTCCAAATCAACTCTTGGTTCAAGATTTTGCCTTTTTTAATGGCAATGCCCCCTTCAATATCTCTGACCACTTTTGGGAACAGATAGGAGGCGATGGCTCAATAACCTTTGATGATGACACCTCAGATCAACCCGAAGTTACTGGCGAATATCCAGGAGAAGTCACCATTCAATATACCGCTACAGACGATATTGGCTGTTCAAACATAACCACCTTTACACTTGAAATATTTGATTGCGTTTCCTATACCGAAATCTACACCAACGACGATCACAAAATCTGCCAAGACTCTATGCTACAACTCGAAGGCTATATCGAACTGCTTTCAGGTGACCAAGGACTTGGACAATGGACTCATGACGGAAACGGAAGCTTCGATAATGATTTAGTAGAAAACCCAATTTACACCCCTGCACTTAGTGACGTAGGCAATACCATTACCGTAGAGTACATTCCATTAAATCCAGACGGAAACGGACCATGTCAAATCAACCCATTTTTTGATGGAGATTTTACAACTATTGAAGTCTTCGCACCCTTAGATGACCCCGTCATCACCTGCGATGAGACCAGCAACAGTATCACGTTCAACTGGAACCCAGTCCCCGGCGCCACCGACTACGACATCGACATCAACGGCACCATCACCAACCAAACCACCACGACCTACACCGAAAGCGGACTCAACCCCGGTGACGCCGTCACCATCATCGTAACTGCCAATGGCGGCAACAACGCCTGTCCGCCGAGCAGCGGAACCATCACCTGCTTTGCCCAAAACTGCCCAACGGTCACCGTCACCATCACGCCCATAAATGATATCTGCCTTTCGGCAAATACCCAACCGATTCAACTCACTGCCAACCAAACGGGCGGCGCAGGAGGCGGCACCTACACCTGGAGCGGACCTGGCATGACCAACGATATGTTTGACCCCACGGCAGCAGGCGCAGGCACCCATACGATTACTGCCACTTACGTGGAAAACAGCTGCACCTACACGGGCACCCTCGACATCATAGTCACCAATACGCCAACCTCAACCTTCACCGTAACCACCCCATTGTGCGAAAGCACCCAAGGATCCATTACGTACACCGGCAATGCAGCAACTACCGCCAATTACACCTGGAACTTCGATGGTGGCACCCCCGCTGCAGTCACTGGACCTGGTCCCCACAATATCGAGTGGGCAACCAACGGCACCAAAAACATCACCCTAACCGTTGAAGAAAACGGCTGCAACAGCACACCAAGCACCGAAACAGTCACCATTGAGCAAGCCCTCACCACCCCAGTCATCACCTGCAACGAACAAATCGACCAAATCGAGTTCACGTGGAATACCATTCCTGGCGCAGCGAGCTACGATGTCACCATCAACGGAACAACAAATAATCAAACCACAACAAGCTATACCGAGACCGGCTTAACCCCTGGTCAAACAGTCACCATTGACGTGACCGCCATCAGTAGCAACACCTGTCCCAACAGCACAAATACCCAAACCTGCACGGCGCAAGCCTGCCCGACAGTCAACGTCAATATCGCACCAATAGCACCAATCTGTAGAGACGCCAACTCAAGCCCAATCACGCTAATGGCAACGCCAACAGGTGGTACCGGCGGCGGCACCACCACGTGGAGCGGCACAGGCGTCACAAATGACATGTTCGACCCGAATACCGCCAATCTCGGAATCAACACCATCACTGCCACTTACGTCGAAGGTGTATGTACCTACACAGAAACCTTAGACATCGAAGTCAACGAAACGCCAACAAACACCTTCACTGCGACCACCCCCATTTGCGAAAGCGGCACGAGTACCATCAACTACACCGGCAACGCGACTCCAACCGCCGACTACACCTGGAACTTTAACGGCGGCGCCCCTGCCAGCGTAATGGGACCCGGACCGCACAACATCCAATGGGCAAGCAGCGGCACCAAAAACGTGACCCTAACGGTTGAAGAAAACGGGTGTATGTCACAAGCAAGCACCCAAACCGTTGAAGTAGAAGCCGAACTGCAAACCCCCGTCATCAGTTGCAACGAACAAATCGACCAAATCGAATTTAACTGGAATGCCATCGCAGGCGCTGACAGCTACGACGTCAGCATAAATGGAAATCCAGCAAACAATCAAACCACCACAACGCTCACCGAAACGGGTCTAACCCCCGGTCAATCGGTAACGATAGAAGTCACTGCCATCAGCAACAACAGCTGCTCAAACACCACTGCTACACAAACCTGCACCGCGCAAGCCTGCCCACCAGTGACCCTGAGCACGACAGCACAAGGACCATTTTGCGAAAGCGATAATACCATCACGCTGACCGCCACGCAAACCGGCGGCGTCGGTGGCGGCACGTTCACGTGGAGCGGACCCGGCGTGATGAATGACCAGTTCGACCCAAGCCAAGCCAACATCGGTACCAACACCATCTCGGTACAATACGAAGAAGCCGGCTGCACTTTCACTGGCAGTCAAACCATAGCAGTCAATGCCAATCCAACGGCGACGTTCACGACGACCACCCCCATCTGTCAAACCGACGCCAGTACCATAACTTACACGGGCAATGCCGCGACGACAGCGACCTACACTTGGAACTTTGATAGCGGCACCGGAGGCGCCAATACCAACGGACCCCACCAAGTCAATTTTGCGACCCCGGGCATAAAAAACATCACGCTACAAGTCACTGAAAACGGCTGCACATCACAAACCGAAACACAAACCACCGAAGTCGAAACAGCACTACAAGTGCCCGTCATCACCTGCGCGCCGACCCAAAATAGTATCACGTTCAACTGGAACGCAGTAGCAGGTGTAACCGACTACACCATAGAAATCGACGGCGTACCACAAGGCACACAAAGCACAACAACCTTTGAAGTAACAGGACTCAACCCCGGCGACCAAAGAACCATCAGCCTTACGGCAAATGGCAATGGCGCCTGTGGCTCAGTAACCGCCATGCAAACC
>CALCJP010000054.1 GCA_937967625.1 uncultured Saprospiraceae bacterium
CAAACAATCCGTGACGAAGTCACAAAACAATCAGCAAAGCGAAACAATCAGTGGCGAAGCCACGAAACAATCAGCCGCGAAGTGGCGCAACAATCAAACAATCCGTGACGAAGTCACAAAACAATCAGCAAAGCGAAACAATCAGTGGCGAAGCCACGAAACAATCAGCCGCAAAGCGGCGAAACAACCAACAAAACTCTATCTTCGCCCATTCAATGAACTTCGAACGATTCATAGCGCAACGAGCCTCCAGTTCAGGCAAAAAGTCCTTTACTCGGCTCATCATTCTCATCGCGACGGTTGCCGTGGCGTTGAGCCTTACCGTGATGATTGCGACTTCTTCTTTGATTGCGGGTTTTAAAAAAGAGATTACCAATAAAATCTTTGGCTTTTGGGGACATATTCATATTACGGATATAAACTCAAATCGTTCGATGTTGGAAGGGTCGCCGATGACGAAAGACCCGGCGCTCTATTCGAGTATCATGAATGTCGATAAGGTGGAGTATCTCCGCTACATGGAGTTTTTAGGCATTCAATTCACGAGTGTGGAAGTTGAGGACAGGACAGAAGGAGGGGTCAAACATGCCCAATCGTTCGCGATGAAACCGGGCATAATTCAAACCAAAAAGCAAATCGAAGGAATCATCCTAAAAGGTGTTGATACTGATTTCAATTGGGATTTTTTCAAAGACTACTTGGAGGAAGGCGAAATTTTTGACACCAAAGATTCTCTTGATGCAAGGAAAGTTTTGATTTCAAGAACGACTGCTGACCGATTGAATACGGACACTGGCAAAAAATTCATCGTCAATTCGATTGTGAATGGCGAGCCGATGCCGTTTCGTTTTGAGGTGGCAGGAGTTTATAAAACGGGGCTGGAAGAGTTTGATAAGAAATTCGCCTTGGTCAATATCGGTATCGTTCAGGAGATGTTGGGCTGGAATGAAAATCAGATTTCGGGCTATGAGGTTTTTGTTGAAGACATTGATGATTTGGATATCATCTCCCAATATATCGACTACAACGCACTCGAAAACTACCTTTACGCCGAAACGATTCGCGAAAAAATACCGCCTATTTTCGAATGGCTTAATTTGCAGGACTTGAACGAAAAAGTGATTTTGGCGCTCATGTTGGTTGTTTCGATTATCAATATGATCACGGCTTTGCTCATCTTGATTTTAGAACGAACCGAGATGATAGGAGTGCTCAAGGCAATGGGAACCAATAATTGGTCTGTCCGTAAGGTATTTCTGAATTACGCCGGCTATATCATCATCGCGGGGTTGTTTTGGGGCAATGTGATTGGAATTAGTCTTTGTTTGATTCAAAAGCATTTTGGAATCATTAAGCTATCAGAGGCAGACTATTATTTATCTGTTGCGCCGATTGATTTGAACTTTTGGAACATCCTCATGCTTAATGTCGGCACCTTTTTCTTGATACTTTTATTTTTAGTGATTCCGACTTGGTTGGTCACGCGTATTTCGCCTGTGAGGGCAATTAGATTTCAGTAAATTTTTAATACATGATTCGTCAAAGCAGAAGAAGAGGTTATAAAACCAAAAGAGAAAGGCTCGCTAATTCTTTGCGCAATATTCGTGTGATATTCATTTTTGCAATGATTGCGTTGGTGGGTTGGATATTTTTCAATCGAGTATATATATATGATGTGATTCGGACTTCGTTTTAGTTTGCTCATCGGCTGAAATGCTCCCTGAGTTCCAAATTGGAGGAACCAACCCAATTTCTTACAGATTTGTAAAACTTCAAAATTTCTAATTTTCTTTTTGGTAAGTTGTGTTAGACACCTTAGTAAAGTTGAAAAAAATATAGTTATTTGCCGAAAGGCGTAAGAAGCGAAATTTTGAAATACACACCCCAATTACTCCTCAAAATCCATTTTCGATTTTTATAGTAATTTTGATTTTCAATAAATCAACCCATGCTCGATCTCGCCATAGTGCTCGTTTACTTCGCTGCAATTATGATTGTCGCCCTTTCGGGCAAAACGGGGAAAGAAACCACTCCTGAGGAGTACTTCCTGAGTAATCGAAACCTTCCTTGGTATTCGATTGCGATTTCGACCATTGCGACCAATATTCAAGGCTATCAGTTTTTGGGGATGATGGGGTCTGCCTACCTCTATGGATTAGCGCAAGCGAGTTTGGAGATCAATGCCATTCAGGGGATTTTGGTGGCGGCGTTCATCTTTGTGCCGCTCTATCTGAATGACCGCGTAATGACCATCACTCAGTTCATCAGAAAGCGATTAGGGCAGACCGTAGCGACGGTTTATACCCTCGCCAATATTGCACTTTTCGCGACGATAACTTTGGGGGCGGCTTTGTTTTGGGGCGCTTATGCAGCACATGAGGTTTTTGAGGAGCATTTACTCTTTTTGCATGAAAGTGAACTTATGCGGGTGGCCTTTTTGCTCGTTGCGTTGGGAATCTTTTCGGCGATTTATACTTATTTGGGTGGATTGGCTGCGGTGGTCAAAACCGATATTATTCAATTTTCGATTTTGTTGATTGGCGGATTTGTGGTGCTTTTTGTGAGCATCAAAGAGTTAGGCGGCTGGAATCAGCTTTATATCAAAACGCCTGAACTCATGCACCTCCACCTCCCTTCCGATCATGAAAAACTGCCCTGGACACACATCTTCGGTTTGTTTCTTTTGAATATCAACTATTGGTGCGCCAACCAAACGGTCATGCAGCGGTCACTGGCAGCGAGGAGTTTGAAAGACGCTCAAATCGGACTCATGGCAGGTGGCGTGATGAAATATGTCATGGCGGTTTTGATAGTCATTCCGGGCATTGCGCTGGTGGGCATATTGGGCGAAAATGGTTTGTCTGATCCTGATTTGGCGTTTCCGCATATGGTGAAAAATTATTTACCGACAGGCGTCATGGGCATCATTTTGTGTGCCTTGTTTGCTTCACTGATGAGTACGGTTGATTCTACTTTCAACTCATTGGCAACGCTCTTTTCGATTGACATCTATAAGGAATTTATTAATCCACAAGCGACTGACCGACAGATAGTTAGCGCGGGAAGGAATACAATTTTGATATCGCTAATTACTGGTTCGTTGATGGGACTGGTGCTGCTTTATGCCAAATTCAACAACCCAGAAGATGCCTTTACGCATACTTTAAATGAGTTGCGCTACTATATCAATTGCGGTATCGTCGTGCTGATTTGTGCGGCTGCATTCTTAGCTTTCCCAAACAAACGAGCCGCGTTGGTGGCTTTCTTTTCTACGATTCCTTTGCATTTGATTTTCAAAAATTTCGCACCAGATATGAACTACTTCGTGCGGGCAGGTTGGGTGATAATAATCGCTTTTTTACTTCTTACGATTGGTTCAGATTTTTACTTTAAAAAGCGAAGAGATTTATTCAAATCAAGTTCGGTGGTTGTTTCGCAATTTGGGTGGGGGCTTTTGGTGTCATTGATCATGTTGCATTATATTTTCCATTAATTCGCTCTTTAAAACTCAGCGCTTCTCTGTGTAACTTTGAACCATGAATTTTTCCATTAAGAAGGATGGGCTTTATTGGATTGCTGCCATTTCGGCGATTTGCTTTTTGATACAGATTTCGATTTCACTGAAGCTATGGCACGTGGCAGAACGGGAATTTTTCATGATACCGATGTTTGGCTTTCTACCATTTGACGCAGGTCATTTAGGGAATTTTGCATTATTTATTGGATTGATAGCCAATCTTTTAGCAATAATATTTTATCAGCGACAGATTATTTTTGCCAATGTGCTCATCTTACTGACGCTGCTTTTCATTCAAGACATCACGCGAATTCAGGCATGGTCGTATCAATATTTCATGACGTTTGCGGTACTGCTTTATTGCTGGAAGCGACCGAAGAAAGAGGCGATCTTTTTGCTTCAAATTATCTTTGTATTGACCTATGTTTGGAGTGGCATTCAGAAGATGAATCCGCATTATGCCAACCATGTCCACGCATGGCTTTTTAGCACTTACGATTGGTCAAAGCCATTTGGCGAAAGCCATCAAATCGGCTACTTGACCGCTTTCGCGGAATGTCTGATTGGAGCAGCGCTGCTTTTCAAACGTACTCGAAAGGCTGCCGTGATTGGCGCTATTTTCATGCATCTGTTTATCCTTTTAATGATTGGCGGCGCAAAATGGAATCAAGTCATTTACCCTTGGAATATAGGCATGGCAGTGATGGTTTGGCTCCTCTTTTGGAATCAAGAGTATGAATTCAATTTCTCAGAAATGCGGAGAAATGTAATGTTTTGGGTGATTGCAGTTTTCATGGGAATTTGCCCGGTACTGTTCATTTTTGAAAAATTTCCAGAGCCAATGTCATTCGCGATGTATAATGGCAGGACGCCAACGATTGCATTTTATTATAGTGGTGTGGCGAAACCAAACTACCCGCGCAGCGTCCAAAAACACGTCCAACCCACCAATAAAGGAATGCGTTTTTTAGTGGCAACTTGGGCGCTGGAGGAATTGAAAGTTCCGGCATATCACTATGCAAATTATGCTCAAAAATTTGGCAAACAAATGTGCCAATGCTTTGATAATCAAGGGGATAATTGGGTTCAGATAGAAAGATTGGAGCAATGGGAGCATGGGAAATATTTGGAACCGGAGATGATTTTATGTAAGAAAATTGTGGATTGACCCCTTCCGTCCCCTAAAGGGGAAACCTTCGATTGACTAATTTCATCTTGTGTCTTAACTCTTGATTCTCACGTCTCAAAAATAATGGCAAAAAAGAAAACCATAAAAATCGCAAAAAGCAAAAAAACTGCCCTCGTGGTGGGTGCTACCGGCTTGGTCGGAAAGCAGGTGGTAGAGCGCCTGCTGATTCATCCGGCTTACGCCAAAATCGTCGTTTTCGGAAGAAAAGAAATGGCATTCGAATCGCCTAAATTGGTGGAGCACATCATTGATTTTGAGGAATTGGAGCAACACGAAAAACTCTTCAAAGGCGACGATTTGTTTTTATGCTTGGGCACCACGATGAAAAAGGCGGGGACGAAACGAAAATTCTACCAAGTCGATTTTGTGTACAATTTCAACGTTGCCAAAATCGCTTCCGCGAATAAGGTCAATCAACTCTTCTTGGTCTCCTCGACTGGGGCGGATGAGGACTCGTTGCTTTTCTATTCACGGGTCAAAGGAGCACTCGAAAATGCAGTTCAAAAACTCAATTTTTGGTCGGTTCATATTGCGCGCCCGTCGTTGTTGTTGGGAGAGCGGGCGGAGAAAAGGTTTGCCGAAAGGCTAGCGACTAATTTAAGTCGGTTTTTGAATTTTTTGCCTGTTGAATTGACCGAAAAATTCCAACCCATCGAAGCCGCCACCGTCGCTCAAGCATTGGTAACAGCCGCCCAAAAATTGGATGAAGGCGTCCACATCTATGAAAACGACCAATTGGAGAAAATGACGGTCAGCAACTTTTTGAAGTAAAACTTCCTCGTTTTCACAGGCAAGTAGCTTAGGTTTCATAAATTCGATTTATGAAATCAGCAACACGAATTGCAATCCTTCTTTTTATGCTTGTTAGCTCATTTGCCGAAGGGCAAAACTGTACGGGCAATTTAGGCATCAATATCTTCGAAGATGGCGACTTTGGAAGTGGTGCTCCCAACATTTCGCCTGACTTTCAAAATATAGCTCCTGGCTATGGGTTCACCTTCGACCCCCCTCCAAACGATGGACAGTTTACTATCACCAACAGCACTCACCCTTGGGGTAGTTTTTCGGCTTCGAATTGGATTCAAATCTTCGAC
>CALCJP010000055.1 GCA_937967625.1 uncultured Saprospiraceae bacterium
TTGTCTTCAATGAGGGTGTGAAGGGGTTGTTTTTATCATTCGGAATATTTGCCGAAAACTTGTCCCGAACTTGCTTCGGGAGGCAAAAAAAAAGTTCTTTAAAAAGTCCCTCCTCATAAAGAGGAGAGACCCAATCCCAAAAAACCGAGTTACTAATTCGTATCGCGCAAAAGCGATTATTTGGAATCTTTCATTAATATCATCTTGCGAGTAGCGGAATTGGTTGGCGTGTCGAGGCGATAGTAAAGGACGCCTGACGCATTTAATTCGCGCTGATCGAGTTTGAATTCGTTGTAACCATTTGCGAAGTCATCTTCGTATTGGCGGATGATTTTTCCCGAAAGGTCAAATACCGTCAAGGTGACTTGAGCAGCGGCTGGCAGATTGAAGCCAACGAATGTCTGATTGGCAAATGGGTTTGGCTTGTTTTGGTACAATTCGAATGTGTTATTGCTTGACGCGTCGTCGTGATAGACTAAGTTCAAGTTATAGAGGCTACCATCGAAGTCATAGGCTTCGGCGGTGGTGTGTGACGAAGAAAGGCTTAACCACTCGCTCAGCTTTCCAGCCGCAAGTGTTTGGAATTGCAGACTGAACAAGGTTTGTCCGTGTATCAGTGTTTGACTATTTGCGTTGTCCCAACTTAGGGTAATCGCACCGTCATTGAGGAGGGTTAAGCCAAGGTTTTCGCGGGAAATTAGGCCTCCATCACCGACCGCTACCAATTGCATTGCATTGGTATTGAAGTTGATAGTTGACTGCAAGCCCGCTAAAGATTCGTTTTCTCCGACCGAAATCGGAACGGTGATAATTTCACCTTTCTTGAAAGTTTGATTATGGATAGTAAGATTCACATACTCGTTGAAGGTGCGGTCATCCACACCGAGGATATCGTTTGGCTGTGCGTCGCCGCTCAAGTCGCCTACTTTGACTGCTACGAAATCTGCTCTGAGGTCATCGTAGCTCAAGTTGTTGTAGTTGATAACTTCCGGAATCGCAGTTTCGAATGGTTTCTTTGGGTTAGGGAAAATATGATCCTTATCCACAAATCTCCATGAAGTGTTGCGTGGGAATTCGTCTGCTACATGAAGCACTACTTTTCGAAGTGCGACGATGTCAAGGGTTGAAATGCTTCCGCTTCTGTTGATGTCAGCAGCAATCATTTTATATGGAGAGTCTAAAAGACTCACATTCAATACATGCTTGGATAGCATAACTATGTCAAGGGTTGAGATTCCATTACGGAGGTCATCATTTTTGACTGGAGTCAAAGAATAATCGTAACCTGTTGGAATATTTGAGAACTGGAATTGTCCTTGATTGTCAGAAGGAATGGTAGCAGTTCCTTGACCACTGATGGTCATTTGGACGTTGCTAACTCCTTGGTCTTTATTGTCTTTTACTGCTCCGCTAATAGCGGCTTTGGTTGTAGAGGTGCAAACACCATCTGGGTCTTGCACATCGACAAAAGTATTACATGACTGTTGGTTGCCGGCTTCATCAGTTACCCATAATTCCACTGTCGTGGAATTACCGACATTCAAACAGTTGAAAATTCGAACTGTATCGTTGACATCTGAAGAGTACGAATAGAGTAAGTCTTCTTCTGCTGTGCAGTTATCACTTGAGCTATTGTTATGGAATAGATTAATGTTTGCTGGCACCATACCTGTGGGCATAATTGCAATCGAATTTCCTTGGCAAACTGCGGTTGGCTTTTTGCAATCAATGATCTTGAAAAGGAAACAGCAAGATGTCTGGTTATTGAACCCATCAATTACAGTATAGCAGATTTCATGATTTCCGTTTGGATAGCGGTTGGTGGTATTCATTCCGCTTCCTGAAAATTCGGCTCCCGTTTCTGCTATTCCATCAGCGTTTAAGTCAACTTCCCAAAGAATCGTCAGTTGCGAATCGTCTGTGCAATTATCTGTTGCCGTGATGCTCAAATCCACTCTTAATGGCTGACATCTGAGGTTTTCGTTGCAGAACAATTTGTTGTTGCAATCGGCAATGACTGGGTCAATTGGGTCAGAGATTTCAATTATCTGAGTGTCTCTCCAGACACCTTGTTGGCTTGGGTCATTAAGTACAAATTGACATAGGTCTGCAACTGTCCAGATGCGCATGATTCTTATTGCGTCTCCTGAGATAGTTCTTATGGTATCGTCTCTGAAAGAGACTTCTACTGCGTCACAGATGTCTGCAACAAAATTCGGAACACCGGTGATGGAGGTGTCTGGAAATATGTTGCAGGTTGAGATAATGGTATCATTTGGCCAGACAATGTCTCTGTCTCCGTCAAATGGGCTTGGATTGAAGGTTGTAATTTTTTGGACACAGATAGAGCGGTTGCCTGTCATGTCAATAGCTGCCCATGTTCTTAAAACTAAGCCTGATCCGCAAGCTAAGTTGACATCATCTTCAAATTCTACTGTAACTGCACCGCAGTTATCTTCTGCAAATCCGTCTTTAGCTCTTGGTGTAGCAGGAGTTGATACAACATTTCCCGTAAGGGATAAATTATTAAAATCTTGATCACATCTAATGGTAATATCACTTGGACAGGTAATGGTCGGAGGTAATTTATTGTCTATCAAGAGATTGATATTACAGGTATTAGAATTGCCCGCGCAATCTGTTACTTGTAGTTCTACTTCAAGGGTATCTAATGCGTCTGCACAACATACTGTGATATAGTCCTGGAAGGTGGTGTCCATAGGTGCCATACAGGCATCATCAAATCTTCTCACCTTGAAGGCCGTGGCGGGGTCAAGGCAACACTCATCATGACTTCCTGCATTTAAGCTATCTGCATTAATAAGTGCAATCCCTCCCGTGGTGAGGGAAATAGTAGTGAAGGTCTTGCAAACAGGCGTTGGAGGTCTCGTATCGATAATATTGACAGTAACTTCTGCTGTGGAAGAATTACCACACTCATCGGTTACTAAATAGGTAACAATGTTCACGCCTTGATTTAAACCTGGAGCAGGTACTTGACCCCCGTTTCCTCTGATTACTCCGGAGGGAGTCATGATCAATACATCGTATGGAGAGCAGTCTGAAATTATTGCTGGTGGCAATATTGGTTTTGCTGTGCAGGCATAATCATTATCAATCCCTGCCTCAAATAAAGGATTGATTACGATGTTGGGCTTTGTTGTATCTGTCAATTTCACAGATTGAGAACAAGTCCACAAAATGGTATTGGAGGCGCAACAATCCAATACTTTCCAAGTACGGATTATATTAATAGAAGCACCGCAGCTTGTTGCTAAGGTGTCATCACGAAATGTGGCTTTTATGTTGCAAATGAGGTTGATGTCGTCGTTGAGTTCGAAGGTCGTTCCTCCGATTTCGATGCTTGGATATCCAGTGACATCGGGGTGTAGGCTTTGGTTTGCTCCTACGACACATTCTTCGTCGTAGTCAGCTGGGCAGTTTGTAGTAGCTGCACTCCAATCAACTGATCGAATTGAAATTTCCTGAATACAGGAGCTCGTATTACCCATGACATCAGTGGCGATCCAATTTCTATTTATAACTTTGGTAAAGGTACTGGCGCAATCGAAATGATCTACATTGTCATAAAAGTGTAATGAGATATCCTGACAGTCCTGAAACATCGGATCCATAATATCTCCTCCTTCAGAGACTGGAAGTGGACTTTCTATACAATAGATAGTATCATTCAGGCAGTTTAAAATTGCTGGACCTCCTTTATCTTCGATAAATACGGTTCCCCAGCAAGCATTGCCGGTGATAGTATCGGTTACCATGATGTTTACATACTGACCTAAATGACCGATATTGATGGTAGTCTCTCCTGTTTCTTTGATAGTGGTTTCGTATCTATCCCAACAGCCATATTCGCCGATAAGTAGCATCGATGCGTGCAAATCAGATTCGCAATCTAAATCAACTGATAGTTGTCCATTTTGGTTGCAGACCAATGTATTGGAAAAGGGTTGGAAATCATTTATCGTAAGGGTAAAGCTACAAGTGTCCGTTAGGCTTCCGTCGCTTGCGACAAAGGTCACGGTGTTGATTCCTACTGGAAATGCTGATCCGCTTGTGAGACCAACAGAGGTTATTTGTGTCACTGATGGTGGCATTGCGCAATTATCAGTAGCAACAGGGACGCTATAGTTTACTACTTGGGTGCAAGTTGCAGCCAGCAAATTGAATGTCTGACTCGTTGGACAGGAAACAAATGTAGGCGCTTGTCCATCCACAACCGTTACTGTAGAGCTACATTGACTTGAAGCACCGAGAGTATCCGTAACAGTCAAAACTATCGAATGAACTCCAACATCTGTACAGTCAAAAGAAGACCTTGATAATGAATAGGTTTCGATACCACAATAAGGAGCAACACTCATGCTATCAATGTCGGCCGGAGTAATAATCGCGGTGCTTGTGGTTAACGAAAGCACCACTGAAACAGTAGTACTACATTGCGCTGTCGGAGCTGGAAAAGAAGCGAAATTAGTGAATACTACTCCGTCTCCACTATCAACGGCGACATCTGAACCAATTTCATAAAGTATCCCATTATTAGCTACTGTACCTGTAACTAAAGCATTGGAGGTAAAGTGATTGATGAATGCGCACGGGAAGTTTATCAAAACTCCAGTGTTGTTAAAATTACTACCGAAATTATTCAACAATGTCCCCCAATTATTAAAGTCAGACGCATTATCCAAGATTCCCGCAAGGGAGAAATTTGAATAATTATTGATGTCACCATCATTTTCAACAGTTCCATTGGAACGGACATTAAAAGATGAAAAGTTGTTTATTAGACCATTTGTAGCATTACTCAACAATCCGCTGACGAAAAAATCGGCATTGTTGGTAATAGTACCTGCTGTGGTAGCAGTTCCATTATTAAAAACAGAACCAGCGGAGGAGTTATCAAAAGTACCATTATTAATTACCTCACCATCGCTTTGATTAGTGAAGGATAAAGCATTAGTAAAAGCACCATTATTAAGGAGCAAATTTTGGTTATCAAATCGATCATTATTGGTAACATTTGCATTGTTTGTAAAAACTCCGCTACCCAAAATTTCTGTCAAACCTCCACCAGAGTTATTATAGGTTCCATTATTAATCAAGTCACCATTGATTCTAATGATGTCAGTGTTCTGAATAGTAGAAGCTGCATCGATCAGTAGAGTTGCCCCGCTATTTACTTCCACTTGACCAGAAGTCGCAAATACTCTAAAAAGTGCCGATTGCAAGGTCACAGCAGAAGAAATATCCAATCCACCAAAGACATCAACCTGATAGTCAATAGTAGTGGCAGCAGTGATGTCTGGAAAATTTCCACTCGTAGGAGCAGCGGGAATTGTGGCTGGTTGATTTGCATTTGACGGAAGTCCTGAACTCCAGTTAGTGGCAATAAACCAATCTGAGTTAGTAGTTCCAGTCCAAGTGGTTTGAGCAGAGAGAGCATTGAAAGAAAACAATAGCAATGCTATCCAAAGTACGGATAACGGCCTCATGGGAAAATAAGTTTTGTTAAAGAAATAATCGTTTTTTCTTCGGTGCTACCCAAAAAGATACAGGTACACCAGTGGTGTATTTTTTGTGGAAATAGTAGGCGGAAATGAAAACTTTGTGTAAGTAAAACTTGAACAGTACTGGGAGAAGCTAAAAGAGTGGAAATTGGATTAGGAAAGATTTTGGATGCAAGTTTAGCACCTCTTTTTTTGTTCTCTCAAGTATAATCTGTCAACGACTCATTAAAGGAAAAAACCATGCCATAAATACCTTTTTTCCTTACGGAAAATATTTCACAAAAGCATAAGTCATTACTAATCAAACAGTTACGAATCGCAGCTAAATTAATAATTCAATTTTCCGGCAACGGAGCTTTCGGCACGGTGCGCCATTTTTTGGATGGTATCTATGATTTTATCGAGCGCAGGTGGGTAGTCAACATACTGAGCTTTGGTCTCATCTTTTCCCCAGATGCTGATGGTAATCACCTTGCGTTTGCTCCCATACGTAATTGCCAAACGAAGTGGAATCGGCGTTGGCTTTTTGCGCTTCCTTTTTAGACAAGAAGCAGTGGTACAGTCATAAATTCGTTCGAAGTCAAAATAGCCTTCATTCATCGTCCATTCGACAAATGCTTCCAGTTCTGATCTGGGAATATTTTTCTTAGTGACAATCAAACCATGCTCTACCGATTTGAATTCTTTGATGAGGCGCCCATTAGATTTGATGCGAATGAAGTCACGAAGTACCGGATCAATCCCTCCATAATAACCGCCGCCAATAAGTTCAATATTGATATACGTCAAATCTTCCGCGCTCTCTTCCGGCTGCTTTTCTTTTCGCTTGCCGAACTGCCACCACTTTCTTTTTTTCTCTTTTTTATTAAATGCCCACCACTTTTTCTTTTGCGCTGCACTGCGCAAATCATTGGCTTCCACTTGAACTTCGGGCAGTTGATTTGCAGGTTTCTTAAATGGCGCTTCGGCGGTTTCTACTCTTACGAAATGATATTGGTACGTACCCTTGGCGTTGGGTTGCGTAAACTCCAGCGCTAATTTATTTTTGCTCAATTCGGCAACTTCAAACTTCTTGATATTTTTAAAAGGATAGAACAGCTCGCGGTCTTTGATACTCCAATTTCCTTTAGAAATGACCTCATTCAGATATTGCTCATAGATGAAATCATATCGAAAATAGAGGTAATAATCATAGAAATTTTCCGCCTGATGAATGATCGTATTGCTCTCCAAATGAAGCGCATAGGTATATTTCCAATTGGTCTCCATGAGCAGGTGCTCAACGGTCTGACCAGTTGGCGCAATCTCTTGAGCAGCAGTAGGTTTGCTTACGCAAAAAAGGAAAAGTAGAATTGGAATTGCAAAAAGCCTCATAATGGAATTGGTGCGTGTTTTCTCTAAAGCTCAAAAATAGAAATTTTAATCATATAAAATATTTCTATTTTGAATTGAGTGCATTTCATTTTCCACAATTTGCAATTATCGTAGAGACGATTCATGAATCGTCTCTACAATTAGGTGAAAATTTGAATTACACTATTTGAATTATCCCTTTTCACTTTCGTGAAATACTCTTATTTCACGAAAGTGAAAAGGCATTCGGCGATAACTTGTCCCGAACTCGCTTCGGGAGCCGTAAGAAAAAAAACTACAAAAATTTAGCCATTGTAATTTGATTTAAACACGCGCTTATCGCACATCAAATCGCATCTCCATTCGCGTTGTGAAATTGGTAGGTGGATTATCGCGAAAGCGCACCAAACTCACCTCAATCGAAAATCGATCTTCAAGCATGATGTCTTTCAAATCATTTTCATTAGGCACTAAGTCGAGTGCCGAACCCAACCGGTTTCCATTGGGGATATGATAGAAGATTTCAAACTTGCGATTTGGTTCAGCAGGTTTAAAAATCTTTACAGAAATTTCATTGACAAAATCATAAGTATCATTTGTGTTCACATTGATAAACCTCAAAGAACGGGGGAATATAGAAATGATATCATCATCCTCTACGTTAAAATCACTTTTGTAGGCTTCAATTCGAGTCGCCATATTATTGTACTCGAAAAAGTGCGTTTCAAACGGGTCAAGCCCTGGCCCTACCTCAAAAGTTTTATCAAAATATTCCATCTCAAAACGCACAGGCCCGCGGTCGGGAGTACATTTCCAAAAAGATAAAATCAAAAACGGCAACAAATATTTTATTTTCATTGTAAGACAATTATTCTAAATTAGAGTGTGATTAAATCCTACTACCCCTTTCGGGAAAACAAATTTCTAAAAAATGGGCGAACAAAAAGTATCAAAATTAAAGTCCGGCAGCGAAATGCAGACTTTCGTCAAATCCATTCTCAACGACGTGCAAGCACTCGAATATATGCTTAAAAACGACTGGTTCGAGTCAGACACGATTCGCATTGGCGCTGAGCAGGAAATGTGCATCGTTAACGCAAAAAGTTATAAACCCGCGCCCATTAACCTCGATATTTTAGAAAAAGGTAAGCAATTTGACTGGTTGGATCAGGAATTGGCGCGATTCAATTTAGAAATCAACCTGACACCCCATGTCTTCACCAAAAGCTGTCTTTCCAAATTAGAAAAGGAAATCAACGATCACCTGGCAAACATTCGCAAATTGGTCAAAGAGTTCGACTCCAAAATCGTCCTGACAGGCATCCTTCCCACCTTACGCAAATACGATTTGGAAATGCACAACCTCACTCCCGTGCCGCGCTACTTCGCCCTCATGGAATCAATTCGCGAAATGAGAGGAGATAATTTCCAATTGCGCTTGGAAGGCATTGATGAGTTGAATTTGAGCCATCGTTCTCCACTGCTCGAAGCGGTCAACACCAGTTTTCAAGTCCACTTGCAGGTGACTCCCGACACCTTTGTGCCGATGTATAATATCGCCCAAGCGCTGACTGCTCCGGTGATGGCAATTGCCGCTAATTCGCCCATCGTGTTTGGAAAACGCCTCTGGCATGAGAGTCGCATTGCGATGTTTCAGCAATCGATTGACACGCGCAGCTCGAGAGACAATTTGCGCGAAAGTACTCCTCGCGTTCACTTTGGAAATGATTGGCTCAAAAAATCTATTCTGGAAATTTATAAAGAAGACATCACTCGTTTCCGCGTGCTGTTGGCAGGCGATGAGAAGGAAGATTCGATTGCTGTTTTGAAATCAGGCAAAGCGCCGAAGTTGCGCGCATTGCAAGTCCATAACTCCACCGTCTATCGCTGGAATCGCCCCTGCTACGGCATCAGCAGCAACGGCAAACCTCACCTCCGCATCGAAAACAGAGTCATCCCCGCAGGTCCTACCGTACTCGACGCTACCGCCAATGCAGCGCTATGGCTGGGCGCGATGGTGGGCATCCATGAGAAGTATCCCGACATCACTAAAGAGCTATCTTTTGCCGATGTGGCAGATAATTTTAAAAAAGCAGCGAAGTTTGGAATCGACACTAAATTCAATTGGATTGGCGATAAAAAAGTAGATGCTTGCGATTTGATTTTAGAGGAAATCATTCCTCTGGCAAAAATCGGTTTGAAAAAACAAGGGGTCGCTAAAAAAGACATTGACCGCTATCTCGGTGTGATTGCGGCTCGTGCCGAAAAACATATTACTGGCGCTCGTTGGCAATTGCGCGGCTACACCAATCTCATCAAAAAACTCAATCGCGACGAAGCATTGGCAGTTCTCACTGCTTCCATCGTCAAAAATCAAGAAACCGGAAAACCCATCCATGAATGGAAAGATCCGAAGCCTTCCGACCTTAAAGATTACAAACCCGCTGGTCTGAAAGTTGAGGAGGTCATGTCCACAGATTTATTCACGGTGCATAAAGATGATTTGATTGATCTCGTGATTGATATGATGAATTGGAATAAGGTTCGCTACATGCCCGTGGAAGATAAAAAAGGAAAATTGGTGGGACTCATTTCTTCGCGCTTACTGCTAAAGCATTGCGCTAAAAAAGATGAACTCCGCACCGATGATTTTTCCACCGTTGCTGACATCATGATTAAAGACCCCATCGTGATTCATCCTGAAAATACGCTTCAGGAAGGAATGAATCTCATGGCTTCTCATCGCATTGGCTGCCTGCCTGTCACTAATGAGGACGGGGAGTTGGTTGGCGTTTTGACGGAGATGGATTTTGTGCGGATTTCAGCGCGATTGATTGAAAGATTGGAAAGAGAGTAGCTCGCGCGAACCTCTTAGGTTCGTGTGTAAGATCAGCAAGCGTCTTCGCTTGCGCAAGTATAACGAAAGGCGAAGACGCCTTTTGGTGCTTCACACAAACCGGGAGGTTTGCGCGAGCTTTTTCCCCTTTCGGGAAATGCCTATATGTCATTTCCCGAAAGGAAAAAAATCACTCATTAGAAATATACAACTCAGGTCGCCATCTCGGCGCACAAACACAAAGAAAAATCAAGTCCACTTCTCCCACATTTCGAATCCGCTGTTTTTGATTTTTAGGAATTAGCACTGCTTCTCCTTTTTTCAAAATT
>CALCJP010000056.1 GCA_937967625.1 uncultured Saprospiraceae bacterium
AACCACAACTCCTGTCTTAGGGTCGTCCAAAACATGTGGACATTCTTTAGCCACTTGCAATATGATACTTCTTGCTTTGTCAATATCATCTGTGTAGCCAATTCCGAATTCCAATTCGACACCGACTGTTCCTTGACCAGAGATATTGGTCATGACATTGCTGGTAACCACGCCGTTAGGAACGATAATTCGTTTATTGTCAAGCGTTGCAAGTACGGTGTTGAAAATTTGAATTTCCTCAACTGTGCCCGTGTTGCCACCTCCGATTTCCACTAAATCACCTACTTTGTAGGGTCTAAAAGTCAACAACAAAACACCACTAGCAAAATGTCCCAAACTTCCTTGAAGCGCCATCCCAATAGCAAAAGCGAGCGCACCGAAGATTGCTATGAATGAGGCAGTTTCTACACCAAACATGCCAGCTACACTCAAAAGGAGCATGATCTTCAAGCCTACATTTACTAAGGATTTGAGGAAGGGTCGAACCGTTTCATCAATGCCGCGTTTTTCCATTATGTTTCCGAGTAAGTTTGTTACCCATCCAATGATCCAAAACCCGACAATAAGTGTTACAATTGCCAATAAAAGGGTTGGGCCATAAGTCATGACCAATTCCATAATGTCAATATCCATTAAAAAAAAGTTTAATTTGTGAAAAAAAATAAGCGACCTACTGACGGCCTAAACCTCGATAAAGTATCACTTCTATTATGTTATTTTAACTTATTCGAAAAATAATTCTTCAAGTTTCAACTTTGGTGGTAATCTATGCTAAAAAAAAATAAATATTACAGTAAGGATGACGCCCTGAAAAGGTTGCAACGGTATTGTGTCTATCAAGACCGATGTCATCAAGAGGTGATCAGAAAATTAATTGAGCTTAGAATTTTTGGAGAAGATCAAGATGACATCATCGTAGAACTAATTAGGGAGAACTTCTTGAACGAAGAGCGTTTTGCGCAATCCTATGCAAGAGGCAAATTTAGGTTTAAGAGATGGGGGAAAAATAAGATATTAAGAGAACTGAAGCTGCGAAAAATTTCGAAGTACTGCATCAAAAAAGCGATGTTAGAGATAGATCAGGATGAGTATGATGCAACACTTAGAAAATTGATTTTGAAAAAAATGTATGAATATAAAGCTCCAAACTACTATCAACTAAAACAAAGAGCCGCAAAATTCGCTATAATGAAAGGATACGAATCCCATCTGGTGTGGGATTTGGCTAACTCAAAAGATTTAGAGGAAGAATACCGTAATAATAATGGGTAAATTTTGCTTCTAAAAGAAACAGGTATTTTTTTTGTTTTAGCATAGTTTCCTCCCATAAATCCTTAAATCTCAGCTTTATGAATTGGAAAAGTGTAGCGAAAGGAATTACATTTGTTTCCGTCAATAAAAACAATTACCCAAAGAAATTTTCCATGAGCAATTTGAATAAAGTGATTCTGGTGGAAGACAATCCAGCAGATGCTCAACTTACAAATCTAACCTTCAAAAATATTTCTCCTGATTCGGAATTCGTCAGCTTTTCGAATGGAAAAGAATTATTGAATCACCTCGAAGGCGAGAAGACTCCCGTGTCGTTAATCATGCTGGATTTGAACATGCCTCAAATGAGTGGGACAGAAGTCCTGAAAGCATTGCGCGCTAAAGAGGAATGGGCCTCCATCCCAGTAGTCGTGTTTTCGTCTTCTAAACAAGACGTTGACATTCAAAACTGCTACGCGCTCGGAGCAAATGCCTATGTCACAAAACCTTTTGATTTAAACGAATTTGAAAGGACTATCGAGACCATTGCATCCTTTTGGGGCAATCTCAATATGCGACCTTCGGTTTTGTAATAGAGGTATTAGATTGAAGTTGTCAAGACAAAAAAAAGCTCAGCCCTTTGGCTGAGCTTTTTTTGTGGCATTTTGCCAAGCACTTCTCATGGGGCTGACCATTTGTTCGATAGGGTAATTCGCTTTTGAAAAAATCAGTCGATTGCCTGAGTTGAGCAAAACCAGCAGTTGCTTGTCGCCATCAGTGCCTACCTGCGGCACTAAAGTTGATTTTCCTTTATCAATGCTAATCACGATGTTTTTAATTTCCTCGAAAGAGGTCAAACCATAAGCTGACTCAATTCCTGAATCTACTATTTTTACTGGACCGATTCGCTCTCCAAAGAACCAACTGAAGATGGCGCTTCCCGCTGCCATCATCACGGCAAAAAAAGCCAACATGGAAAATATGTTGCGGTAATTTTTATCTATCGTTTTTGTCTTTGTCAGGTAAACCATCAAGGCTATGCCCACTAAAACTACCAAAACGGAAAGACTAGTCGTACTCCAAAAAAAGGAGCGTAAGGGTTCAAATTGCATAGGTTAAATTTTTGAATCATGAAGCCGTTCAAAGACTTTTTCGATTAGGTGTTTGATAGTCCGATTGGGATTATTGCTGAATTTTCCATTGGAGCGATTGGCTAAAATAGCATTGAAAGAAATCGCGCGGTGTCCCAAAACATTCGACATACCATAGATGCCCGCTGTCTCCATTTCGAAATTGGTGAAGCGCTTTCCTTCTAATTCAAATTGACTCAATTTGTTCAGTAGATTTTGGATTTTCGGCACTGCACGAAGTTGCCTCCCCTGTGGTGCATAAAATCCCGGACACGTGACTGTTACCCCTTTCGGGAAATCTTTACCCACATTTTCCGTAAGGAATTCATCTGAGTAAGAAAGGTAGGGGGTGATGCCCATTTCCTTTTGGCAGTAGTGGACTATAGACTTTTTTAACTTCTCCCTTTCTGGAAATGGATTTTCGTAAAAATGAAGCAAAGCGTCAAAGCCAACCGCCATCTCTGAAACCAAAAAAGAATCTACTTCAACATCCTCCTGAAAAGTACCGGAAGTCCCTATTCGGATGAAATTCAGCTTTTTAAGTTTTTTATTAATCGTCCTTTCAGACAAATCCACGTTGACCAAAGCATCTAATTCATTGAGCACAATGTCGATGTTGTCAGTACCAATACCTGTGGAGATGACAGAGATTTTCTTTTTGCCCAACCAGCCGGTATGCGTGACAAATTCTCGATTTGATTTTTTGCTCTCAATTGAGTCGAGGTGTTTGGAAACCTTCGCTACTCGTTTTTGATCGCCCACCAGAATGATAGTTTCTCCGATTTCTTCAGGAAGCAGTTTTAAATGATAGACACTTCCATCTTTATTAAGAATCAATTCCGATTCGGGAATTATCATTTTTTGTAGGTTTGCGTCTGTTTTTCTTCATTTGGCGAAAGCCGAAAAAAATCCGAACAGACAATTTATGAGAAAAGTACTCCTTTTAAATTCATGCAGCACTTGCCAACGAATCGTAAAAGAACTAAAACTCGACGATTCATTCGAATTTCAAAACATCAAAGAAAAGAATATTTCTGAAGCTGACCTCGAAAAGGTCAAAGAAGCGGCGGGTTCTTATGAAGCCATTTTTAGCCGTAGGGCGATGAAATATCGCCAATTGGGGCTTCATGAAAAAACTTTATCGGAAGCAGACTATAAGAACCTAATCTTAGGGGAGTACACTTTTTTGAAGCGCCCAGTTATCTTTTTCGAAGACCATATTTTTTATGGAAATACAAAGAAAACGGTCGCTGCTGCCAATGCGGTAATTAATGGCTAATCGCAAGTAATGTAAATAGGCTCGATAGTAAGAATGTTACTTTCATTGCCTGCTCGATCCTTAATGAAAATTTCATAGATTAGGGTGTCGCGGTTGAATGAAGTAGTTGCAGGTTCGCACGGGATGTCAGGACCAGTAATTGGATAAATACAGCAAGTGCCTAATAGTTTGATATAAATTTCGCCGGAAATTCCATTGTTTGCCCCAGCGGGAGGTACTTCCACTAAATGGTTTGGAGCTTCTGGTCCACCATCGCGGGTGTCTGTAATGATGATGTCTTCATTATTCCTATTTCTATCTGCACTCCCGATGTCGCCATCTCCGTCCGTAAATCGGAGGGTTAAGGTGATTTCATCAGCCCCACCGAGCCTTTGAGAAAACGTGTTTTTTGAAAGACTTACAAACTCAATCACTGGCTCAATCGGATAGTCAGGTGGACGAGTGCAGCTAAGTGCAAGCAGAAAGAGACAAAGGAAGAAGATGTTTTTCATTGATAAATTTTGAATTGGTAACGAAAGGAGAGTTTGCCATATTTCTCCATTGCAAATTTAAAGATTTCTAAAATGAATAATTTTAAATCAAATCACCTCAAAAATTGCGTTATTTGCCCATAATCATATTTCAGATAAAATGAGTCGTTGGTTACTTCTTAACGTGGTTTTGGCTTTTGGGTTGTTGACGAGTTGCGGCATTTCAAAACATTTGTCGGAAGATGAGTTTTTACTGACCGAAAATAAAATCATTTTCCCGGAAGGGAAAATTGAGAATAATAAGCTCATCAAAGCCGAACTCGCCACGCTCTACAAACAAACTCCCAACTCCAATTGGCTCTTTTTTGTAAAGGTTCCTACCAACTTCTATTTCTGGAATGAGCGCACAGAAAGAGATTCTACCGAAGATACCAATCTCGAGGCTGCTTTGCGAAGATTAATCAATAAGCGAATAGCTGAGCCACCAGCAATATATCAGCAAAAACTTGCGGAAACGACCCGAGATAATATGAAGTTTTACCTGCGCAACAAAGGGTACTTTGATGCGGAGGTTTCCTTTAGCTACCAGAGCAAAAAGCCAAGAAAAAAAGATGTGATTCCAAAAGAGGTGAAAGTAACTTATGAGGTTTTTCCGGGCAAGCGATATATGTCTGATTCGATTGTCTTTGTGGCAAAAGATTCCAATATTTTAAATATTCTAAATCGCTACAAAGAATCTTCTAAATTTTGGGGAAACAAACCCATTGATTCTGGACTATATGATGCTGAAGTGACTAGAATCATCAATCTCATGAGGAACAGTGGTTATGCAGATTTTACCTCAAATTATGTGGATACACTCTCTGTTGATACTTCAAAATTTGTTGTCAACGATATGGGGGATCGGTTAGATACCGTTGGTCAAAAAACGGTTATGGAATTGGAGATTTTAAATCCAAATAACGGAGGACAACATGAAGTCTATACCATCGGAGAAGTGGTCATTGGTTTAAAATATCTCGACTCGGTCAAGGTAGATCTTGTGGAATATGGGGATTTAATTTTTCGAAAGAAAACAGGAACTAAGTTTAAGGTGAAGCCAAAAGCGATTGAGCATTATTTTGAATTTAAACCCGGCGAGATTTACAACCAACGAAAGATCAATCTGACTAATAATAGATTGACCCAATTAGATATTTTTCGATTTGTGAGTTTGAACGCAAAAGCGGATTCTCTGAATAGAATGAACTTCGATATTTCACTCAATCATCGAAAGAAATGGGAAACCGGTTTTGATATTGAACCCAACTTCACAGAACGGAATGTCACCTCAGATCCGCTTAATTTATTTGGGTTATCTACCAGCTTATTTTTGGGAAATAACAATTTGCTAAGAGGAGCGGAAAGCTTAAACAGTAGTGCGTTTTTCGGTATCGAAAGAAACCTTGATCGCATCAACGCCTTTGAGATCCGATTGACCAATGAGGTGAACATCCCTCGGCACATTGATTACTTAGGGCTTTACAAAGGATTGAAAAAAATTGGAGTCGTTCGCTCCAAATTCTACAAAAACCTCAAACGACTCTCTCCAACTCGTATCAGTTTAGGCTATAATTATTTGGATCTGTATGACCTGTACAGATACCACTTATTCAATGCCAGCTATGGCTATGACATCAAACCCAAAAACAATCGATACATCTTAAAAAACCTGGGGATTGACTTATTAAGACCGACAACTCAACCCATTTTTGACACCTTATTGTTGAGCAGCCCTTTCCTTGCAAATAGTTTTGGAGATCAGCTTTTCACAGGTTTTCTTTTGCGAGAATTTAATTTCATTCGCACCACGAAGGAATCTGTCCACCGAGAGTCGTATTATTTTCAGCTTTTTTCTGAGCTGTCCGGCTTAGAAATCTTAGCAGCTAATAATTTATATAACTCCCTTTCGGGAAATAATGAGGAATGGCGACTTGGCAACGATCTCGAATTTTCCCAATACGTCAAATTCGAAATTGATGGACGTTACAATAAGCGCTACAGCAGTAAATTAAGTTTGGCTACAAGGATCAATGTCGGAATCGCTCGTCCCTTCGGAAATTCCAATGATGTGCCCTATGTCAAACAGTTTTATTCAGGCGGACCTCAATCAATCAGAGCATGGGGAGCAAGGGGACTCGGTCCGGGAAGCTATTCAGATCCACTCAATAGTAATCCCAACAATAGGTTGTTATTCTACCAAACCGGTGATTTTAAATTCGAAATGAATGGCGAGTTGCGTTTTTTCGTTACTCGAATTTGGGCAATAAAACTGGAAGGAGCCTATTTTCTCGATATCGGCAATGTTTGGACCATCAATGAAGACCCAGGACGCCCAGGCAGTCAATTACAATGGCGTCCCACCCTTGATCAATTTGGAAATGAAGTCGGAGACAACTTTTTTAAAGAAATGGCAGTCGGGCATGGCATTGGAAGTCGTTTTGATTTTAGCTATTTCTTACTTCGTTTTGATATCGGCTACCCCTTGAAGAATCCCTTTCTAACTGAATTACCCAATGGTAATTCGACCTATTGGTCCATCAATCCTCAAGTCGCTAACCCACTGCGATTGTTCAATTTTAATTTGGGGATAAATTATCCGTTTTAAATAAAGGACAAAAGTGAAATAAGAGGTTTACTAAACTTAATTTTTTTAAAAACTTGCGAATAGAATTATTGAAATAGGTGCATTTAGCGAAAGCGAAGGGAACCGAGAACGGATTGTAAATTTCGAAACAACAACTTCCGTCTTCGGC
>CALCJP010000057.1 GCA_937967625.1 uncultured Saprospiraceae bacterium
ATTGCGGGGTGTGATTCGATAATTACAGTGGCGCTAAGATTTTATCCGCTCTTCCAGAGCAGTCAAAATGAGTTGGTTTGTGAAGGAACCTCATTCACCTTGCCAGATGGAACACCAGTCACAGCAACAGGTCAGTATCAAACTATTCTCTCACATCCGATGACGGGTTGCGATAGTACGGTGGTGACGAATTTGACGGTGGAGCAGACGGTAAGTCTTGGGGTTGCAGACGCGGGTTTTGACCAAACGGTTTGTGATACGCAGGCGGATTTGTTTGCCAATGAGCCGGGTGGGACGACAGGGCAATGGGTGAGTTTGAATGCTGCAAACGTGACGCCGCCTGACGCAAGTGGGGCGATTGCGGAGAACTTGGAAGCAGGGGAGAATCAATTCATTTGGGCATTATCGACGGCGAATTGTGCGGACTATTCGAGAGATACAGTGAGTGTGATTAGAGCGGATGGAAACTTCAGTTTGAGCGATGATTTTGTGGATGTGTTTGTAGATGATAATCAAGCGACTTTGGATTTGTTACGAAATGATGATTTGAGTCAGCTTCAAAATTGGAGTATTGAAATTATCAACACGCCGAGTGAAATCATACGAGCGCAGGTGCTGGATAATTCAACTGGTGAGTTGGAATTGGTGTTTAGTGCAGATGTGCCGGATGAGTGGACATTTGACTACGTGCTTTGTAATACCGACTGTTCTAATCAATGTGATACTGCTGAAATTCTCGTGGTAGTGAATGAATTAGATGGTGGTTTTTCTAAAGACTCGTCTAATTTGGTTGATGTAATTACACCAAATGGCGATGGCACCAACGATGTTTTGTTTTTTGATGAGGTCTTAGACCCTGAATTTCCTCAAAAAGAACTGCTGATTTTCAATCGCTGGAATGATGTGATTTATTCAGTAAAAACTTACGAGAATGATTGGGGCGGGACGTATCGATCTAATATTTTGCCGCAAGGCGTTTACTATTATATCCTCAGATTGGATACTTCTAAGGGGATTGTGAAGGAAGGGAAGGTGATGGTGATTAGGGGGTAGGAATTGGACTTTGGCTCGATCAAAAAAGGCATCTGTTGGAAATGACAGACGCCTTTTTTGATCGAAATTCAATAATCTTAATTGGAGATCAAGTCCCAACCAAAACCCTTTCCGGTCAGATCACTATAACGTGCTGAACGTACTAATCCATGTTTCATAGAATAAACATGGGTGTAGCCGCTGCTGCCAGAACGCATCGGTAGATTATTAATTTGAACATTTAGGTGCGGATATTCTCGTTCTAAGAGTTGGAGATTTTCGACATAACACTCAATATATTGAGTGGTGAATGGAAGGCTGGTTTTCCAGGTTTCCATATTGACGGGTAGGTCATGGAATTCTCGATTGCGGATGCCGTCTTCTTGATTTGGATAGAAGAAAAGGCGACTCTTAATTCTAAAATGAAGGTTTTGAATGGTTAGTGCCGTATCTGATTTTATCAAATTGTAATAAAGAGTGCTGTCGGCAAAAGAGACATAATTTTCTCCATTGAGGGAAGCGGAGCCTTCTGTCAAATATTCTTTAATTAAATATTTATCGTCCTCTTTTTCAATGATTTCTGCGACTAAGGTGTCGGGCAGGTATTCGAAAAAGGTATTGGCTGTATGCTTAATATTTTCTCCTTGAAGAAGAATGTATTTGCTGATTTGACCCACTTCAGGCGATTCAAAATTGATATTTGGAGTAGTCTGAATATCGAGGGGTTTATCCTTTTTGCAAGAAAAAGTGCCTAACAGGAGAAGACCTGTTAGGCTGAACAAAAAAAGTTCTCTCATAGTATGATAGTATCTTTTTGGGCAACCACTTTTGGGGCTACTTTTAGTTGTGTAGTATGTTGCTTGCAGTAAGGCAAATTCGATACCAAGCCGCCATTTCATATTAAAAAAATATTAATATTTTAGAAAAAGGTCGGTTTCGACGAACTGTCGGTTTTCTTTTGCTGTTGAAGAACTGGTACATTTGCGGAAAACCGATAACTCTTGAACCGTTGGCTAAGCGGAATCGAAGCCAACTAACAAAGGCTCGGTGTTAATATCTGTTCCCTTCGACTCCGCTCAGGGAACATCAGGGAAATCGAAAATAAGAACATGCAACTCGAACCAAGGGATATATTAGAAAAACTGGAATTTGACAAAGTGCTTTTGCTTTCGCAAAATGAGTGTGTAGGTGACTTGGGCAAAGCTGAGATTATGCAGCTATTGCCTGAGACGGACATCAACGTCATTCAGCGAAAGCTGAAAGAAGTGAGTGAGTTGAAATTGGGCAATCAAGCGGCGGATGCTTTACCACTCAACCGCTATGAGGACTTAAGTGGAGATTTGAAAATGCTTTCAAAAGAGGGGTTTGTTTTGAGCATTGAAGCTTTGCAGCGAATCAATAAAACGCTTCGGGGCTTTGGCGCGATTTATCGATATTTCGACGCAAGTCGGCAAGAAAAATATCCGACGCTTTTTGATATTTTAAGAGTTTATGAAAGTGACCCTGAATTGACCAAAGCGATTGATAGGGTCATTGATGAGGAAGGAAATATCCGACCCAATGCCTCGCCTGCGCTCGCAAAAATCCGCAAACAAGTCAGTAATAAACGCCGTGAATTGGATAAGCAATTCAGACACGTCATTGCGGAATATAAAACAAAAGGATGGCTTTCTGATAATGTGGAAAGTATCAGAAACAATCGTCGAGTGCTCAGCGTGCCTGCCGAACATAAACGAAAAATAAAGGGTATCATTCATGACGAATCTGCAACAGGGCAGACCTCATTCATTGAGCCTGAGCCGATTATACATATCAATAATGATATTTTTGACTTGGAGATGGCGGAGCGGCAGGAGATTTTCAAGTTGCTGCGCGACTTGAGTTCGATGCTTCATCCATACACAGAGCGGTTGGCTTCTTATCAGGAATTGTTGGTAGAAATGGATATCATTCAAGCGAAGGCGCGACTTGCGTCGAAAATGGGTGGTATTGCTCCTCGGCTGCGAAACAAAATCTTTTTTGGGATTTGGGAGGGGCTTCATCCGTTGCTGCTTTTGAAAAATAAGGAAGAAGACAAACCTACTGTTCCGTTTGATTTGACGCTGCTCTATGATAATCGAATGCTGCTCGTCAGTGGACCCAATGCAGGGGGGAAATCCATTTTTATGAAAGCAGTTGGTTTGTTGCAGATTATGCTTCAAAGTGGTTTTTTGATTCCGGTAAGAGAAGATAGTCAGATGGGGATTTTTAAGAAATTCTTTGCGGACATCGGTGACCAACAATCTATTGAGGACGATTTGAGTACATACAGTTCTCGGTTGAAAAATATGAAAGCATTTCTTGAAGGAGCAGATGCGGAGTCCTTGATTTTGATTGATGAGTTTGGAAGTGGAACTGATCCAAAGAGTGGAGGAGCGATAGCAGAAGCGATTTTGAAATCACTGAATGAAAAGAAAGTATTCGGCATTTTGACGACGCACTATTCTAATTTGAAAATCTTCGCTTTTAAAAATAAGGGGATTGTCAATGGTGCCATGTATTTTGATAAAGAGACGCTTTCTCCTACCTATGAGTTGAAAATTGGGCGACCGGGAAGTAGTTATGCCTATGAGATTGCACAAAAAACCGGATTACCAAAAGACGTCATCAACTACGCCCGCCACAAAACGGGGAAAAACGAGCGAGCTGTTGACCAATTGCTAATCGACCTCCAACGTGAGAAAAAAGAGGTCGAAGACAAAATCGAGAAATTGGATAAACAGCGCAAGGACTTGGAGCGCTTGATGAAATCTTATGAGCAGTTGTCGCGTGATTTGGAATTCAGAAGGAAGAAGGTGAAGCTGGAAGCGAAAGAGCAGGCATTGCAAGAAATTGCGAAAGAAAATAAGACGCTGCAAAAGACAATACGAGAGATTCGAGAGTCGCAAAATTTGGAGAAAGCGAAGGAATTGGCTGAAAAGGCGAAAAGGGAAAAAGCGGAGTTGGAGAAAGAGGTCGTCAAATTGCAAGACCATGTTTATGAACCAATTCAAAAGGCGGCGGTGCGTGAGATTAAAGTGGGCGACTACGTCAAAATGCGAACGGGAAGCAGTTCTGGAATCGTGGAAGCGATTAATAAAAACAGGGTGATTTTGAAGATGGGAGAAATGCATCTGACCGTGAAGCTGCGAGATTTGGTGCCTGCCGGCGAGCCACTGGAAGTCAAAAAAGACCATTCGCCTAAAGCGAATTTGGAATCTGATGCCTCCAATTTTGAGCGCGATATCGACATCAGAGGGCTTTATGCAGCCGAAGCCGCGAAGACGGTGGAGGACTTTGTGGATCGAGCCTTGCTTTCCAATTGCCACATGTTGCGTATCGTTCATGGCAAAGGAAATGGGGCGCTTCGAAAGATTGTCAATCAAAAATTGAGAGAGTATAAAGACATCCAAGTCATCCGACATCCGGAGGATGATGATGGGGGCAATGGAGTTACGATTGCCGAATTTGGTGCCTGATTTTTTTGCTAACCTAAAAAATACTTCGTTATTTCGTGGTAGATAAAAATGCCTTTGAAATCTAATTTCACCTTATTTTTAAGGCGCTGATTTTCAGTGACTTACGTCAAATGCCTGCCGGACCAATTTTTTCTAAAAACCAATGTTATTGTATTTCATGTCATTTCGCGAAAGCGGGAGGAGGACGAGTTTATGATAGATAATTTTTTGGTTCACGGTCTGAGGTACACGGTACAGGGCGTGACGCATACAATATTCACTATTTAATGAAGCTAATTTGCGACAGTGGCTCTACGAAAGCCGATTGGGTAATTTTGAATGGTACTCAGGAGCAGTTCAGTTGCTCCACGAGAGGTATCAATCCGGTTTTTCATGATGGCGATTTTATTCATCATGAGTTGAACAGGGAGTTGACCCACGCCATTTCGCCGAAAGGCGTCAAAGAGGTTTATTTCTATGGTGCTGGCTGTTGGGATTTGAACCTAAAGGACAAAGTTCGGAAGGCAATATTGGAGGTTTTTCCGAATGCGTACATTGAAGTCGATCATGATTTATTGGGCGCAGCAAGGGCAGCGTCTGGTAGGGAACCCGGCATTGCTTGCATCTTGGGCACTGGCTCAAATTCCTGTCTTTATGATGGGCATTCAGTGGTTGATAACGTGACGAATCTGGGCTATTTAATTGGAGATGAGGGCAGTGGTTCCTATTTGGGTAAGGCGCTTTTGCGGAGTTATTTTTATAGAGAGTTGCCCAAAGAATTGGAGGAGAAATTTCGCGAATTTGTGCCAGGAGGGAAAAGCGAAGTTTTGGATAACATCTACAACAAAAACAAAGCTGCCAATGTCTATTTGGCTTCTTTTGCTCCTTTCCTTTCTGACAATAAGAAACACTTTTTTATCGAACAATTGGTGCATGATGCCTTTCTTGATTTCATCAATGCGCATGTAGCAAAATATAAAGGGCACTTGACTTTGCCCATCAATTTTATTGGTTCGGTGGCGTATCATTTTTCTGATATTTTAGAAATTGCGCTGACGCGAAAACAGATGACGATGGGCAAAATTGTAAGAAAACCCATAAATGAATTAGTAAAATTCCATCTCAAATCACCTGAGTTTTCAGATTAAAACCTTTCCTTTGTCACTCACATCGCTCACTCAATTTTAATGTCAAACACTATCAAAAGAATTGCCGTTTTTACCTCTGGAGGCGACGCCCCCGGTATGAACGCTGCTGTCAGAGCAGTGGTCAGGACGGCTGCTTACCACAATTTGCACACCTACGGAGTCACCGGAGGATACGAGGGCTTGATTGCCGCAAAATTCAATCGCCTCGAACCGCGTGATGTCGGTAACATCATGCACCGAGGAGGTACTATTTTAAAAACCTCCCGTTCTCAAAAATTCACTACAAAGGAAGGGCGCCAACAGGCATACGATTCGCTTCGAGCGCACTCGATAGATGGTTTGATTGCCATTGGTGGAAACGGAACTTTTACAGGTGCTCACGTTTTTTCCAAAGAATTTAAAGTGCCAATAATCGGTATTCCCGGCACTATTGATAATGATTTGTTCGGTACTGATTATACCATCGGATTTGACACCTCTGTCAATACTGCCCTTGAGGCAGTCGATAAAATCCGAGACACTGCTGACTCTCACGACCGCGTTTTTTTCGTGGAAGTGATGGGTAGAAATGCTGGATTTATTGCACTCAACACGGGAATCGGAAGTGGTGCCAGTAGCATACTCATCCCAGAAAACGGCATGGAACCCGACGCGCTTTTTGATGTGCTCAATAAGAATATTCATAGAGGAAAGCTCTTCAGCCTCGTCATCGTGGCAGAAGGAAATCCATGGGGTGGAGCAGATAAAGTTGCCAAATTGGTTCAGAAGAAAATCCCGAAAATTGATGTGCGCGTGGCGATTATTGGGCACTTACAGCGAGGCGGTTCGCCTACTGCCTTCGATCGCGTGTTGGCAAGTCGCTTAGGCTTCGAAGCCGTCGAGGGTCTCCTTAACGGAAAAAAAGATGTCATGGTCGGTCTTGTCGATAATAAGACCAAATATACTCCTTTTAAAAAGGCGATTGCTTCAGAGAAAAAGGTAGATGAAACTCTTGTGAAAATGGCGGAAATTCTTGCGATTTGAGGGAGTTTGGAAAAGCCTCAGAGTAACATAGGTAGGCATCAAACCTCTTTAAACAATTCCTCTATTCGCCTGAAAAATAAGCCTACATGATAGCCATCGGCGAGTGCATGATTCACTTCTATGGAGACGGGTATTTCGATATTTCCCGAAAGGGATTTTTTAGCCATTCCAAAAGTTACGCGTGGGATAGATTCTTTGTTACCTGCTCGGCGGGCATGTTTGAATTGAGTAAAATGAACCCACGGCAAGACCGAGTGGTGGATTGAATTCAACTCATTGAGCCGCGGGTCAAGCGATGGGTTTTGATTGTGCGCATCTATACTTTCTTTCCCCTTTCGGAGAAATTCTTCTCTATTTTCATAATAATCAAAATAGCAAAAACTAAAGGTTTTCTCACTTTCGTGAAATACCGTTGAGCCACAATTGACGACGTCATATAAAATGACTTGCTCGTCTTTCAGACGCATGCGTAGGTTATCGATTTCGTTGATGGTTCGGGAAGATGCATGAAGGCAGGAGAGGAAGAAAGATTCTTTTTGCGATTTGCAGTGATTGAATAGGGTAGTCACCTCGACATTTGCCGTAAGGTTAAAAAAAGGATCTTCGTAATTTTTGTAGAGATGGAAAAGGTCTTTGCGGGCCCAGGTGGTGAGGTCGATTTTTTGGTGCATTTTTTCAGTATTACGGTGGGCAGCTTGGCAGTATGCAGTGTTACAGTGGGCAGTATGCAGTATTACAGTGGGCAGTTTGCAGTAATTTTTAGGTTGCAACCAAACTGCCTACTGACAAACTGCCCACTGATCTACTGCCTAAGCTTTCTTTTTCAATTTCTCTGCCTTCTTGCCAAGTTTAGCTGCTTCCTTCTGAACGGCAGCATCAAGTGGAAAAGAATTTTTCATTTGACCAGCCAATTTTTCGAGTTTAGCTCCATCTTTTTTGATGTGCTTTTTGGCGAAAGTCTTACATGCTTTCAGATAGTTGGGCACGTTGCCGGTGCCTTGATAGTAAAGCATATCTGCCTGAGCATTGAATTTTGAAGCATTGTCCGGCACATGAGTTTTCATCTTGGTGACGGCTTCCTCATGTAGCATATCTAACTGATACTCAATGGCTTTGCCTACGGTTCGGAAGCAAGCCGATTCGATTTTTTTGTTGACATCTTCGTAAGAGTAGAGCTTTTCGATGTCTTTTCTGTATTCGACCAACCAGTCAAAAATCTTTGAATCTGCTTCGGTAGTGGCTTCGTAGATGATGCGCAAGTTTTGCTCAGTGTTGAGATTGTCTTGGCTTTTCAAATATTCATTCGCAACTTTAAGACTCGGCTTTTTTGCTTGATTCAGAGCTTTCACATATCCATGAATCAATTCAGGATCGCGGTCGCCTTTGGCATATTTTTCTTCAAAATCACCGGAGCGGTCGATTTTTGCAAGTGCTTTTTTACCCATAGTGATAAGCGTTTCTGCTTGCTGTCCGCCCACCTCGGTGAGGACGGAAGTCTTGCCATCATAATCTATGAAAAACAAAGTTGGGAAAGCAGACACCTGAAAGTCCTTTCTAAATACATCCGCTTCGCGCTTTTCGTAGTCTAACTTGACGTTGATGAAGTTAGCATTGAAAAAATCACCAACTGGTTTTTGAGTAAAGACCGTTTTTGCCATTCGCTTGCAGGGACCACACCAAGCGGCGTAGGCGTCCACAAAAATTATTTTGTCTTGCTTTTTGGCTTCGGCGATTGCTTCCTCCCATGTGCCCTCAAAAAACTCAATGCCTTGAGCAGATACTTGCGTGAAGCTGAATACTGTAAAAAGTGCAATTAGAAATCTCATTGGATATTGATTATTGGATATTGAATATTTTAACATACGTTTTAGGACGATCTTATTTGATGTTTGTAATGCGACCGAGATCTTTTTTTCTTTCCGTCATCATCTCTAAATCTAACAGGTCACCTCTGAAAACGTTGAAATCCACGTCTCCCCTGATGCCATCAATCTTGCCTCGGTTGCCATATTGCCAAAAATCCCAGTTTTGATTACCCTCGATTTTCGGCGAAAGCCGTGAATTATATCGAGCTATCCAAAGCGGATAATCATCAAGATGACCGGCAAGGTGCTCGTTGTAAAATTTCATGTAGGTGTAAATGATGGGTTTGCAACCGTATTTGGATTCAACGACGGTGAGCCATGATTTTACGGAAGTGATTAGTTCTGATTTGGTGACGCCGTCCAAGACTTCGATATCTAACGCCGGAGGCAAATCTCCATTTTTGATTTGGACCACTTTCGTAAAATTTTCAGCCTGTTTGACTGCATCCACCGTTGGTCTGAAAAAATGATATGCACCTCTTCGCATTTTATTTTCGCTCAAGGCATCCCAATTGGTGATGAATTGCGAATCGCGCAAGGTGTTGCCTTCGGTGGCTTTGATAAATACGAAATCGATGCCTTGTTGTTCGACTTTTTCCCAATCAACCACGCCTTGATATCGCGACACATCAATGCCATGCACCTCAAATCCTTCCATGCGCAACGTCTCCGTTTCGCAAGCAGAAAAGAATAAAGCCAGAATGACCAAAAGGAGAATTTGATATGGTTGATAAAATCTCAGAAGTCGAGTTTAGATATTAAACACATAATTTATGCCATGCGTGCGAAGGGCGCAAATATCGCAAATTGGTTTAACTAAGTTATAACCTAAATTGTTGTGTATCAAGCAGAAATGAGGAAAAGTAGGGCTTGTGTGGGGGATGGCTAATATGATTTAGCGGAACGCGGGTTTTTAAGGATTTGCACGGATGTTTTATCTGCCTTTCGGCAAATGACATTTCGCGAAAGCGAGTAAAAATCTGCGCAACTCCGTGTCTATCCGCGTAATCTGTGTTTCTATAAGTCATGAGGGCAAGAGAAAAGAGCAAAAACAATAAGCCCACAAAGACCCGAAACAATAGAACTATCCCTATTTTTGCACCATGATTTTTTCAGTTGGAACAAAAGTTAGATTAAGGCATACAGGCGATCAAGGAACCATCATCGGCACCTTGGAGGATGGCATGGTGAAAGTGGAATTAGAAGACGGCTTTTCGATTCCGGTCCATGAAAATGATCTGGAGAGTATGGTGATTTTATCCAAAATGCCTCCTAAGCGAGATCGCCCCAAAAGCGCTCCACCGGTCATTCAGACGCTACCGCGAACTCAATATTCGATTTTGAAGAGTACGGGGATTCAGGCAGCGTTTGAGCCAATTTATGATAGCAACGGGCAGGTAAAAAAGTTTTTGGTTTTTTTGATCAATGACACTCGCTTTGATTTTATATTCGAATTTGAGTTATCATTTATAGGTGCGACTTCGATTTTGGTGGATGATTTGATAAAAGGAACGACCTGCATTCAGGTGGGCGAGATGCCTTTTGATCAATTGAATAGTTCGCCTCAAATCGACATCACTGGACAACAATTAAGTACTGCAGGTGCTGGAGCAAAATTGTCTAAAACACTGAAAATCAAGGCAAAAACCTTCTTTTCGAAAGTCGTTACCGCACCTCTTATCAACCGCCCTGTGCATTTGTTTGTGCTATTTGATGGGTTTGAAGAGGAAGAAACCGAGAAGCAAGAAGACCTTAAATCATACACCAAACGCAACGCCAAAGCAAAACCTAAAAAGCACCAAATCGAAAAAATCGTGGAGCTTCATGATGTTGAAGCAGTTGCTGAGTTTCCTTTAGATTTGGATTTGCACATTGAGAGTTTGGTGAAAGGAGACGTCCGGATGAATAAGGGGGACATCCTTCGCACCCAATTGTGGCATTTTGATAATTATGTGGATCGTGCCTATCATTTGGGCATTGAGCGGGTGTTTATCATTCATGGAGTAGGAGAGGGGAAGCTAAAAGACGCTGTGGCTCGACGCTTGGCTGAAATGCCCCATCGGTTGAAGTATAAAAATGAGTTTCACCCTAAGTATGGATGGGGCGCGACGGAGGTGATCTTTAAGTGAAGGGTTTTTGATTAGTCCATGCCTCCCCCCAAAAATTGGCAGGGATGATTGGTTCTATAATTTGACCAAATATTATTGGCCATCAGGATAGATAGGGGAACCATCATTTCGCGAAAGCGAAATTAGAAACTGCGGCAACTTGCCAAAGGGGCAACTCACTCTTCACCTCCCCAATTGACTCTATCGGCAGCGACCAACATGAATCCGGCAATCACCATCACCAATCGAATCGCAAACCCGAACAAACGACCGGGTGCGTCAATCCAAGTTAGAAAAGAATATTGAATGCCCATCAACATCAGGCAAAGCGCCGAGAATCCGAAGATGAATAAAAAAAATCCTACTAATGTGAGAATGCCTCGATTCGCTATTTTCATTGAATTGTTTTTTTGCAAAATTAACTTTGTAGTGGTTAATGCCAACAACTTTTTTGTCAAAAGGATGTAAATAACTCATAAGAATTCCCACTTTCGTGGAATGTTTTTGAATGCGTATTTTTTCCGAAAGGAAGATTATAACTAACCGATGAGCAAAACCAATCAAATAAAAATCGTTGAATGCCCTCGCGACGCCATGCAGGGGCTGAAGGATTTTATCCCAACTGAAGAGAAGGCAGGTTACATCAATCAATTGCTTAAAGTGGGTTTTGATACCATTGACTTTGGGAGTTTTGTGTCGCCTAAGGCAATTCCGCAAATGCGCGATACGGCAGAAGTGCTCTCGAAATTGGACTTGGATCAAACCGACTCAAAACTCCTCGCCATCGTAGCCAACCGACGTGGTGCCAATGATGCCTGCCAGTTTGAGGAAATTGATTTTTTGGGCTATCCATTTTCAATATCTGAAACGTTTCAGTTGCGAAACACCAATGCGACCATTGAGGAATCACTGAGTCGAGTGGAGGAGATTCAAGAGTTGGCTTTGAAGCATAAAAAGAAATTGTTAGTTTATCTTTCGATGGGTTTTGGAAATCCGTATGGAGATGAATGGAATGCGGAAATTCTTGCGAAATGGACGGATCGATTGGTCAAGATGGGTATTAATTATTTGCAGCTTTCTGATACGATTGGGGTTTCGACGCCAGCGAGTATCAAGTACATTTTTTCGAATTTGCTTCCATTGTATCCAAATACTGAATTTGGGGCGCACTTGCACACCACGCCACAAACTTGGCTTGAAAAAATCGAAGCTGCTTTCGAAAGCGGCTGTCGTCGATATGATGGCGCCATCAGAGGTTATGGCGGCTGCCCGATGGCAAAAGATGACCTCACGGGCAATATGGCTACTGAAAACATCTGCTGGTATTTTAAGAAGCAGGATGTCTTGGATTTGGATTGGGAGCAGTTCCTTTTTGCTATCAATAAAGCCAATGATGTTTTTCCTGAGCATTAGTAATGAGAGAATTACTGAATGTCTTAATGAGAGAATTTTTACACAACTGCATTCAAATTCTCTCATTCTCTCCTTTAAAATAAAAAAAATGTACTGTTCCCAAATAGAATTTAGAACCCCTGCTTATGATGAAGCTGTTTGGCTTCGAGACAAATTGCTGCGAAAGCCACTGAAGATGGAATTTTATGCAGAAGACTTAGCTAAAGAATGGAATATGATTCACTTTGGCTGTTACGATGAGCGGGAGCAGCTGATTGGAATTTTAATTTTAGCCCCTCAAGCAGATGGCGCTATCAAAATGCGACAAGTTGCCGTGGATGACCATTTGCATGGAAAAGGCGTGGGTACTTTTATGGTAAAAGAATCAGAACGGTTGGCTGTGAAATTGGGTTTTACCAAAATGGTTTTACACGCACGCGAGGTAGCTGTTCCTTTCTATAAAAAGCTGAAATACAGGAAGTTAGGAAAAAAGTTTGAGGAAGTAGGGTTGCCGCATTTTAAGATGGAGAAGGAATTGGGCTAAGGAACGGTGACGAGGTTAGTTGGTTGAATGGCTGAATGGTTGAATGGTTGAAGGTTCTTATTCCGCTTTCGCGGAATAAGCATATTTCGCGAAAGCGAGAAGTGTTCGAGAGAGTGTTCAGAGAGTGTTCAAAAAAAGGTGGAATGAATTTGATTCATTCCACCTTTCAATTTAACTTAACCATGAAACCATGAAACCATGAAACCATGAAACCATGAAACCATGAAACCATGAAACCATGAAACCATGAAACCATGAAACCATGAAACCATGAAACCATGAAACCATGAAACCAT
>CALCJP010000058.1 GCA_937967625.1 uncultured Saprospiraceae bacterium
AAGGAAATATCTATAGAAAGCTTTATTATGAAGGTGAAAACCATGAAGATAATTACCACACAGACGCGCGCGCTTTGCGTTGGGATGGCATTTTGACGAAAGTCTTTAATCTCAAAGAAGAGGGTGGTAATCCACCTCTACGTTCTGAGAAATTAATGAAATTTTCCATTCTAAAAAAGAAGATACAAAAACTAAAGAAAGATGACAACTATGACCCAGAATCTCCGGAGGCGAAAAAGTTGATAAAAGAACTTAATCGTATTGGAAAACTCATAGATTGGGAAACTTGAAAAACCAGCAATGCGAAAAATCAATAAAAGTTGCGACCTTTCAACAGTTTACAAAACATGGGAGGAGGCATTAGAAGCAAGTAATCAACCTCATCCAAAATACAACTCTTCAAAAGGTGAATATTACTGGGACATCGTAATGCAACTACATCGGTGTCAGGGAGGGCTTTGTGCTTATACCGAGCAGGAACTATGCGATGAGCCATTATTTGTCACAGAAAATTGGTCTGATGGCAGATATTCAAACCCACCACAAAGAGAGGGACGTTTCGGTCAATTAGAACATTTTGATGAATCTCTAAAGTCTAAAAAAGATGATATAGTTGGAAAGAAAGACTGGCTATGGGATAACTTCTTTATGGTTCACTCCGACATCAATCAACGGAAAGGAATCAAGCCAGTAGATAATATTCTAAAACCAGATTTAGAAGATTATGATCCGTTTGAGAAATTAGACTATGATTTTGACCTTCATGTTTTCATACCTAATTCAAATCTTTCAGAAGCAGATTTCGAACGAGTAAAGAACATGATTGAGGTACTTGGTATTAATCATGTTTATTCAATACGTGGTAAGTTTTTGGGTAACAGATTAAGACTAAAATACCTTAATAACAGTGATATTATTGAAGCTCAGGTTCAATTCCCCACATCATTTGAAATGATTGAGCGAAAACTAAATTTAGGTGAAATAACATTGGACGAAATCGTATTATAACGACGTGCTTTCGCAAAATGGTGAGTATCGGAAGTTGGTGGCGTTGCAGACGGTGTAAAAAAAACAGGCAGTCTAAGAAACTGCCTGTTCGAATAATTATAATCTCATGAAATAAAACGATTAAATATCTTTGATAAGAAAGAGCCTTCGACTACTTTCTCCTTTTCTTTATCGGCGTTCAATAGACTTTCAATATTCTTGGAAAGGTTGCCATAGGTTTGAGCACCTTTTACTTTGCCCACTAATTCTCCATCCTTAAAATACAGTACTGTTGGAATACTTTTGACATCATATTTTTTAGCCAAATTCTGGCTATTGTCAATGTTTATTTTCCCAACGACTACTTTACCGGCATACGCCTTTGCTACTTTATGGAGAACCGGACTGAACGCCTTGCATGGTCCACACCAATCAGCGTAAAAGTCAATAACTGCAATATCATTGTTTCTTATAGTGGGTTTAAAATTCCCTTTGGTAATTTTTTTCAACATGATTCTTTGTATTTTTTGTTGATACAAAGATAAAGGCAAATCAAGGTTGAATACGTATCCAAATTTCCTGATGACTTGTCAATTTTTCCCTTTTCTAGTTTTTTTTAATGGAGAGTTTATGCCTCTTGCGTTCTTATCAGTTCAATCCATTCAAAGATATTGAATCGGACTTGACTTATCTCGGGCATGAGAAAAGGGATGTATGACATCATTTGGCGAAAGCGAAAAAATAAAGCCTAAGCATGAATCACATACCGCTCCTTAAACGACTCATAGACATCTGGAATTCGAATTAAAATACCAGTTTCCTCCACTCCGCCAAAATCGGGATTTACAGCAGTGCCAAAGGTCTTCATGGTAGGCGAAACGCCCATGTAAATGCTAATCAACGGAGGAATATTTTCACCGCGATTGCGAACGAAATTTTTCAACACGCGGAAACCGTCTTTGAAATCTAATCCATCAAGCAAGGCATGAAATTCTTCTGCATTGAAGTCTTGCTCCAGTGGGTATTTGGAAGTCATCAGGTTTTCATTGTCGGGGAAAAAGTGGCGCATGAAGTAAAGCAGGAAGTCTCTCCCTTCGGTATCATAAGTTGGATACATGGTCACTTTTCCGAAGAAATATTCTGCTTGCGGAAAAATGCTCGTGAGTCCACCAAGTCCATCCCAGATGTTGTCGAGGGCATAGAGTCCTTTGCGTGGATTGACGGAAGGTTGATAATTGGGCTGCACCCAACTGCGACCTAATTCGATGGTTTTGGGGAGGTATTCTTCTTCAAATTTTTTGGTGAATTTAAAATAGTGGGCGGTGCTGAGGGCGGGTTCGCCATGTTCTTCGCCGGCGTTGGGGCAGTAGATGAAGCGGTAGCCGCCGATGATTTCTTCATCAGCCGGATCCCAGACGATGAGTTGGTCATAGCATTTTTCGCAGGTGTCCATCTCGTCGATATCGACTTCTTCGCCGGTGCCGCCGCCAGAGTCACGAAAGGATATTTCGCGTAAGCGACCAATTTCTCTCATCACATTGGGAGCATTGTGATGGTTGATGATGTAGAGTTTATTGCCTCCTTTGCGCGTCTGACGCATGAATCGATCTGGAGTTAACTCCTTCTTGAGAAGTTCCCTATCTATCGGCGCAATGATTGGTTTTTCCATTTCTGCTTTAAAGTATTACTCAGCTAATTGATATACTTTCTCCTTGACAAAGGCAGCCCATTTTTTATCATTTTGGGAGCGATCGAAAGTTGCGGATTCGATAGGTGCTCCAAAGGTGATTTTCATCTGTTTGCCTCGTTGCTTAAAAAGTTCGTCGGCAAGGTACAACATTTCTATGTTGGCTTTCATACCGATGCCCATCCGAAGATTGGAAAGTCGGTAAAAGAAATTGGTCAACTCGCCATTGATATAGGTCGGAACGATTGGTTTTCCATGTTTTTTGGCGCGTGTGATAAAGGTTTTTTTCCACTCTAAATCCTTTACAACTCCATCTTGTCTGCGACTCACCAAGCCTGCAGGAAAAATGCCTATCAATTGATCTTTGCTAAATTCAGAGTCAAATTCGTGAAGTGCTTCTTTGGCGTTTTTGCCATGCTTATTGATTCCGATGAGCATGTCTTTGAGGTTGGGCAAATTCATCAAGATGTCGTTGGCGACAAATTTCAATTCCCAATCGTATGGTTTCAAGATAGTGCCTAACGCCATGGCGTCCATGCCGCCGAGGGGGTGATTCATGGCGAGAACTGCTCCACCTGACTGGGGGATGTTTTCGACGCCTTCGCTGGTCAATGTAATATCAAAGTGTTTGATAGATGCTTCGCAAAACTCAAATGCGGATTTACCTCTGTTGTCTTCCAGGATTTGATTGATTTCATCTTCATGGATGATTCGCTTGAGGTAGTTGATTGCAAATCCGGGTAGCGTATTGAGCAGCTTTGGATTCTTTTCCTCGATGACTCGCCTTACATCTATAAACTTTTTCCGTTCTGTCATTTAATCATTTTTTGACTTTCGTCAAATGAAGGTATTTCACGAAAGTGAAAAATTAAAATCTGCTGCCAAAAAATGGCGAAGTTAAAGAATGATTGATGTTTGTCCCCTTTTTTGATGACGTCTGCATTTTTGACATACAAATATAGTGTTGAAACCGATTCTCTAATGTAATTTTAAGTTGCCTACTCACACTATGAAGCACTTTCCGTGCTTCTACATTGACAGAAAAAACACTATAAAACACCTCCCATCAAGAATTTATCAATTCTTGGTGGGAATCTTTTTCAAAACACCTTCGCTTTACCAATCTAAGTCCACTCTTTTTTAGCTTTGCTCTTTTTTGTATCATCAGTCTGTGCTTTATGTTTCTGTGTAAACGGAAAATACTACTTTTATTGGCATTGGTAACCTATTCGACACTGTTCGGACAGGAATACTTGGTGGAAAAAGAGCATTACACCATAGAGGATGGTTTATCCAGCCGCTTTATTTGGTGGATGACGGAAGATAGCCGCGGGTTTGTTTGGCTTGCTACTCAAAATGGCTTGAATCGATTCGATGGGCATGAGTTTAAAGTGTACAATAAGGATAATTCAAACCTCTGGATAAATAGTTGCAATAGAGTCTTTGAAGATGTTGATGGTAACCTTTGGTTAGGTTATCGAAGATCGAGCAATTCCTTTAATGTAAATTGGAGTTCTATAATGACTCCTGATTTTGAAATCATCGACCTTGATGAGTTTTTCAAAGGAAAGTTACCCGTTCCCTCAAAAGAAATTCACTACGTATCAGAAACGCCCACAAAAGATAAATTACTGATTCTTGTTACGAACGATGGTGCAGTTTATAAATATGATGGTGCTTTCACAAAACTGGCACAAGACCCCCGGTTGAAAATAAAAGACTTTTTGCACTTAGCGCCTTCCGGCGAATTATACTATCATTCCAATTTTGAACTATTAATTGCAAAGATTGGTACTGAAACCCAAATAATCAAAAAGCCTGACATGAGTCATATACCAATGCTCAAAGGCTCGAAAATATACTGGTATAGACCAGAGCAATTAGCAAAAGATCCTCACCGGGTAGAGTTGTATAATTCGACAGATACAATTTCACTTTTCCCAAAAGAGTATGAGGTTGACAAGTTAGACTATGCGCGAGCCGTCTTTCCAAACCTAAGATCGTTTTCGCAATGCTTTTTGTACGAAGAGTTCTTAAAAGCTTTTAATCCAAAGACCGGAATCATTCCCCTCCTAAATAGAGAAATTGAAAAAAACTTTCCGACTACCAGTATAGAGTCAGGCTATCTCGCCAGGAAAAATAAGTATTGGTTTTGGGATGTCGATGGCTTAAACTTACTGACCTATAAGCCCAATCCTTTCAAAAGCCACTTCAAGGGAGTAGGGAAAAGCGCCAGAACGATCCAAAAGATGGAGAATGGAAATTTTCTAATAGCGCCAGGAATAATCAATTTAGATATCGAATCAGGCAACTATCAGGAATTGCCAAAGAAATGGCTCCCTCCCACACGAGCCATCGTGAAACTCAATAACGGTAAATACCTATACGGAGACTATGGAAAAAACCTTTTCACCACAGACTTCAAAAGTAAATATCTGAAAAAACATAGCATGACACAAAAAGATCGGGAGCATTATAAGGGTGCCGGTTTTTTATTTCCGTTTCAAGATAGCCATGGTAATATTTTGGTCGGTACCGACCAAGGAATTGTCACTTTCGATAAGCAAACAGACTCTCTTTACACCTATAAAAAATACAATGAATTTGAAGGAATCGCAAAACAAAATGTATCCTGGTTTGAAGAATATGACGATGGGATTTGGAGTGCTTGTTGGAAAGGAGTATTCGTATTAGATTCAAAAAAAGGCATCACTGCCTGGCATCATCCAATGCCAGATTTGCGCGTAGAGCATTTTCTTCGTGAAGACTCTATTTTTTGGTTAGCTACTTATGGTGAGGGCTTGGTGAAATGGAATTACCATACAGGTGAAACCAAAAAATATGGACTCAAAGCTGGATTGCTTGATGAAAACCTCATGGCCGTTTATCCTGATGATTATGAAAACTTATGGGTCACCACCAATTGGGGGTTAGCCCGGTTTGATAAAGAGACTGAAACCTTCAATGTTTATCTAAAATCAGATGGACTCAACCATAATGAATTCAACATCTCCTCCCACTTTCAAGATAAAGATGGCACCCTATACTTTGGAGGAGTAGATGGAGTCATCACCTTTAACCCGAATGATTTTCCTAATTTTGAAAAGGACTCCATCACCCAATTTAGATTAACAGGCTATAAAGAAATAGACTCAAAATCGTTGAACCCGATAGATAAAACCTCCAAATTTTTAAAAGAAAAGTCGATTCATATAAAAAACGATGTTCAGGGCTTTATACTCAGGTTTGCCCTCCTAAACTATGAAAACACCACCAATACCCGCTATGCCTACAAAATTGATGGCTTAGAAGATATTTGGACACTTCAAAAAGAAAATCAAGTAAAATTTAACCACCTGCCTTTCGGCAAATATACCCTCCGACTCAAAGCCATTGATTACCACGGAAACGAATCTGAAGAGATTACAATTCCACTAAAAGTCATTGCTCCTTTCTACAGAAAACTGGGTTGGCAGATTTTAGGACTTCTGCTTCTGCTCAGTTTCTTTGGATTAGCAGCATGGTGGAGAATCGCCAACATCAGAAGAAAAAACGAAAACTTAGAACTCCTTGTCTCCCAGCGAACCAACGAACTACAAACACTAAATACAACCAAAGATCGCCTATTCGCAATTCTTGCACATGATTTGCGAAACCCCATCATCGCATTTGAAGAACTGTCTGAGACCATCAATTATCTAATCAAAAAAGGAGATCAAAAACAAGTAGAAAAACTTGGAAATTATATCGAAATGGAAGCCAAGCAAATCCATCACCTGATGGACAATTTGCTCAACTGGGCACTATCCCAACGAGACGAATTAATAATCGAAGAATCTGAATTTTTTATTTCAGATTTCATCAACGACATTTCAAAAGACTATAAACACCTTGAAGAAAGGACAGGCGTTAAAATCATTCCTGAATTTTTATCTGATTTTTCAATTAAATCCGATAAGAGAATCCTTACCATAGCTGCAAGAAACATTATCACCAATGCCTTTCGCTACACCAATCTCGGTGGTTGGATTAAAATCAAAGGATTTAAAAAGGAAGAAGCAATACATCTTCAATTTATGGATAACGGACAAGGCATGACGACAAGCGAATTAGAAAACCTATTTGAAGTCACCCGAAAATTTCAATCCAAAGGAAACATTTCTACCATATCTCTCGGAATGCACCTTTGCAAAGAGTTAATTAAATTATTGAATGGTGAAATATATGCCGAAGCAGAACCAAAAAAAGGTACGTCGGTCACCATAAAAATACCCGTTAGTCCATAAATCCTTTCATTTTAATTCTTTTCGACAAAAATTCTTCACCTTGTTTAAGATTGAGACCTAACAATACAACCACCGTAATCTATTGAACAAACATCGAATATTAATTGTAGAGGATAATTTTCTATTTGCTGCAAAGCTGGAAAAAAACCTTACTGATTGGGGGCACGAAGTTTTAGACATCTTTGAAAACGGACAGTCAGTACTAAACTTCCTTGAAAAAGACACTCCTACCTTGATTTTATTAGACATCAATCTGAAAGGAGGGATGAATGGATTAGAGATCGCTCAACAAGTTTCCAATATGGAAATCCCAATCATTTTCATGACTGGAAGAACTGATGATGAAACTTTTGAAGCAGCCAAAAAATCATCTGCCATAAGCTATTTAGTTAAACCCTTCGATTTGCTTATCCTCAAAAGCTTGATCGAATTCAATGCCTTTTCAAGATTCGAAAGTGAGGTTTCCGGAGATGATGAAAAATATACTTATTTTAGAAAAAATAAAGAACGAGTAAAAGTCACCTTCAAAGAAATTCAATACATCAAGTCTGACAGAAACTACTGCGATATCATTACTGACATAGGAAATTTTGTTTTAAAGATTTCACTCACAAAATTGATGGAACAACTATCAGATCCCCGCTTTCTAAAATCCCACCGCAGTTACACCATAAATGTCGAAAAAGTCAATGGCTTGCTCCTTTCTGAAAACAAAATCAGGATTGGAGACACCCTTATCCCTATCGGCAGAAAATACAGGAAAGAAGTGATTCAAAAAATAGAACAATCCTGAATCTGAGAATGAGAATAACTCAAAAGAATCATTCTTTTCTTTAAACTTAGTCAGGCATTGCCAAAATTGGTAATGCCTTTTTTCTTTTATGCCTTTCGGCAAATGAATTTGCATTCACTCACTCAAACGTCTCTCGAATCGCACCTGACTCCCATGCCTCCCAAAGAATTTTTCCGAAAGGAATCCACCAAATCAGATCATTGAAAACAATCGTCAATGCAAACTCAATTGGAAACGCCCCTTTCACCAAATACCAAATAAATCCAATCGGTCCAAAAACCTTCCCTAAAAAGCCCACCAAAACAATCGACCAATGCACCAACGGCTTATAAGCCGCAATGATGTAACCAACGCCATAGACTCCGACGATCATGCCTACACATTGCCAAATCATCAAATAGGTCGGAAGCGCCATACCTGATAGTTCAAAAAATAATTTTGGGAATAAAATCACAGAAGTGCCCCACAGCAGATTATAAATACCAGCAATCCAGAGCACATAAAATTTCCAATCACGCTTCCTTTCCATGTTCAATTTTATTTCGATTTCCGCGACAGCGGTCGCTACAATATTTGACTTCCTCCCAGTTGCGCGCCCATTTTTTGCGCCACTTAAATGGACGCTCGCAGACCACGCAAATCTTTTCAGGCAAATCTGATTTTTTCATGAAATCTTGAACAGTACGCAAAAGACTATGTTTAAACCTTCGTGAAAATTCAAAAGAAATATAATTTAACCGAGCGCGAAGTCGATCGCATCATCCAAATGGCATGGGAAGATCGAACCACTTTCGATGCCATCAAAGCCAACTTCGGCGTGCCCGAAGGCGATGTCATCAAACTCATGCGCCAAGAAATGAAACTTTCCAGCTGGAAAATGTGGCGCCAACGCGTCCAAAACAGAGCCACCAAGCACGCCAAAAAACGCAACTTCGGCATGGGCAACTTCAAGTGCTCTCGCCAAAAAAGCATCTCCAATAATAAAATCAGTAAGCGCTAAACCCAAATACCTCCTTCCTCCTCATCACCATAAAACACCCCTTCCTTTCGAAAAAAACGATAGCCCGACAACCAACAAAGCAGCGAATCTAATTGGTGCGAATCAGCAGGAAGCGTTTCAATTGAAAAAGGCAATTTCGGTTTCAGACATTCAAAAATTACCTCCACCTCATAGTTCGATTTCTTAAACACCCTTTCGGGAAATAGAACCTTCAACAACTGCGACGGATACACCTCAAGCGTTTGAATTTCTTTCTTTTCAAAAGAAGATTGGAGTTTCATCGCGCGAGCCGTCAGTCCGCCCAAAAACATTGGCGACATCGCCCGCACTGCTCTATCTCCCTTTCGGTAAAAGTAATCCTCCGACTTTCCAAAATAAGCTCCCGGCAGACTCAGCGGAGCATCCAAAAAAACATATTTCGGCGAAAGCCGCTCAATCATCCCTTCCAAAAAAGCATCTGCATCCTTTTTCTTCTCGCTCTGAAAAAAATGAAATTGCTCATCTTGACAAAAACAAACCGCAGTCGTTCCCGCCAATTTGGAACCATAATCTACGCCGATAAATTTTGGAAAATCTTTCATTTGAGATCAGACTTTAAGTGCTGAAAGCCCTCCGTCGATTCCTAAGACTTGGCCGGTCATCCAACTGCTATTTTCCGAAAGGAGAAAACAAGCCGCTTGAGCAATCTCATCAGCCGTGCCGACTCGCTTGAGTGGATGTCGATTGCCTGCCGACTCTTTCTTCTCAGGTGTAGAAAGCAATCGCTCTGCCAGGGGCGTATCTGTCAAAGAAGGCGCAATGCAATTGACCCGAATGCGCGGCGCCCACTCCGCTGCCAGCGAACGAGTTAGTCCTTCTACTGCCCCTTTCGCAGCCGCTACCGATGCGTGAAAAGCCATCCCTTGCTGCACCGCAACGGTACTAAACAAAACCACGCTCGGACTTTGAGACTTTTTGAGTTTCTTTTGAACTGCCTGCAACACTTTAACCGCTCCCAAAAAATTCACTTCGAATTCATTTTGAAAATCAGCAATCTTAAGTGAACGAAAGGGCTTGAGATTAATACTCCCTGGGCAGTAAACGACTCCATCAATTTCATCTGGCAGAGCGGAAACATCTATCTCATCCGCTACCACATCAGCCATCAAATGATGAATATTAGGCAGATTAGATTGATCTGCTCCCTTTCGGGAAATAATGTAAACTTCATGTTTTAGATTGGCAAGGTTTCTGACAATAGATTGCCCTATCCCACTTGTGCCGCCAACAACTAAGTAATTCTTCATGCAAAAGTTATTTTTTCAACTAAAAGAAAGTGACAACAGCAGAAATTGCACGTAGTTTATATGGCAACTTTTTCTTATTAATAAATTCGTAATTTTTTAATGCGAATTATTTGGGGAGAACAGATGTTTCGACATACCTTTGCGCTCCCAAAGAAAAAAAGACACTTATTACCCCATTAGTTTTTGAACAACCATTGAAGAAAATAAACGTCATGCAAATCCAAAGAGAAGAAAATTTTACAAAGCAAAGCACCTCCCCTGATTTGATCATCTCATTTGTGGTGTTCGCAGCTTGCTGCATTCTATCCTTTATGGCAGAGCCTTCTGTCTTGGAGACTATTTTTGGAGTTACTCCTTAAGCCTATCCCTTTCTAAATTACTTTCATACATTTGCGCCACAAATAAATCTATCTTACTTGTGGCTAAAATCCGCGTATTCTTTCGGATAGCAATTTTAATGCTATCGCTCCTTTTTATTGTTCCTTGGTTCGCACTGACCCAATTGATTTTGGGGCATAATTATCATCGGTCGGTTCGCCATCGTATGAAATATGCTCGATTCATTTTATGGGTGTTGGGTGTAGAGATTGAAAAAACCGGAGAAGTACCTACCGAACCAGTGCTTTTCGTCGCCAACCACCGCTGCTGGTTAGATCCTGTTTTGAGCTTTCATGCGCCTATGTTAGTCGTTGCAAAAGCGGAAGTGGGCAATTGGCCGTTGATTGGTTTTGGCTGCCAGATGTGCGGCGCCATATTTGTCCAACGAGACAAAAAATCAAGCAGAAAACAAACGCTCGTCGAAATGCTCACCCAACTGAAGGAAGGCTTCTCTGTTTTAATCTATGCAGAAGGAACCACCAATGGCGCTCCTACTACCAAAGAGTTCCGATTGGGCGGTTTTCGATTAGCTGCGGAGCATGGTATTCCTATTGCCCCGATTGCTTTAGAATATCAAAACCATAGCGACTATTGGATCAATAATGACTTATTCATCCCACACGCAATGAGAACTTTCGGCAGAAGGAAAACTCAAGTAAAAATCCACTATGGCGAAGTGCAAAGAGGCAAAGACCCGGAACTACTCGCAGAAAACACCCAAAACCTAATTGATGAAAAACTGACTGAGATGAGAAAGGATTGGTTTATTGACACAGAAGAATCTCAAAAAATCACATAGTCACTTGGATTAATCGGCTTGCCTCGATACCAAAGCTCAAAGTGCAAATGCGGTCCATCTGAAAGCGTTCCCGTATTTCCGATGATGGCAATTGCCTCGCCTGCCTTGACGACCTCGCCCGTCTTTTTAAGCAACTTGGAGTTATGCTTATAGAAAGAAATGATATTGTTTGGATGTTGAATTGAAATCGTATTGCCCGTCTCCAATGTCCAATCAGAACTAATCACCACGCCGTCTAATACCGCTTTAATTGCCGTGTTCTTAGGAGCTAAGACATCTACGCCCATGTGCTTTTTCTCCGGCATAAAACCAGCACTAATTTCACCTTTAATAGGCGCTGAAAAATTAATATGCTCCAATCGAGCCGATTGTATCACCTCTCGGTTTTGATTCGTGCCCGACTGAGACACCTGCCTAACTTCATCCAACTGCACTTCTTTTCGCAACTGCTCATCTTCTTCGATTCTTTCGACGTTGAGTTGAGATTCATCAAATTGAGCCTCTGCCTCCCCCTCCTTAGCAGTTGTATCAACGTCTCCTACCAATATCTTTTTGAAGTTTTCAGTATAAACTCTTTGGGCATCAATTTGAGATTCAATCTCATCCAACTGCTCATTGAGTTCAATAAATTCACTGGAAGCACGATAGTCAGCATAGCCTGGGATATATCTCTTAATTGGAGAAAAAACAATCAGCATCGCCACTAAAAGTGCCGTGGCTAAAATGACCCCACCGATGAGTCCATAGATATTCAATCGCGACAGTCGATACGTACCGATTTCTTCAAACGTATCGTCGTTCATCAACACCAGACGGTAGGTGTCTTCCATTCGTTCAATCCAATTTCTTTCTTTTTTCTCTTCCATAATCTGGTTGCAAAGTTACCACATCACGCACAAAATGATAAAGCACTGATTGTTAATTGTTTACAAACGTCTTTTCAGACTTTTCTTCTCCCTTTCGGGAAATAATGAGGATTCGCATCTGCACGACTATCGGTTATTTCACGAAAGTGAAAAGAAAAAATCCATTAAAAACGTGTAATTCATTTTTTACTGAAATGAGATACCTTTGCGCTCATTTTCCGCAAGGAAAAAAAGCCCCTTTCGGGGAAATACCCAAACATCTAAAATTAAAATTGGGGTCAGTACAATTTCCGCAACAATTTTGGAGTAAAATGGTACAAAATCCCCGAAAGAACCTTTAAAAAAGCTGTTCATAAAAAGAACATAAAAATGAAGTTCATTTTGAGAATCAATACATTACTGCTACTACTGGTCTCCATTGCACTGATACTGCCTTCGTGCTCGACGCAAAAAAGCAGGGAAGACATCTCCCCGCTCAAGAAGTTTTATCACAACACTACTTCTGAGTTCAACGGCTACTACAATGCCGATGTGCTCATGCAAGAGACCACCCTTGCGTTGGAAGAACAACAGCAAGACAACTACAATCAAATCCTTGATATTTACGAATACATCGGCGCTGACAATCCACAGGCAGTTCATCCTGACTTGGACAAAGCCATCGAAAAGGTGGCCATTGTCGTCTCTCTACACCGACCAAGTCACTGGACAGATGACTGTTATTTGCTAATGGGACAAGCGCAGTTTCTTAAAAAAGACTACGAATCCGCCGAAGAGACGCTCAAATACATGATCGAGGAGTTTCCTGAAGACCCATCAAAGGCCAAAAAGAAAAAAGGAAAGAAAAAGAAGGTCTCTAAAAAACAAAAGGAAAAGACCGCAAAAAAGAAACGCGAAGCGCGAGAAAAAGCACGTAAGGAAAAGAAAAAAGAAGCTAAGAAAAAACGTAAAAAATCTAAAAAGAAGAAAAAGAAACGCAAAAAGCGTAAAAAATCTAAAAAGAAGAAAAAATCTAAAAAGGAAGAACCTAAAGAAGAGGAAAAGGTAGAAAAGCCCGAAGAGGAAAAAAAGAAAGAGAAGGAAGATAAAAAAGAGAAGAAGGATAAAAATCCAAATTCGCCTGACAATTATCTCTTAAAGCATAGACCTGCTTTTCAGGAAGGTCAGTTGTGGTATGCGAGGACATTGGTCGAGCGCGATAAACATGAAACGGCAGACCGCCTCTTTAGAAAAATCGAAGAAAACCCAAAAACATTCGATTACATCCGCCGCGAATTAGCGCCTGCGATGGCTTACTCAGCACTCAAGCAAAAGCGCTATGACGCTGCGATTAGTCATTTAGAATCTGCTATCAGCTTGGCGAAAGAGAAAAAACTGAAAGCCAGATATGCCTACATCATCGCTCAGTTACACCAGAAAAAAGGAAATTATAGCGACGCTTATGCCGCTTTTGAAAAATGCGTTAAATACAATTCGGAGTTCGAAATGGAATTCAACGCAAAACTTCAATTGGCACAAAACGCTTGGGCAGCCGGTACTTCTACTCCCGAAGCTATCAACAAGAAGTTGAATAAGATGCTTTCGGAAAGTAAAAATGAAGACTATCAAGATCAAATTTACTATACCCTCGGTCAGGTAGCGCTGCAAGCCAATGACAAAAAAGGGGCTATTGAGAATTTCCGCCTTTCGGCGAAATACAATAAAGGGAATAAGAATCAAAAATCGGAGTCTTACTACCAGTTAGCTTCTTTGTTTTTGGATGACGAAAACTTCGTCGATGCAAAACTCTATTATGATAGCACCTTGGCTGTCATGTCCAATACCGACGAGCGCTACCCTGACGTGGTCAAATATGCTTTGAACCTTACGGGCATTGCATCAAGCATTCAGGCGGTTCGGTTGCAAGACAGTCTTTTGACTATCAGCGACATGTCTCCTGAAGAACAAAAAGCATTGGCACTCAAAATCAAACAAGAAGAAGATCGCCTACGTTTGGCGGAAGCCAAAGCCGAAGCAGCAAAAGGAGCAGGAGTTGCCTCTTCTAAAAACCCTAAAAATCGAACTTCGAAAGTACCGCTTCAAACTGTTCAAAGAGGGTTAAAGCTGCCACCCACCTTTTTTGCCTATGATGACAAAGCAAAGAAGCGAGGTGTTCGTGAATTTAAGCGAAAATGGGATGACCGCCCCAACGTAGATAACTGGCGTATTAGCAGCAAAATCGAAGAATCCATCGCCGAGGTAGAGTCTTCAGATAGTGAAGACGGATTGGCAGTGACAAAAGAATTGACAGAAGACCAGTTAAAGTCTATCCTCGAAGATGTGCCTTCCAACCCAGTAGAAATCTCTCAAGCAAATGCCATCATTGAGAATGCGCTTTTTGAGTTAGGTAAACTGTACAGAGATAATCTGCAGAACAATGAAAAGTCTATCGAAGCATTGGAAGAGATGCTGACTCGCTATCCGAAAACAAAAAACAAAGTGGAGGCTTGGTACTACTTGTATCTCGCGCACACGGAGTTGGGCAATTCAGCGGAAGCGAAAAATTATTTCAATAAAATCATCAACGAAGCGCCTCAGTCACTTTATGCGACAGTACTGAAGAATCCAAACTACTTCAAAGAGGTTTTGGCGGAAGAGCAGAAAGTCGGTCGTTACTATGATCAAACCTATGCGAAATTTACGGGAGGCGACTACAAAGAAGCCTACAACCGCATCAAAATGGCAGAAAATGAATTCGGTCCTAAAAACCCGATGAAGGCAAAATTCGCTTTGCTTGGCGCAATGAGTTTGGGAAGTTTGCAAGGAAAAGATAAATACATCCAATCGCTCAAAGAAGTCATTGCTGAATACCCAGACACAGATGAGCAAAAACGCGCCAGAGAGATCTTACGTTTGCTGGGCGATGAAACTGCCTTCCAAGGAATTGATGATGGTGCTGACAATGAATTCAAAAAAGACGGACAAAAGACCCTCTTCAAATTTGATGAAAAAGATTTGCACTACATCGTCGTCGTGCTTGAAAAAGACGCAGATTTAGGAAAAGGAAAAGCAGACATCGGAAAGTACCACCGTAAGTATTTCAAAAATGAAAGCATGCGGGTTTCCAATATTTACTTAGGAAAATCTGCTGAAGATCGCATTCCGATTATCGTTATCAGACGTTTTAAAGGAAAAGGAGAGGCGATGAAATATTACGATGGCGTGAAGAAAAATGAGAAGGATTTCTTAGGCATTGACTTCAAGTATAAGATATTCCCAATCACTCAAAACAACTACCGAACGATTTTGAAGGAGCGCTCCATGGAAGGATATGATGAATTTTTCCAAGCGTCTTACTTAAAATAATTTCGCTCCCGAAGCAAATTCGGGATGTCTCAAAAATTCAAAACCCCGACTGCCACTGGCAGCCGGGGTTTTTGGTTTTTAGGGGTAAAAATGAAGCGATTTAATGAAGTATAGGGTTACTGTTTGATTTCATCTGATGTCTTGATTACGATTGCAAAGTAACAGCAATACATCGGTGCAATTACCCTCTCAAAACAGGGAATGGCTTTTTTCCTGAAAAATGAGGAGCACAGATGAGCGGTAGAAAACCGTCATATTGAGCATCGTCTCTCGAAGAGGACGATGCGAGCCGTCAGTAAAAATTTTACTTTTTTAAAAACTCAATATTGCGCTTCAGACCCGCATACTTGGTGCGCTTCACAGCGGACTTTTTGAAGACCTTTCGGAAGGTTTCTTCGGTGAGTTCTTCCCAATCATTTCGCGAAAGCGAGAGGAGGTCAGGGTGGGGTTCAAATTCAGGTTCGTTGTGTTTTTTGGAGAAGCGATTCCAGGGGCAGACCTCCTGACAGATGTCGCAGCCAAACATCCAATCTTCCATTTTGTCTTTAAACTCCGTGGGGATAGATTCTTTCAGTTCGATAGTGAGGTAGGAAATACATTTGCTGGCGTCGAGCAGATAGCCTTCTTCCGAAATCGCGTCTGTGGGGCAGGCGTCAATGCATTTGGTGCAAGTGCCACAATAGTCTTTTATCGGCGGGTCAGGTTCCACTTCGAGGTCAATTATCAAACATGCCAAGAAGAAATAAGATCCTGCTTTAGGATTGATGATGAGCGTATTTTTGCCATGCCATCCGATGCCACTTCGTTTTGCCCATTCGCGCTCCATGACGGGGGCGCTATCTACGAAACAGCGACCGCCAACTTCTCCTACTTCTTCCTGAATCGCAGCAAGGAAGGTTTTCAACTTATCTTTTAAGACAAAGTGGTAATCCTTCCCGTAGGCATAGCGGGCAAGTTTGGGCGCGTCTTCATTTTGCTCCCTCCCGAAGCCAGTTCGGGACGGGTCTTCGGGAAAATAATTATACATCATCGTCACCACCGTCTTCGCTCCAGGCACTAATTTGCGAGGGTCGGTGCGAAGGTCAAAGTAGTTTTCCATATAGTGCATCTGCCCGTGGTAGCCCTTCGAAAGCCATGCCTCCAACCGCTTAGCCTCTTCATCCAATGATTCCGCTTTCGCGAAACCAATGTAGCTGAAGCCCAACTCGTGCGCTTTCTGCTGAATGAATGTTTTATTGGATGAACTCATAAAGGCCAAATTCATTTCCCGAAAGGGAGGAATAAACTACTTTGTAAAAAAAAGAGAAGCAATGATGGTTGAATGGCTTGATGGCTGTATGGTTGTTTTCTCAAACAATGAAACCATTTAACCATGAAGCTATCTTTTCATCGTTCCAAAATAAAAAAGCGATCAGCAAAAGTACACTTCGCTGACCGCTAATTTTTTTTTTAGACACTTAAATTCTTTGGGAGTAAGAATAGAAATCTTACTAAAAGAGGACGCCTATGCGCACCACTATTTGGCGGATGTTCGTTTTCTCATCGTTTTTAATATCACCCCTCGTATCATGGATGGTAATGCCATTATCATCAGTGATATCCGTAAACGAATTTTGGAAAAATATACCTCCGACAAGCGCAGTGCCTGGGCTGATATTATACTCCAATCCGCCACCAAATCCCCATGACAAGACCAACCCATTGATCTCACTCGAAATATTCAAATCTTCGACAGATGGATCCTTTCCTGCAAAGGAGTTATCAGAAATCGTTCCTCTTGCAGCCGATTCGAAACCGATAGTAAATCTCGGAATCTCAGCAAAATATCGGATGTAGCCAAACTCCTTGGTTTTCATTTTAAGACCAAAAGGAATTTCAACATAGCGCAGATTGTATTTTAGATTTACGCCTGAGGAAAGGGTATCCAAACCAATGCCTTTATCGGTTTCGTTCCAGTAAGTACCGGCAAAATCATGACGCAAGCGCCCGCCAGTATTGAAGCCAAAACCAAGCCCTCCGAAAAGCGCATATTCGTTTCTAAAATAATATTCGCCTAAAGCGCCCAACTTGATGCCGGGAATGTTGCCATTGGGGTTGATGTAGTTCTGATTGGTAGTCATCCACGAAAAAGTGGGACTGACCTGAAAGCCAAAGCGAAAATCTCCC
>CALCJP010000059.1 GCA_937967625.1 uncultured Saprospiraceae bacterium
GGGAAATAACTGCCTCCTCCGAGAGAGAATCTTGAGTAAGCTCCTGAATGTTTAATTCATGGATAGTTAAATACTCCTGAGTTATACTGTCCTCCGATGTTAAAGAATTTATTAGAAATTCGGCTTCTCCAAATTTTTCCATTAAAACTTGAACTTTACCCAACAACATCAAATCCTCATGAAACCCTGACTCCAAGAGCATATTTTCAATAAACGGATAGTTTTCATCTTCTTCCATAAAAGCCTGAGTTAATGAGTCGCGTAGGAATAACCTAATTTGAGATAAACTATCACGCTCTACTAATTCAGGGTTTGTAGGGTCATAATTTTGATGAATGGTAATTAACTGCTGGTTTAAATCGAAAAAGCAAATTACATCATTACAAGTTGAGGGTCTGCCAAATATTCGCGGCTGATCTTTGCAATCTTCTTCGTCACCTTCTGGAAAAAAATTCGTAAAGTTATTACGAACCAAACAACCGTTCTGTAAAGAAATATCACATTCGGCAATGTAGTTAGTGTTATTAGGTGGGTAATAAAGAAATTGGATTGTGCCATTGCCAACGGGAGAGTAAATTTCTAATTCCTTGTCGCTAAACTTATTTGATGCTCTCAAGTCGGGTGTGCCTTGTGGAGACCTTATACTTGCTGGGTTAGTTACACTCGATACCATTTCTATATCATATTCTGTTTCGCTAAATTCGTTAAAATCAATAGACAAGGCTTCATTGTTTCCTTCTACCCTAATACCTGATCCTAATACTAAAGGGTGTCTGTTACACCAAATTCTATTAAGACCTCGATCTGAGGTTCCCATCACTTCAACATCATAGGATTGATGATTATTAAAATCATTATCGTGTATCCAATACCATGAGTCACCAAGGACACTTACTCCAGTATCGTTACATTTGAAATCATTTCCCCTAACATGTAACGCTTGCACTCCTGCTGTATTTACAGCAGTTACACAGCCCTCGAAAGTATTTGGAGTATTGGAAGAAATTGGCAATGGTGTTGGAGGAGGAGTACCTTCTCCAAAAATTACGACTCCTACATTAACAGGATGAACAGTGGGATAACTTCCAGCAGCATATATACCATCAGGAATGCTTTTAAACTGACACCCATTCAAAACGTAGTAGTTTGCGTCAATTGAAAGAATTCCATATTTCATCAAATCATAAAAACTGCACCCGGAAAAATAAATTTCTCTATTCTCCCACATTGAAACCCCAACATGTCCACAGTCATCACCACCACAATCATCATCTGAGTAAAATTCACAATTTACAAAAAAGGCGTTCCTTGCCTCTTTATTATTTAAAAATGCTGCTCCTTTTCGATTGTTCCTAAGTTCAGTATCGGTGCAATGCACAATTCCATCTCTTCGTGCGTCAATGCCTAACCTTGCGTATTCAATAACTGCATCATTTCGAGTGATTACTCTTCCGGGAGCAGCATTTCCCGACACATTATTGATGACAATTCCTCTCCAGTAGTCATCACAAAGTTTCGTTAGATGTCCTTCATCCACTATCAATGTACCGCCGTTCCGTACACGAATGCTGCCAAATGGAGTAAAAGAGACTTTGCATGTAATTGTCAAGGTTACTCCTTCGTGGATGATGACTGTTCTGTTCATTAGGCGTTCTGTATCCCATGTTTCGTCTTGGGTGATGTGTTTTGGGGTGTTGCTTTCTACGCAAGTAGAAGTGCCTTCAACTGCATAGCAAGTGGTTGTTAGAAACTCATACATTATTGCCCACTGACAGGGTGAAAGGGAGTTTAAGTCTTTGTTTCCTCCCATCATGTTTGAGTGGTTTGGAGTCCAAGGAATACACCCATGGCCTTGTCCATTCGCAATAAGAGGTCCGCAAGGAAGCGTTGCTCTGTTACACTCATCTCCAGGATTAATATCAAACCCTCTGTGTGGATTGTTCCGTGAGCACAGGGTTGTGCTTGTGGGTTATTAACTGGGTCATCAGGGTATACAGAACAAGGATTATATCGATCCCAGGCATGAGTTAAACCGGCAGCATGTCCAAGTTCGTGCATAAGCAAATCTCCAAACTTCCATGGACCAGAGCAGGGCCAAATATAAATTGGTGTTAGATTGTTCTCTCTTCTCGTTTGGGCACGTAATGCGCTTGGGAAGGCAGATTCCATTTCGATTTTATGTGAAACTCCATTTCCACAGTCACCTAAAAAATATTCTCCCCTTCTATTACAACTACCATCATGGGTCAAAAGAATATCAATTACATTTTCTCCGTAAGGGAATGTTGCATTGTTTAAATAGTCTTGGTCATCGTCCCAAAACCAAATCCCATTATCATCACCGAGTCCTTCTGAATATCTTTGTACTCTAACCCTAGTGTCACCTAAAAAGTCGTTTCCCCCACCTAATAGGTTTGGTTGCAAATTACTCAGTTTTTGATTGGCTCTATCAATGATTTGATCCACAAAGTTATTTCCATTTGTTTCTCTATTGTCATCGGGACCTTGTTCAAAGTTTTCACCATTGTTACCTATAAGGTGAAAATTGACTCTAATAATTTGTGAAGGAAGTAAAGCAGCTTCCTCAGGTTCTAAATCGGCATAAGTTGCTGTCGGATCACAAATCATTCTTGGTTGAGATTCAGGCAGCTCAGGAACAGTACCTGTTAGACAAATAAAATCGGGTTGTGAGTTTGCACCGTAACAGAGAAATAAGAGTAAAAATACCGCCGAATACCGCCGAATATTGCTGAAAAATAAGTTTAAATAGTTCATATGAAATTGTTTTAGTTGCCCTAAGAGAGAATCAAAAAAAGGTAGGATGGTCTCACAGGGTCAATCAATAGTTTTGTAAAAGCGTTCAGTCATCCATATTGTAAATGTAAACATATTGATGAAAGATTCAAAACAAAAAATAGCCCCCCAATTTACAATTGTTACAAAAAAGAAAAGCCCTATGCTCATGTGAACATAGGGCTTTCTGATTTCCCGAAAGGGAAAAAGATAAATCCTAAAAATGCGCACTCCCTGGCGTCCGAGGAAATGGAATCACATCTCTGATGTTCGAAATACCCGTAATAAATTGAACCATTCGCTCAAAGCCTAATCCAAAACCGGCATGAGGTGCGCCACCGAATTTTCGCAATTCGAGATACCACCACAATTCTTCTTCATCAATATCCATTGCTTTGACGCGGCGTTTTAGGACGTCGATTCTTTCTTCTCTCTGTGAGCCGCCAATGACCTCACCAATACCTGGGAACAAAACATCCATTGCGGCAACGGTTACGCCCGGCACGTTTTCCTCTTGGTCATTTTCACGCATATAGAATGCTTTAAATGACTGCGGATAGGCGCGCACAATGACTGGTTTTTTAAATTTCTTTTCTACCAAAAAGCGCTCATGCTCTGCTTGCAAATCACTCCCCCACGTTGGCTCAAATTCAAAACGCCCTTTTTTGAAAGGCTTCGAATTTCTTAAAATATTGATTGCCTGTGTGTAGGTGATTCGCTCAAAATCATTTTCGACTACGAACTTCAAGGTGTCTAATAAACCCATCGGACGGCGCTTGTCAGCAGGTAGGTTGCGTTCTGCTTTTTGGATTTTTTGATCCAAAAAGGCGACGTCATCTGCATAATTTTCAAGCACATAGTTGATGAGGTATTTGCAGAAGTCTTCTGCCAAATCCATATTGTCGAAGATGTCATTGAAAGCCACTTCCGGCTCAATCATCCAAAACTCTGACAGGTGGCGAGAGGTGTTACTATTTTCTGCACGGAAGGTGGGCCCAAAGGTGTAAACTTTACCCAATGCCAGAGCGCCAATCTCCGCTTGCAACTGCCCCGAAACGGTTAGGTTCGTATGTTTTCCGAAAAAGTCTTTATCGTAATCAGTGGCACCATCTTCTGTTTTTGGTGGGTTGCTCATATCAAGCGTCGTGACTTGAAACATCTCCCCTGCTCCCTCCGCATCACTCCCCGTGATAATCGGCGAATGCATATAATAATAGCCTCTGTCATTGTAAAACTTATGAATCGCATAAGCAATCCCATGACGGATTCTAAAGACGGCAGAGAACGTATTGGTTCGCATTCTAAAGTGCGCTTTCTCTCTGAGATATTCCATCGTCATTGCTTTTGGTTGCAATGAATATTCATCTGGATTTGCCTCGCCCAGCACCTCTATGTCAGAAGCGATGAGTTCGTATTTCTGACCAGCGCCTTGCGACTCTACCAATTGCCCCGTTGCTTTGATGCACGAGTGAAAATGAATTTTCTTAAGCACCTCTTCCTTGTCGTAATCATCTGGCACGACTACTTGAAGCGTATTAAAGTCAGAGCCATCAAAAAGTGCAATAAAACGATTGGAGCGAAAAGCTCTTACCCATCCGCAGACGGTGATTTCTTTTCCTTCCGAAGCTCCTTGGAGCACTTCCTTGATTTCTATTCGATTATACATTATGAGTGATTTTTAGCGCGCGAAAATACCGTCTTTCGCTTAAACTTCAAATAAAGAACATTTAAGTAGTAAATTTTTTTCGCTTTCGCGAAATGACCTTATTTCGCGGAATTCATCCCGAACTATCTTCGGGAGCGAAAAAAAGAATAAAAAATGCCTCTTTTCGAACGGAGGTGTCGGGGTCATAGTTTCAACCTAAAAATCGCTCGCGAAGTTCCTGTGTTGGAACCATGCATTCATCCTGTTTGCCGAACCATCGATAACGATTTTTAGCTATCCAACTATAAACTGCATCTCTAATAAAAGAAGGAATGATTTTAAAAACATAGCATAAAGACCATACGCCTCCCAAATTTCTTAAAACTTCCAATGCCGCATCGGAGCGCAAATAAGCCTTTCCATTTTTAATCAAAACCAGCGTTTCGAGCTTCTCGTGTTCTAAATCAAATTGTTTTAATTGTTGGTTTGCGAACTCAGATTGTAGTGAAGCGAAGCGAATTTTCCCTTTTTTATCCTTTCGGATAATGAATTGTACGCTCTCATTGCAAAGATTACAGACTCCATCAAAAAGTAAAATTGGATTTTTCACAAGTGGCTTAACTGATTGATTTTTAGTGATTTAGGAATTATTTTCCGAAAGGAGTAAATTTTTCAAATGTATAAAATACAAATAAATAAAACATTTTTGTTTTAAAAACTTGATTAAATAAAACATTTTGTTTTAAATTTGCGTCATCAATAACAAACACTCTTAATCAAAACTTACTTGCAGGCTATGAAAACTATTTTTTAATTTTTCTAAACATTTATAGAGGTATGAATAATCAAGTTGATTTGTTGAAAAAAGCATTGCAGGATAAATGGAACACAATTATAGCGAATTGTTTCAAATGGTGGATTCGCAATCAACGACGCGCAGTGACCGTAATGTTACTTATGGCACTGTTTCAATTTAAGAATGTGAGTTTTTCGATTCAGATGAATTCGCCAACTGCTTCGGCGCAGCCCGTAGTTTTAAAAGAGCCGATTAAGGAAGATCGTTCTTCTGGATTTTGGGGGTGGGTGCTGAAAAATTTGGAAAAAGCATCTCCGGTTCAAAAGGAAAGCACAGAGGAGTTTTTTGATCCTGATGATTCGGAGCCGCCAAAAGAAAGAGCAGAAGAGTTCAATGTTTTAGAATTCTTGGAATCCTCGAAACCCAAATTGACTGCGAAACAGCAAGCGGTTCGAAATCGTCAAATCGCTTACGCGAAACAGTTTGCCAACATCGCAAAGCAAGAAATGGATCAATTTGGCATTCCGGCAAGCATTACGATTGCTCAAGGCATCGTGGAGACCAATGCGGGAATCAGCCGATTGGCAACTCAAAACAACAACCACTTCGGCATGAAGTGTTTTTCAAAACGATGTGCCAAAAATCATTGCTCTAATTTTAATGATGATCACCACAAAGACTTTTTTAGAAAGTATAAATCCACGTGGGAGAGCTATCGCGGACACAGCAAATTGCTGGCAGAAAACAAACGCTACAAATTCCTATTCGATCTGGAAAAAACGGATTACCGAGGTTGGGCGCATGGTCTCAAAAAGGCTGGCTATGCCACAGACAAACGCTATGCTCAAAAGTTGATTCAAGTGATCGAGGATCTAAAACTACATCGACTGGACAACTCGCAGTCGTAACTTCTTTAAGAATGAGAAAACTAAGTACATCTGGTTAAAGATTATGTACTTCGTTATCAATCTGAGATGCGCATAGCATTTACAAGTAACGTTATGTTATTTTGTATTTTGCCGGAAAAATTCATGATTATGAATCTTTTCCGGTTTTTTTTATGCGCTATTTTGTTTTTTGGATGCAATCAATCCGAAACGCCCTCTTCCTCAATTTCCCTTTCGGGAAATGAAACTGAATTTAGCTTTCCACAGAGCTGGAAGGGGAAATGGAAAGGCGATCTGGAGATTTTTTCCCGAAAGGGAAAAGCGCAAACTATTCCAATGGAATTGCACATTTTTCCACTTGACTCTACCGATGCTTGGTCATGGACAATTTATTACGGTGAAGATAAAATAACTGGCAAACGTGATTATGTGCTCAAACCCAAAGATGTGGAGCAAGGCATTTATGTGGTAGATGAGCAAAATTCGATTCTGCTCGACGCCTATCTCTTTGACGGAAAATTGGTGGAACGATTTGAGGTCATGGGAAGTCTCCTGACTACGATGACTGAGTTAAGGGGCGACCAACTTGTTTGGGAAATCATCTCAGGTTCTACTGAAAATTTGACTTCTACAGGCGATACCATAGATGGAACAGATACGATTCCAGAAGTGAAAAGCTATCCAATGACGGTGATGCAGCGCGCTTATTTGAGTCGGTTTTAGCGACTGATAGGAGGAATGTCTAAATTGCCTGAATTGTCACCACCGCCGCCCATCATGAATCGCTCCAATACATTGATTAAATTATGAATGCCACCGCTGCCGCCTGAAATCAGACCCGCAGTCAAAACCATGTCCATAATATTGACAAATCTATTTTGGATTGGGTCAACAATTGGTTCTACCAAAAGGTTTGATAAGACTCTAAATCCAAATAAGGCAATAACGATTCCTACCGCGAAGCCAACCACCCTGATGGTTTTGCGCCGTTCGCTTTTGATTTGCTCTAATTGAGCTTCTGTTTCATGAAGTTGCTCAATGTCTCCGAGAGGCGCTAAGGCTCTGACATTTCGCTGCAATTGGACTTTTTGTTTTGCTTTTGGATCTTGAACGAATATTTCTAAAAAGCGCTCTACCAATAGAGAAACAAAAAAGAGGCTTCCAATGAGTCCTATAATTTTGGAGGTGTCAAATGAAGAGAAGTCAATCGTCTGGAAGTGTTCGATATTATTATTGAGAATGACACCTGCAATTATGATAATTGCTACTATGACCGTTAAAAACCAATTACTAATGAATTCTTGAATGGACTTCATGTGTGCAGTTGTTTTTTGTTTTGATATTTTACGAAAGTAAAACTACTAAAAAAGGCGCATTTGAAATAAATCAAATGCGCCTTCTCATTTTCCGAAAGGAAAAAAGATTAGTTGATGACAACTCTCTTTACGATTCTTTCGCCTTTGTCATTTTGAAGTGAAAGCATATATACGCCTTCAGCCACAATTGGTAAATCAAACAATACTTGCTGACTGCCGCTTATCATATTATAGTTTTGAGTCCTTAAAACTTGCCCAGTAAGGTTGATAAGTGATGCTTGCATCTCAAACGTTTCGTTTGCGATAAGTCCTACGATTAATTGATTGCCGCTTTGAGCAGGTACAGGTGAAACACTTACTTCTTCGACTTCAGAAATTGTGCTTACGTTAGAGGCATTGCTCATAGAAAACTTGTAGAAGTCAGTAGATCCGGCACAAAACTCAAAGTCGTTGAATGGGCGAACTCTCCAATTCAAAGGTCTGCCAACAAATCGAGCGTCGAAATCATCTACTACATATTTTGCCTCATCCACAAGCCCTCTCGACATGACAATATTATCATTATTTGGAGAGAGAAATGAAATCTCAACTAAGTAGTGAGTTGCATTTGGAATCGGCTCCCATTGAAATTCTACAGTTCCAAAAGGAATCGTTTCATCATTTTGAGGGGAGATTGGTGTGCCGCCACCTGCAAGATCGATTGCTGCTGGGGGAGTTGGATTTTTTATTAAATCAGGTCGTTCGTCATTGATGTTGGCGTGCATTGCAGCTGCTTGCTCATCAGAGAAGCGATTGGCACAAGCATCATTAGAATAAGACATGATGAAGGAACCATCGGCTCTGAATGCAGTACCTGATGGGTCTATCATCTCTTGGCTGACTCCATTTTGGTTGCATGACCAGCGATTACTGATATAGTCAGGGCCAGTATCGCAAAATCGATCTCCTGAGGTGCGACAATTAGAGCCATCTACTCTCTCTACATTGTTACCGCCAACTCTTGTTGGTGCAGGTTGAGTCGCATCTACATCGGTGCCCTCCCATCCCACAAATGGATGTGGTAAAGAAAGGTAATGTCCTACTTCATGAGACCAAGTGTGGTCTTCTGGTCCGGCACAGTTTTTTGCAACAGCGAGCGCGTCTGGTCCGAAAGTGTAGTAGCCACAATTGCCCGCAGGGTCTTCAACAAAATATGAATTCGTAGTCTCATCTACATTGTTGGCGTTCATCATATCGCGACCTCCACGGAAGTCATGGATAAACCATTCCGTATTGTCAATGTAGTTGAATTCTCCAGCGAGATAATATTGAATATCATAGGGAAGTAAGTCTTCGTTGAGGGTACACAAAGCATCAACAACTTGCTTTTGACCAAAATAACCGTTGCCATCATCGTCTCCGAGGATGTGAACAGTCATCGGCAAATAAGTGATAGCGCCTGTTTTTCTTTGAGGGTATGCTTCGGGATTTTTTTGATATTCTATCAGCCAGTCGCTCATGCCTCTATAGCCGCAATAGCTGTCTGGTTTCGCATTTTGGGCGAAAGCCAAAGTAAAGGAGAAGGTAAGGAGGCAAATAGCCACTACTAATTTTTTCATTGTTTGAAATGTTTTATGCTGTTGTGAAAAAGTAGTTTTTGGGTTAAAAAGGTGGTCTGATTAAGACCACCTTTTTTTCTCACTTTCGTGAAATGTATTTTAAGTAAGAGAGCAATATTAAATTTGCTTTTTATGACGGTCTCTTTTTAGGCTACTCTGCGTTAGAAAATTTAACCGTAGCTTAGGCTACGCTGAAATTTTCTGCCTTGATTAGACTAAAAATAGCCGCAGTCAAAAAAACAACTTAATTCTGCTCTCTTACTTAATCGTTTACTACGAACTTTTCTTTCAAAATCCCTGAATCAGATTTTACGATTAAAGTATAAACTCCATTTGAAGCTGTATTTGCTCTAACTGGAATTTGATTATTACCAGCCGCGAATTGTTCAGTGGCTTGATATATTTGCTGACCAGTCAGATTGTAAACTTCTACTGTAGCGTCAAAGAATTTTTCGGAGCTTAGGTTGATGTATATCTGCCCACCCAAAGTTGCCGGATTCGGAAATACTTTGAAGTTGTCAACGAAATCAATTTCTTTGACAGAGGTGAAATCACTATCAACTGTGAAGCTGAAAATACCTGATTGGGTAGCGCAGGTATTGACCAAGTTGTATGGTCTTAACTTGTAGTAGTAAGTAGTCTTATCATCCAGCCCGGTTAGTTCGGTACTTGAGCCATTCACGAAAACTTTTGTGCTATTCGCCAAAATCGGGTTGGTAGCATATTCGAGTACATAATTATCAGCACCAGGAATGAATGACCAATCTACTTCAACAGTACCTCCATTGTGAGGAGCAGTGCCGCCATTTGATGGAAATACTGCAACGATGTTAGTAGGATCAATATCTCCTGGAGGAGGTGTATAGGTGTTTACGTCAATGTAACCTCTTTCAGGTGAAACCAAATCTGCTGCGACCATTGCTTTTTGTTCCTCAGAAAATTTAGTAACACAATTGTCTAAAAAGTAAGCCATGATAAGTGTCTCATCAGGATCTACTTGTACGCCTTTAGGATCTAATGCTCCTCTATTGTAGTTACAAGTGGTCCAGCCAAACCCGAAGTTGTAATCTGGAGGTGTGTCACATAAGTAGTCTCCTCCTACTGTGCAATTAGTACCATCCATCAATTCAGAGGGTACGGGCATTCCATTACGAGGGTTTGGAGCAGTGGTAGGTGCCATTGGCCAAGTTGGAGAGTTTGGCGTGAAAGGGTCTCTGTCCCAACCATTGTGAGGGTGCAGCAAACTGAAAAAGTGCCCTAACTCATGAGGTAGTGTACCTGACTGACCATTTACCTGATCAATTCTCAAAACTATCCAATCTCTTGAAGGCGTATAATAACCCAAAGTGGTTCCTAATGAACCACCAGAGGGTTCTGCTTCTTTTGTAATGAAGATATTGATGGAAGAGTCATCTTTATTGAATTGCATGAAAGTTCCTTCGGTAAAAGTGTGATTGCTGTAAACTTGATCATTGTCAAGATAATTAAAAGTACCATCCTTCAAAAAGAACTGAATGTCTTGATCAGCATATATATCATTGATGTGACAATGCATTTTGAATACTTGATCTTCATTGACGCGACCTGTTCCATCTCCTTTCGCAACCAAGTGGTATGTGATAGGTACATAAGTAATTGCGGTTCTGTTTTTGACCAAACCGTCAGCTACTGCTGCTTTGTTTCTAAGTAGCCTTTCTTTGGTAGCATCTGTTGCTGTTCCGCAAGCGCCGTGATCTTGAGCGACTACGGTCATTGAGAATGCAAAGAGAAATATAAGAAGAGAACATATTTTTGTAAAAAATCTCATGAATTGAAGGTTTTTATGAATTGCGAAAGTAATGATTGATAGGTCGGTGTGCTCTTATAGACACAAATTTAAAAAATCAACCCCCACGATGCGTGTCATAGAAACATCAATTGAGAGGTTGGGTTTTGAGTATTTGGCGACTTTAGGGCTTAATTTCGAGTGCGGTAGAGGTTGAAACTTGCCAAACCCACCCGTTGAAAGAAATGCATCAACGAGACTCGTAAGACCCCCATTCCATATTTTGCACTTCGCTGAAAGTTGATAGAAGAGGCTTCTTCAAAGTATTTGGTAGGGCAAGTTACTTCTGCAATGTCGAAACCAGCATGGACAATTTGTGAAAGCATCTCATTGTCAAAAACAAAATCATCTGAGTTTTCTTCAAAATTTATTTTTTCCAAAACCTCTTTTGAGAATGCGCGATAGCCGGTATGATATTCTGAGAGTTTGTAGTTGATCAACAGATTTTGGGTAAATGTCAAAAATCTGTTTGCTATATATTTATAAAAAGGCATGCCACCTTTTAACGCGCCTTTGCCCAAAATCCGCGACCCCAAAACTACGGGGTACAGTCCTTCACCAATGATATTGACCATCGAAGGAATCAACTTAGGGGTATATTGATAATCAGGATGCAGCATGATGACGATGTCGCCTCCGAGTTCTAACGATTTTCGATAGAGCGATTTTTGATTGCCGCCATAACCCTTATTTTGCTCATGCTGAATGATGTGGCGAATGCCTAATTCTTTTGCCTTCGCGACGGTGTTGTCTTTACTTGCGTCATCGCAAAGAATGACTTCGTCCACGATGTCGAAAGGAATTTCCAGATAAGTTTTCTCTAATGTTTTTCCTGCGTTGTAGGCAGGCAAAACGGCTACAACTTTTTTGCCTTTATACATTTATTCAAAAAATTCAGTCGTAAAAAAAGGACAAAAGTAGCTTTTTAGGAAAGTAATTCCTCATTTGCCGAAAGGGAGAAAAGGGTAATTTCACTTCCGTGAAATGTGTATATGTCTATTTCGCGAAAGCGATAGAGTGGGTTTACTTATAAATTGGAGTTTCCTCCAAATATTCAAACACTGCCTTCGGCACTAAGTAGCGAATAGATTTGCCCTCTTTGATTTGTTTTCTGATGTAGGTAGCTGAAAGCTCCAAAAGTGGCGCTTCAAAATGTCGGATGCTTGGATGATGCTCCAGTTCCCCCAATTCATATTGAGGTCGTTTGTAGAGATAAATTTGATAATCTCGGAGGAGGAGTTCGTAGTTTTTCCACTTGTGAAGGGTGCCTAAATTGTCGCCACCCATGATTAGAGCGAACTCTTTTTTTGGATATTTTTCCGAAAGGAAAGTCAAGGTATCAATGGTGTAAGATGGCTTCGGAAGTCCAAATTCGATGTCAGATGCGCTGAGTAGTTTATTGTCATCAATTGCCAAACGCACCAGATGCAATCGGTCATAATCACGCGCCAAGGTTGATTTTTTCTTGAGTGGATTTTGTGGTGAAACAACCATCCACACCTGATCCAAATCAGTTTGTGTTGCCATGAAGTTGGCAATAATCATGTGCCCCACATGCACGGGGTTAAAAGAGCCGAAAAACAAACCTATTTTCATCAGTGGTGATTCATTTACTCATTCATCAATTGTTCCATCATTTCTTCCAAAAGCTGATCGTTTTCCATCGGATCTTCTGGAAGATCAACGAGCCATTTGCCGCCAATCTTTTTTAATAAAAAACTATCAGCAATGATGCCATCTTCGTCAGAGAGCATTTCTTCAAACTCCAAAAAATCAGGATCGATTTCGATGGTATAGTGACAGACGGCACTTTGTGCTGACTCCGTGCAGACCATCGAAATAAATTTGGTCGTATCAACCGGAATCGGCTCGTTGTCCATATTTAGAAGCTCTTCGATGTCAGTGATTATTTCTTTTGAGTTGGGAGTGCTCAAAGCTTTTGCTTCTCCAAATTCGTTTTTATCCATGTGCTCTTGCCACTGCAAGACGACTTCTTGTGGCGACACAGGCGGTTCTTCTTGACAGGCAAAAAGTAAAAACAACAAGCAAAAGGGAAGTACATATTTCATGATTCTCAGTTGTTTGGAAAAAAATAAAGGTCGTCAAAATATTGCATTTTGACGACCCATAGTCTTTCGTTTTGTATGAAAATCCGTTAGCTGCCTAACATCACAGGCATGACGAGCATCAAGATGTCTTCTCCATCTTCTTGCTCTGTTGGCAATAAAATACCTGCTCGTGAGGGCGTTGACAATTCAATTTTTATTTCATCCGACTCTAAAATGCTCAACATTTCAACTAAAAACTTGGCATTGAATGCAATTTGCATTGGGTCGCCAGTGTAGTCGCAAGGCAACTGCTCCGTCGCTTCATTTGAGAAGTCGAGGTCTTGCGCTGAAACGGTTAAGCTATTTGCCGCAAGGTTCAAAACTACCTGGTTGGTGGTTTTATTTGCATAGATAGCAATTCGCTTCATGGAGTTTTGTAAGTCCGAACGATTGGCAGTTAAGAGATTCGGGTTGTTGACCGGAATCACTGCATTGTAGTCAGGGTAGCGCTGATCAATCTGACGTCCGATTAGTTGAGTGTTTCCAAAACTAAAGAATACGTTTTGATTGTTGAAGGAGAGCGTTACATCCTCGCCTGTCGGCAAAATATTTTTTAATAAGTTCAATGCCTTTTTAGGAACGATGAAAGTGGAAGTCACTTCACTCTTCACATCGTTGAGCATGAACTTCACCAATTTGTGCGCGTCAGTGGCGACAAATGTGATCTTGTTGAAGTCAATTTGAAAATATACTCCAGTCATCGCCGGACGCAACTCATCGCTACTTGTCGCAAACAAAGTGTTCATGATTGCGTGGCTCAACCCTTCGCTTGTCACGGTTACCTTATCTTCTGCTACCGCAGCGTCGGGTAGCTCAGGGTAGTCGCCGCCATCTTCTCCGGCGAGTTTATATTTTCCGTAAGAGGAGCGTAGTTCAATGCCGAAATTTTCGGGATTGACAGTAAGCGTAATTCCTTGAGGGGGCAATGCCTTCAAGGTGTCCAAAAGAATTTTTGCAGGTACTGCTACTGAGCCATCTTCCTCGCCTGCCACCTCGATTGTCGTAATAATCGAAGTATCCAAATCACTCGCAGTAATCTTTAGGGTACCGCCCTTTAAATCAAATTTGAAACCTTCCAAAATCGGAAGCACATTGCCAGAGCCAACTGCTCCAGCTGCTTTGTTCAACGTCTTTAAAAAATCGTCTGATGGAACACTAAATTTCATAGAATACTTTTTTCGAATTCCGAAAATTGGGAATAGCCGCAAAAATAGACTTTAACGCCGATTTCTTTAAGGGAAAAGACTAACAGATTGTGGATAACTTTTACTGTGTGTTTGTGTGTTCGCGTGTTGAAGTGTTCGCGTATTCATGAACACCTCAACACACGAACACTTCAACACTTAAACGCCTCATTCAACCAAAACAAAGACCGTCTGAACCATCTCCCCTTGATATTCACAAGAAACCCAATACCTCCCTTTCGGAAAATGAGAAAGCTCAATGCTCGTTGGGCTTTCGTAGCGCCCCATCAACTGTCCAATCATCGAGTAAATTGAACATGTAAATTCAATTTCAGGTGATTGAATAAAAATGGTTTCGTGAGTTGGGTTGGGATAGATGAAAAATCTTTCTTTCGAAAAATGCTCCACTGCCGAAGAAGGAGATAGCTCAATATTCCCAATGAAAAAATCGAAGAAGCCGTTGGAAGCAAAAGCGTCGTTTTCAAAAATTAAGTTGTCTGAAAACTCGCCTCCTGCCCAAATCTTATTTTTAGAAAAAGGAGCGATTGCTTTTCCTAAGATTAGTTCGGAGCCAGTAGTTGTCTGTGCCCATTTTAAGGAGCCATCGTTAGCTGAAAGAGCGGCGTAAATTGCATTATTGAATTCATCTCCGATTTCGATTGTCGTTTGGTCGATCAGCATAGTGGACTCATAGCTTCCAGCTATGAAAAGCTGATCTTTTAAAATTGAGAAGTCGTTGAGCAACTCATTTTCTTTACTTCCAAATGATTTGCCCCAACGCGTGTGAAGATTTCGGTCGTAAGACAAAATGAAGAAATTATCATTCTGCCCATCGGTTACTATTTGGAAGGAAGAGTCCATTCTGAGGACGCCTCGATGAGTGCCACTGATGAAGAAATTACCTGCTTCATCAGCAACTACTTTTTTGCATAGAGAGGGGAAAACGCCCCCTGCTCGCTGCAAATGAATCGGAGTTCCATCTTGATGAAACTTAATGAAAAACAAATCTTCATCAGGCGTACGAGTGCGAACGGAATCATGGTTTAAAAACAAAGTTCCTTGAAAATCGCCCGCTATGACCATTTCTTCTTGCGGCAGCAAAGCGAGACTTTTACCTGAAACGGTTCCGATGCTTTCGATGGTTTGGAGCCATTCGATTTCGAAGTTGGAATTTAACTTGGCTGCGAAAACGTTACCTTCTTGATTGGCCTCCCAAAAGTTGTTTTTTTGAAAAAGAGTATCACTGAAATTTCCGGTAAGGAAAATATTTGAGGAAGCATCAATTGCTAATTCGCCAATTTCTTTTGCGCCACTTCCGTGGAATGTGATTGACTGCGTTATTTTCCCGAAAGGGGTTAATTTTAAAATGAACAAGGACTTGTTAGAAAGTGGCGGCATCAATATGGAGTCGCCGAAAAAACCGACATCCCAAAAGGAGCCTGACCAGTAGATATTCCCGTTGTCGTCCACTTGCAGATCACTATTTTCATCTTCTCGTTGGCTGCCACCTTGGATTGCCCAGGTGACATCTCCTGAGTGGTCAAAGTGAGCGATCCATAAGTCTTGCCTGCCTAATGCTTCAAATTCGAAATTGCCTAATTGAATCGTTTCTGTAAAAGTGCCGATGGCGACAATGGAGCCATCAGGTAGGGTTTCCATTTCTTCAATACTATCGCTTCCTTCATTGCCCAATTGGAAGGATTGATTCCAAACCTGCGCATTTGCCGAAAGGCAAAAAAAGAGAAAAACACAACCCCAGCCCTTCTTCCTGATGGTTATCGGGAGGGAGCCAAAAAGAACGAGTACTTTTTTAAGCAATAGCAAATTTTTGCGTTTGAATTCTTCTAAAATAGAACCCTGCTAAAACGCCAAAAACGAAGCCGCCGATATGTGCCCACCATGCTACGCCGGCTGTTTCTGCGGTTTGTGCCAATGAGCCGACACCGCTCGTGAGTTGCTGTAAAATCCAAACGCCTAAGAAAAGCAAGGCTGGAATATAGAAGGGGCGAAAGAAAAAGAGTATGAAAATGATCTTGATGCGGGAGTGTGGATACATGACAATGTAAGCGCCCATGACAGCTGCAATGGCGCCACTGGCGCCCACCATCGGAATGGTGCCATCGAGGTCGAGAGCGATGTGGGTGAGTGCCGCAATTAGCCCGCCGAGGATGTAGAAAATCGTGAATCGAGGGGTGCCAATGGTTGCTTCGATATTGTCTGCAAAAATCCAAAGGAAGAGCATGTTGCCAATTAGATGCGCCCAGCCGCCATGCAAAAACATGCAGGTGAAAAGGGCGTAGAGATCTTCGCCACTGGTGATTTTTTCGGGGATGGCACCGAAATTATTGATGAAATTGGTGATGGCTGGTTCGCCAAGACTTGCCTCAAAAAAGAAGACTAAAATATTGATGCTGATGAGCGTATAGGTCGCAATTGGAAAACTGCCGCCTTGCACATTTTCGTCGCCGATTGGGTAAAACATGGATATTGAATTTAGTTCGGCGCTAAAAGTAGGGTTTGCAAATCAATAAAAATCAAAATGAAAATGAAAATCGAAAAAAAACTATCTGTGCTTAGATTAAGCAGCTACTCTTTTTTCGCGCATTCTTCTGATCATGCTTACGCATAATCCCAGTAACATCATCAGCGTGCCGGCCCAAAAGAAATTGATGCCTGGAAATACAATCGCTTCTAAAACTAACCAATCATTTCGAGGTGCATTTTCGGCGATGTCCATGATGATTTTGGGCAATTTCGCAGGTGCTTTGGCAATGCTAACCGTGATGACTTCTGTCTTAGGATCGACTCCCATGAATCGGAAGTGCAGTCCTTGGGTAGCGATTTCGTCTTTTAGATTATAAGGTCTGCTGTCGCGAATCAGATAGACAGGACGCGCGATGGACGCCTGATTGTCTTTAATGGCAGTCATGATAGCGCTGACGGCGATGTCTCCTTCTTTTTCCGCGTAAGCGGGGTTTTGAATTTCTTTATCAAAACCTGAGAAGGCGATTTGGTAGCCGTTGAAGTTGATTTTTTGGTCTTTTTTGAAAGTGAAGGTTTGATACGCTAAGTCTTCCTCTGGGGTGAGGAGGTGATTAAAAGTCTCTTCTTTGAGGCGGACTCGGACACCTAATTTATTGAGATGCTCATCGAAAGTGTAAACCAAATTATCACGCAAAACGATGACTGGAGTGGTTTTGTAAACACCTTCTTCTTCGACTTCTCGAAATGCGATTTCGGCACCAATGGCGATGTCGCCTTCCTCTGGTTCGTAATCTTTATGAGAAGGATTGCGGTCGATTTTAGTGATTTCGGCGAAGTATTTCGTTGTGAAAAAAGTATCGCCAACCATCGCTTCGTAGGTCTCAAATTTGAGACTATCTTCAGTGGCTTTGGCTTCTTCTGCACTCAATTGATTGGCAGGCAGCGAGGTGATATGCGTGAAAATATCTCTTGCTAAATAGTGTTTGGTCGATGGATTAACGGCGGCGACTTTGGTGAATTCTTGGTCGTAGAGGACATTGGGCGTAAGGGTGAAAGTCTCTTGGGTATTTCCTTTTTCATCCAATTTCTTGAAATCCACATGGTAGAATCGCTCGTGGTTGATGAGGGTATCGAATTTATAAGTCACTTCATAGCCACTCATAAACATGGGGAAGTCTTTATATAGAATGATATTTTTACCGACGCGCTCGTCGTCGAGGAGGTCCTTCATCACCAACTCGTTTTTGGAGATGTGGTGCTGATTAAGACCTGTCGCCATGACGCCAACGATCATTAATCCAAAACCGATGTGGGAGAATGCCGAGCCGGCTGCTTTCAAATTCGTTTTCGCGAAAGCGAATAAATAATCCAAGTTGGTTACTACGGTAAAAAGCCCTGCAAAAAGCAAAATCGGATGCTGCCAATTGGTTGGCTTTATCCACAACAATCCAGCAGCGGTCAGTGCGCCTGCAATCGAAACTCCGATTAGCGTATGTGTAGCGAATTTCTTTAAATGATTGTTCCAGTTCATTTCGCGAAAGCGAAAAAATTGGGCAATACCTGAAAAGAGTCCCATCAAAATACCAATCCAGATTTGTTGTTGGTTGTAGTAGGTGATTGGATTTTTGATAGTAATCGGCTCGAAGCTTTCATTGAAATATGCCATGAATTTATTGAAAATCGGCAGTGAAGTCGTCGCTGTCAACATTGCCGCTGAAAGCAACAATACCAACGAACCGATAAACATCCAGAATTCTTTTGAAGAGGTCGTTTCTTCTTTCTTTGGGGCAGGGATTTGTTTGCTGTTTTTGAAGAGTAAAAACAAGCCGACTCCTAAGAAGGAGAAGATAAATAGTAGCAACTGCTCATCCAATCCCAACTCTGTGAATGCATGAACTGAGGTGTCTCCCAGGATCCCACTTCGAGTCAAATAGGTCGAGTACAGAATCATCACAAAAGTGAGTATGTAGAAGAGCATGGTGCTTTTCAATGACTGTCCGGTTGCTCTCGCCACGAGGTGGGTATGAAGCCCTGCAATCAATAATATCCACGGAACGAGTGAGCTGTTTTCCACAGGGTCCCATGCCCAGTAGCCACCAAAATTAAGTGCTTCATAGGCCCAAGCGCCACCCATCAGAATTCCTAATCCTAAGATGGTTGCACTGAAAAGTGCCCAGGGCAGAGCGGGTTGCAGCCATGCCTTATATTCTTTAGTCCAAAGCCCTGCTACTGCAAAAGAAAACGGCACTATCGTCGAGGCAAAACCCAAGAAAAGCGTCGGCGGATGAATGGTCATCCAGTAATTTTGAAGTAGCGGATTTAGCCCTTTTCCTTCAATCATATTTAAATAATCCGCTTGCGCGAAAATGGGTGCTTCCATCACGTCTCGGAGCAATAAAAAAGGATTGCTCCCCAGCTTGATAGGCGTTTCTCCTCCGCCAATATAAATACCCAAAATCATCGAAGAAATGAACACTTGCGCCAGTGCAACGCAAGTTAAAACAGGCGCTTCCCATTTGCCTGATTTCCAAATCAAAACACCTCCCAGCACCATGTGCCAAAACATCCAGAGCATAAAACTCCCCTCTTGATCTTTCCAAAAAGCAGAGAAAATATATTCAAAAGGAAGGTCTTCAGAAGTGTTTGCCCAGACGTAGTGATATTCGAAATAGTTGTTGGTCAGGATGTAAAAGAAGGTCGAAACAATCATTAAGATGGCCACCGCGTGAGCGCCAAAAGAAATACGACCAATGCGCAGCCAAGTGGCTGCCTCATCAGTATTTCTTCGCTGTGTCGCAAAGTAGAAAGCGATCAATGCGGTCAGTGCGCCAATAAAACTTAGGATGATTCCAAAATGTCCGATGCGACCGGGGAGTAGGTGTTCGCCTATGTAGTTAATTTCTTCCATGCGGGTTATTTCAGCCGACTCAAATACATTTGAATCGTTTGTTTTAAGCCATAGTATAAAGCGTC
>CALCJP010000060.1 GCA_937967625.1 uncultured Saprospiraceae bacterium
AATGTGCCCTTGTTGGTGTTGGTAGATGTTCCGGGGTTCCTTCCGGGGACTGATCAGGAGTGGAATGCGATTATCACCAACGGCGCGAAATTGCTTTATGCCTTGAGTGAGGCGACAGTGCCGCGTGTGTCTGTGATTACGCGAAAAGCTTATGGAGGTGCTTATGATGTAATGAATTCCAAACACATCGGGGCGGATATGAATTTTGCATGGCCAGGAGCGGAGATTGCGGTGATGGGAGCGAAGGGTGCGAGTGAAATCATTTTCCGAAAGGAGATAAAAGCTGCCAAAGACCCTGCGAAAAAATTGGCAGAAAAGGAGGCAGCGTATGCCGACCTTTTTGCAAATCCATATAGCGCCGCTCAACGTGGCTTCATTGACGAGGTGATTTTACCCAAAAATACACGCCGAAAATTGATCAAAGCCTTCGCCATGTTAGAGCATAAATCAGTTTCTTTACCGAAGAAAAAACATGGGAATATTCCTCTTTAGATTTTGAGAGAATGAGAGTGTGAGCGCGCGAGAATTCTCACACTCTCATTCCTCTCGCACTCTCAAAAAAATGCAATTTTTCACTCCCATCGCCGGTGCTAAAGAAAAGTCATTGCTCTCCCTTTCGCTTTCGCTAAATCAGGAGGCACTTACTGCTTATATCAACACGCTGATTCCAGATTCGCTTTTTGAGTCTGATGAGGAGGGAGGCGATAAGATGACCGTAACTGCCTCAAAATCAGGGGATGTTACATTTAAATTTCATGAAAATGAGATTCGATATCAAGTGCCAATTCATGTTGATGTCAAGAAAAATATTGCAGTCGGCGAGGTGGAAGCCAATGGTTTAGCCCACCTTTCTTTTTCGACTTTCGTCGAATTAGCGGACGACTTTTCGCTAACCACCCAAACTCAATTATTAAACCACGAGTGGGAGCGACCTCCAAAAGTGAAGGCGGGTTTTATGACCATTCCGGTGGAAGCGGCGGTGGATTTGTTTATCAAAAAAAAGCAAGATTTTATTGGCGAAAAAATCGATCAAGAACTTCGAAATGCGCTTGATGTAAAATTGCTTGCTGATAAATTATTTGAGCAATTGAAAGCGCCAGTGCTGCTTGATAAAGACCGATATATTTACGCCTTACCCAATTTACAGACTGTTGGAATGACTCCAATTTTATATCTGAATGAAGACTTGAAAACCAATTTGCAAATTGAGTTTGACCCATTTTTGGCAATGCTCAATGGCATTTACACCTCAAGTGAAACGCTTGATTTTCAGCCACCTAAATTGAGAAAACAAAAGGGAGGTGCAGGTGATGTACCGACGATTTCATCAATCAATTGGTCGTTCTATCTTTCCTTTGATCAATTAGAAAATCTCATCAAACAGCAGATAGTCGGCGAGCAATTGGAAGCAGGCGGAAATAAAGTAACCATCGAAGATTTACAAATCTCAAAGAAAGGGGAGTCTCTCGTTTTGAGAGCGCAGATGTCTGGTAGCTATGATGGTGAATTCATCTTGACAGGCATCCCAAAAGTGGACTACTCTAACGGAAATCTAAAATTAGAAAACATCGACTTCGACCTCCAAACAGATAGTTTTTTGATGAAAACGGTGGGTTGGGTTTTCAAAAAATCCTTGAAAGGAATCATTGATAAAAACGTGAATCCTTTCTTAGCTACATCTGGTCAAAAATTAGCGCAACTCATTGAAAATCAATTGAATAACTTGCCGCTTCCGATGGGCATTGACCTGAATTCTAAAATCAAAGTCGCAAGTTTTGAAAACTTAAAATTGGAAGAAAACGCCTTAAAAGTAGAACTCCGAACAGATGGAGACTTGGAGGTAGTTATTTCTGATTTTTCTGCCATACAAAACCTGCAGAAGGCGTAAAACCCAATACCTGATGCTGCACCACAGCAAGGTCAATTCCAAATCCATTTTTTAATTGATAGCTTACGCCAAATGCGAAATTGATCGGATTGGTGCGAATGGCTGCTCTAAATTCGAGCGGTTGGATAGGGCGATAAGTAATGCCTGAGCGAAAGACTGCATCAAATTCTAAATCATTTTCTACTTCTACAAAAAGGTCGGCAGTTTCGATGATTTTGTAATGTGCGCCGATTCTGAAATTGGAAGTGAGGGCATCTTCATTTCCCAATTTCGCTCGAATTGGATTTAGCGTATGACTACTCAAAAGCAATTTTTTATTGAGTTGTAATTGCATGCCCAATTCAAAAGTGAAAGTGGAACTACCGCCAAAATCATTGGTCTGCACATTGAAAAAATCTAACTGTCCGCCGAGGGTGAATTTTTTGAAAAGTTTTCTTCCATAAGCCAAGCCGACTTTTTGCTCACTAAAGTTTTCAAATCCGAAATAGCCGATTGAAGCGCCAAAATTACCTGCTTTAGTAGGGAGTACTGCGCCGGCGTTGACTCCCGTTAGTTCTTGCAAAAGGAAGCGTTGCTCTGCGAAGGCAAATGCACCAAATGAGTCCATCCATCCAATTCCAGCCTGATTGCCCGAAAGGGCGTAAATATCTGTAAATGAGGAGTTTATGCCATTGAGTCCGGCTGACTTTCCGGAGCCGAGATTGTTGAGGACTCCCTGCGCATTGCCCGAAAGGGCGAAAAAAAGGAAGAGAATGAATAGGTATCGTTGCACTTGTTTTTTTGGCAAATATAAGGGTTGTTTGTTAATTGAAATTTAGGGTTTTGTTTTCGCACTTTTTGGAGGATTACTTAAAGATTCCGTTAGACTAAATGGAGATGCTCATTGTGGATGGACAAGAGGCGCAAAGGAATGCAATGAGACTTAGGTCGTAGCTCCAACAGGGCGAAAGAATCGTTTAGCGTTTTACCATGTATTTCCCTAATCTTCACCCACCCGAAAAGCAACTGTTTTAACCCGTTTGGTCAATTGTCCATCTGGTAATACTTCCTCCAAAATCATCTCTTGCGCTGCTGGATTTTCAAAAACCTCTTTCATGTTTTTCAGATGACCGAAAGGAATATCATGGTCAAGGAATTTTTTGGAGAGTTCAGATAAGGTCAATTTTTCAATGGCTTTCGCCAAATGTTGGTTCAATCCTGCTCTGTTGATAACTCGCTTTTGATTCGTATCAAATTGCGCATTTCCCGAAGACTTGTCCCGAACTTGCTTCGGGAGGGGGATTAAATCCAACTGTGCACAGAGCATCTGGAATTGCTTTTCATTTCCGACGGCAAGGACAATCCAATTTTTGTCCTTGGTCTGAAACATGTCCCCATAGGGGGCGATGTTTGGGTGTTGGGTGCCCATGGGTTGCGGAATGGTCTCAGCCATCAGCCAATTGGTGGCTTGATTGGCGAGGGAGGCGATGGCGGATTCGTAAAGGGAAGCAGTGACGTGGGTGCCTTTTCCTGTTTTCGCTCTTTCGAGCAATGCGATTAAAATTCCTTCCTTCAATTGATGGGCGGCTAAAATATCAATCAGTGCAACTGGCATTTTGACGGGGGGTTGGTTGGGATTGCCACACATATACAAAAAGCCGCTTTCTGCTTGCAAAACCACATCAAAAGCAGGGCGCGAATTGCCTGGTTCGAAACCGCTCAGTTCTGCATAGATGAGGTTGGGAAATTTGCCCGAAAGGGTAGGGAAATCCAGCTTTAGTTTTTGAGCACTTTCTTTCTTGAAGTTTGAAATTAGAATGTCTGCTTCCGCTATTTGCCGCAAGGCGAGTTCATAGTCAGATTCTTCTTTTAGATTGAGCAAAAGGGTTTCCTTTTTCCAATTGATGGAAGAATAGTAGGCGGATTGTTGGTCGGTGTTTTCAGAAGGAAGTCGCCAGTTACGGGTGACGTCGCCGCCTGTGGTTTTGTTTTCGATTTTGACGACAGTCGCTCCCAATTCTCTAAAGAACATACCGATTGCAGGTCCAGCTAAAACGGAGGCTAATTCGACTACTTTTAGGTCAGAAAAAATGGTTTCTTGCATTAAAAAATGTAGTTGCTGATTTCTTGATAAAGCAGGTCAATGAGTTCTTCGGCGATGTCATCATCTTGCATTAATTCATCCTGAAAGCTATCATCATAATTGTTGGGAATCGCGCGCCGGTCGCCGGTGATGGTATGCCTTTCGACCACGTTGACGACCTCGTTTTCGATTCGAGTATCTCTCAGGGGGCAGTTTTGGTTGTTGGCATAGACGTTGACCCAAATCTCACCAACGGCAATTTTTGAGAGTTCTTCCACCCGAACTTGTCCATAAACAGTTTCATAAAGTGGGATTCGAATTTCATTGCCGGAAGTGTCTCTTTCTGTTCGAAAGCCCGCCTCGACTTCCTCTTGAAATTGTCGATTCTCAACCGTTCTTTGACCATAACCAATGTCAAAGTCTCGAAAATCTAAGTTGATATCGCAGTCTGCATTGGACATGATTCTGTCAAAGTTGACTTCCAAAAAGTGATTGGACTCTCGCTCGAAATTACTGAAAGCACGATCCACCTCCCAACTCAACCCAAAAGGCGCGTCGGAGTTGATGGAATAAATCACCTTCCCAAATCTAACGCATTCTGCCATGAGTTGGTCAAGCTGACGGGTGTCGTTAGTGTATCGTTTTGCATTGTTGAAAAATTCGAATGCTTTTTGTGCTTTGAATTTTTCTCCGGTTCGTTTGGATTCATCTAAGTTTTGGTTGCCGCCGCGCAGATAAAATCCATAGATGTTTTTGGTGATTTTAGTTTCTTTATCTGCCAATTTGCTATCGATTTCCGTGAAATCAAAGCGGGTGTAGGGAGCAGCTTTTCTAATTTTCTCTTGCGAATCTTCGATATATTTTAAGGCATCTACCCAGTCCTTTGGCGGTATGCCAGATTCTCGAATTTCGATTTCTCGATCATTTTGCGCAAGCAACTGACGAAGCGATTCCATTAGTATTTTTTTATCGCGGCTTGTCGCTTTTTTTGATTTCACTTTTTTGAGCGATTTTCGAAAGGCTTTGCTGTAATTTTGATTCTCAAGAGCCTTTTGGGGAGAGGAGCAACTAATCAATAGGAGGGCAAGGCAGTAGCAGATGTTTTTCATATTTCGAATTTTCTGTAAAGAAAATAAATTTTGGATTATTGTTTCAGAGTAGGAAAAGCAATCGTTATTTTTATTTACAATTTCATAGGGTGAATCTGAGGACAGGACAAAGCATAGGTTTACTAAAACTTCGCTCCCGATTAAAGTACGGGACAAGTTTTTTGTTAAATGCGCTGATTAAAATAATTCTATTCGCGATTTTTTTAAAATTAAGTTTCGTAAACCTCTTAATTCACTTTTGTCCTGTACTTAATGGGTGAATATAAACTCAAAAGCAATAATTTGCAGCCCGAACAATTTTAAGGATCAGAAGTTAAAGAGTCTTGGCATACTTAAAAGTCAAAAATAAAATCAAATTATGAATTCCAGATATTCAAAACTCACGTTGGTTTTAGTTTTTCTCTTGGGAACGATAGTTTCCTTTTCTCAGCCCCCACGCGGCAAAAGACCGGGTGGACGCCCAGGTATCGAAATCAAAGGAAAAGTGGTGGAAAGCTTAGGCAATCAGCCTATCGAATTCGCTACGGTGATGATTGCAGATCCAAAGTCAGGAGAAGCACTTACTGGAGCGACTACGGATGTGGAAGGAGTATTTTCCGTAAGGGCAAAAGCGAGAAAGTTTCATGTGACGATTAGTTTTATCGGCTTTGTTTCTGAAGAAATCAAGGAGGTTGAAATCAACCGTGGTGTTGCTGATTTAGGAACCATCGTTTTGAAAGAAGACAAAGAAACGCTCGACGAAGTGGTCGTGAGAGCTGAAAAATCAACTACGGAATTCAAATTAGACAAACGGGTTTTCAATGTAGGAAAAGACCTGAGTTCCACTGGCGCGAGTGCTTTGGAGGTTTTGAATAACGTACCCTCGGTCAATGTCAACATCGAAGGCGAAATCAGCCTGAGGGGAAGCACTGGCGTGCAAATATTGATAAATGGAAAACCCTCAGTCATCGCCAGCGAGCAAGGCAATGCCCTCGGTACCATCACTGCCGAAATGATTGAAAAAGTGGAAGTGATTACCAACCCATCTGCCAAATATGAAGCCGAGGGAACTTCGGGAATCATCAACATCATCATCAAAAAAGAAGAGCGAAAAGGAATCAATGGATCTGTGACTTTGAATACCGGAACGCCGCACAATCATAGCATTGGTCTAAGCCTCAATCGACGAACAGAGAAGTTTAATTTGTTTAGTCAGGCAGGCGTTGGGTATCGCGAATTGCCTCGCGAAAACACGATCATCAATCGCGATTTGGTGACAGGCGAGGAGGTGAATAGCTTCGGAAACGAATTTCGAAATGAGGTCTATTATCGCTTCGTTTTGGGGACGGATTATCACATCAATAAAAATAATGTATTGACCCTTTCGGGAAATTTTGCATACGAAATCGAAGACCAACCTTCTCGCTTTGATTTTAGTTTTTTGGATGATTCAGGAGCCACCTTGGGCGAATGGACGAGAGAGGAAGAAACCGAAGCCACCAATCCAAAATATCAGTTTGAGTTTCAATACAAACGCGATTTTGAAGACCACAAAGAGCATGATTTGATTTTCAGTGTGTTGGGTAATTTGTTTTCAAAAGACCAAAGTTCTGAATTTACCAATCGCGTAGTTTCAGGAAATAAAATATTTCAAAACCAACGAACCAATACCAAGTTTTCTGAGCAAAAAACGACCATCAAATTGGACTACACGCGTCCATTTTCAAATAAATATACACTTGAAACCGGCGCCCAATACGTCATCAATGATGTAGGAAATGATTTTGCAGTATTTGATTTCTCAGGTCGCGTGTGGGTCAATGATCCCGGTTTGACCAACAATTTTGAATACAGCCAAAACGTCCTCGGCGTCTATAGCACCGGCTCCTATGAAGATAATTTGTGGGGTGTGAAATTAGGCTTACGTATCGAAAATACGGATTTGAGCACCCTCCTCACCAATACCAATGAATCCAATAATCAAAATTTTACCGACTACTTTCCAACCCTGCATACTTCCTATAAACTGACCGAATCGTTCTCTCTGCAAGGGGGCTATTCAAGAAGGATCTATCGCCCGCGACTTTGGGATTTGAATCCATTTTTTAATATCAGAAACAACTTTAGTATTCGCGCAGGAAACCCGGACTTGCTTCCTGAATACAGTGACTCTTACGAAATCGGAAGTATCTACATCGTCGGAAGAACCTCCTTTAATTTTAGCGTCTATCGCCGAAACACCACTGACGTCAGAGAGCGCATCAACCTCTTTGAAAATAATGTAAACACAACCAAGCCATTCAATATCGGTACGCGAGAATCGACCGGAGCGGAGGTAAATGGTAAGATTACGGTTTCCAAAAAAATTACGCTAAACGGAGATTTTAATTATTTTTATTTCAAAAGAGAAGGTTCATTTGAAGGCACATCATTTGAATTCAATGCAGACCAATGGTCGTCCAAATTGACCAGTAAATTTAAACTTCCTGCTCAAATTGATTTTGAGGTGACCGGTCGCTACGAGTCGAGAGAACAAACCATCCAAGGCATCATCTCCGACCAACTTTCACTCGACCTTGGCTTACGCAAAAAAATAATGAAAGGACGCGGTATTTTCAACTTCAGTATCCGGGATTTGTTTGCCTCCCGCATTCGCGAAAGCGAGGTCAATCAACTTGAATTTTATTCCTACAGTCGCGGTTTGCGCGGACGTTTTGTGACCCTTGGATTCAGCTATGGATTTGGAAAAGGAGAAGCTATGGAATTTTCTGGAAGGGGAAGAAGACGTTAGGGTAATCGCCCAATTTATTGAACAGTCTCCAGAAGCATTTTTTTTAACCCAGCCCAATAAATTGGGCGGCTACACCCGTCGCTGCCACTTCCGCAACCCAACCAAATGCTCCTTCAATTTTTCCCCCTCCCGAAGCAAGTTCGGGACAAGTCTTCGGGAAATGCCCACATAATCATCCAACCCAACCAACCAATCCAATGCCTCCTCAACCGGCACGTTTGGATAAAACTCATCTCTTGCA
>CALCJP010000061.1 GCA_937967625.1 uncultured Saprospiraceae bacterium
TTTCCATTATACTTCCCCGATTAAAATCGGGACACGCGTTAAAAATCCTCGCCAATGCTAAGGCATTGTCTGCGGTTTTTGCCTCGTCTAATGAAAAAACAACTCACTTCAATTTCGAAACTTTATTATTTCAACTTTACTGAGCAAAAAATCTAATTTTCATATTTCAATTTCTTATTTCTGAACAAGTCGAATGTCAAACAAATTTTCCGAAAGGAAGTTGGGAAATTCAATTAGAAAACGAAATAAGGGAGAACAAAGTTATCTTGGCATTCATAGTTTTATCTCCGTATGAGAACCTAAGAAAACCCCAATCTCCTCGCCTCAAATGTGAGGATTAATACTAAGTCATTACACTGGCATAAAATATGTCTTTTAAGGGTAAACCCTCTCTTAGGCACATTTCAATTCTTCAGCCATGGCGATGAAATTTCCATTCTATAAGCAACTGGATCAGTCAGACTGTGGCCCGACCAGTTTGCGTATGGTTGCCAAATACCATGGTCGAAATTACCCTATCGAATATTTACGTGAAAAATGCTATATCACTCGTGCGGGTGTTTCAGTAGCAGGTATCAGTGAAGCTGCACAAGCGATAGGAATGCGTACACTATCAGTAAAAGTACCTTTTTCAAAACTCAAAGAAGCTCCATTGCCTTGTATTGCTTTTTGGCGACAGCGTCATTTTTTGGTTATTTATAAAATCAAAAAAGGGTTGATATATGTGGCGGATCCTTCTTTTGGAAAAGCGCAATTTACAGAGCAAGAGTTTTTGGCAGGATGGGGACAGACTGTTCAAGAGGGGGAAAGAACCGGTATAGTACTTTTGCTTGAACCTACCCCAGATTTTTATCAAAAAGAAACCGTAGCAAGCCCAGAACCTTTGGGTTTCAGTTACTTGTTCTCTTACCTACGACCATACAAAAGGTATCTTGTTCAGCTATTTATCGGTATGTTGCTGGGAAGTATTTTGAACCTGATATTTCCTTTTCTAACACAAGCCATCGTGGACAGAGGAATAGAATATCGTGATCTGAATTTCATCTATATCATTTTGATGGCGCAGATGATGTTGTTTTTTAGTTTAGCTGCTGTACAATTTATCAGAAGTTGGATTCTATTGCATGTCAGTACGAGAATCAATATTTCATTAATTTCTGATTTTTTGGCAAAGTTGATGAGGTTACCTATTTCGTATTTTGACACCAGAGTAGTGGGTGATATTTTACAAAGAATTGGTGATCATAATAGAATAAAAGCTTTTCTCACCTCTTCAACGTTAAGCGTTCTTTTTTCATTTATAAATTTTGTTGTTTTTGGAATTGTACTCGCAATATTCAATTTGAATATCTTTTTGATTTATGCGGTAAGTACGGTCGTTTACTTATTGTGGGTAAGTGTATTTTTGAAAAAAAGAAAAGAATTGGACTTCAAGAGGTTTGACCAAATGTCTGATAATCAAAGTACTCTGGTCCAATTGATTCATGGCATGCAAGACACAAAGCTTAATAATTGCGAAGAAGAAAAGCGTTGGGAATGGGAACGCATTCAAGCTAAACTTTTTAGAATAAGTGTGGAAGGATTGAAGCTCAACCAGTGGCAACAAACAGGTGCTTTTTTCATTACTCAATTTAAGGATATTCTAATCACGTTTATTGCAGCCAAAGCAGTGATTGATGGTCAGATGACGTTAGGTAGTATGCTCGCGGTGCAATACATCATTGGACAATTGAGTGGACCATTAGCCCAGATAGTAGGTTTTGTAGAAAAAGCACAGGATGCCAAAATTAGTTTAGAGAGATTGAGCGATATTCACATGCAAAAAGACGAGGAACCTCCCGAACTACATAGGCTCTCTACCTTCCCGACTAACAAAACGATATATTTTGAAAAAGTAGGTTTTTCTTACGCTGGTCCATCTTCTCCAAAGGTTTTGGAAGATGTTTCCTTTTCTATTCCTGACGGAAAAGTGACTGCATTTGTGGGAGCGAGCGGAAGCGGAAAGACTACTATTTTGAAACTACTTTTAAAATTCTATAAGCCAACGGATGGGAAAATCTTTTTAGGCGAAAGCCAACTCGAAGGATTCCACAGTAGTTGGTGGCGTAGAAATGTGGGGACAGTAATGCAAGATGGATTTATTTACTCAGAAACAATTGCAAAAAACATCGCATTGGGCGAAGATGGCATTGATCAAAAACGGTTATCTTATGCGATCCACATTGCTAATCTATATGACTTGATGGAAAAATTGCCCAATGGAGCTTACACCAAAATCGGAGCAGAAGGAATGGGGCTGAGTCAAGGACAAAAACAGCGGATACTCATCGCAAGAGCAGTTTATAAAAATCCAGCATTTTTATTTTTTGACGAAGCAACAAGTGCCTTGGATGCCAATAATGAAAAAATCATTATGGACAATTTAGATGAATTTTTCAAAGGCAGAACGGTCGTGGTAGTAGCACATAGGCTAAGTACGGTGAAAAATGCAGATCAAATAATCGTCCTTCATCATGGTAAAATTGCTGAGCAGGGCAATCATCAGGAATTGGCAGCCAAGAAGGGATATTATTATGAATTGGTCAAAAATCAGTTAGAGTTAGGTGGCTAATCCAATTCAGCTTTACTCCTCCTTTTTTTAATCTGTTTTAAACATAATCACTATGACAGTTGGTAAAAATGAAATACAAACACTTCAACGTAGTGAGGAAGTACACGATATTTTAACTGAAATTCCAGGCTGGACAATAAAGTGGGGCATATCGGTTATTTTCTTGGTGGTAATGGTTTTAATTGCCTTGAGTTGGTTTTTCAAATATCCCGATGTCGTTGCGTCAAGAGTCACTTTGACTTCTACGGAGCCACCAATTGGTATAGTCGCTAACATGAGCGGGCCAATGCAAATGTTTAAAAAGGAAAATAATTTTGTAAAAAAAGGAGCCGTGATTGGGCTGATCAAAAATTCAGCAGAATACCAAGACATCGTCTTACTGAAGAAAAATCTGCGCGTTATGCCGACCTTGTATAGTTTAAACGAAAACTGGCAATTAGGAGAAGTTCAACCATATTTTAATGAATTGATAATATTATTGAAAAAAAAGAAAAACTCATCAGCTATTGGCGCACAAACCAACGACCGCAAAAAATTAATCTCAAAACAAATTCGTGAGTATGAAAAAATTTTAAAGCAAACGAAAAAGAAAATAAACCTTTATCAGAGAGACTATGAAAATGCTCGAAAATTGCTCAGAAGTAGATACATTCCGCTCTATGAAAAAGATGTAATCTCAAGAGAAGAATATGAAGGATATGCTTTTGAGGTGACGGAGCAATATAGAAAGATTGAAGGCTCGAAAGTTGAAATCAATGAAACTCAAAATAAAATCCTATCCTTGAAAAAAGAAAAACAAGGATTAGATTTTGAGCAAACTAATCAAACCACAGAGACAACGAATCAGTTAGAAAGCGCCTATACTCAGTTAAAAAGTCGTTTATCGATCTGGGAGCAAAAATACCTCTTAAAAGCCCCGACAACAGGTAAACTCACATATCTTGATTTTGCAAAAGACAATATGTTTTTAGAAAAAGATAAAGAGATTGCGATGATTATTCCTTCTGGAGGCGGGATGGTTTATGGCGAAATGTTTTTGCCTCAAGAAAATTTAGGCAAGGTTAAAATCGGGCAAAGAGTTCACATAGAGTTAGATCATTATCAAAAAAGAGAATTTGGAATTTTGGAGGGCAAGGTGAAATCTATTGCTCCTGTAGGTCAAAAAAATGGTTATAAAGCCATTATAATCTTACCTAAAAAATTAAAAACAGGTGCTGCGAAAACGCTCGAATTCAAACACGGCATGGAAGGAAACGCTAAGGTGATTACCAAAGACATTCGCCTAATTCATAGATTGTTTCACCAAATTAGAGAGGCTTTAGAAGGATAAATACTTGAATAATTTCGCGTGTTTTTTTATTTATTTTTCTGCAAAAAAAGTTCTTCTTTCTACGAGCAGTTTTGAACCTTACGCACGAGATGAGATTAGAGTTTTCTGACAACTTGCCCATAGATGATTATCGCCACAAAGGAATGCGGCGAAAATTGATTGATTCCCTTTCGGAAAAAGGAATCAAGGACACCCGCATACTCGAAGCAATGGAATTATTGCCGCGTCATTTTTTCGTTGACAAGGCGTTTGAAGAAATTGCTTATGATGACAAACCATTCCCGATTGGTTCGGAGCAAACCATTTCTCAGCCATTCACTGTGGCTTACCAGACGCAGTTGCTCCATATTCAACCACGTGAAAAAATATTGGAAATAGGAACCGGTTCCGGTTATCAAGCGGCAATTTTGGCAATGTTAGATGCGCGCGTTTTTTCTATTGAACGCCATGAGCCGCTTTTCAAAAAGAGTAAAAAAATCTTAGCCAATTTAGGACTCCACAATGTCCGCTGCCGACTTGGCGATGGTTGGAAAGGACTTCCTGAATTTGCGCCCTTCGACAAAATCATCGTCACCGCCGGTGCTGAAACCGTACCCGAATCTCTCAAATCTCAATTAAAAATCGGCGGCACTTTAGTTGTCCCCGTCGGAAGCCCTTCTCAAAAGATGTATAAAATTGAACGCCTTTCGGCAAATAAATTTTCATCTCAAGAGCTACATCAATTCAAGTTTGTGCCCATGCTCAAGGGGGTGGTAAAAGGTTGAAAAAAGACCTATTTTTGCGCTCTAAAATTTAACTCAACCCGGAGTCCGAGCGGAATCGAGGACGGCATCAAAAAGCACTGAGCTTTCATTTACGTCCTCGGCTCCGCTCGGACTCCGGTCTTAAAATACAAGATTTATGTCCACCATAACATTAGAACCTACAGTTCAGAAGAATGTCGATCACTGGCTCAACGGAGCATACGACGATGCATCCAAAGCAGAAATACAATCGCTCATTAACAACGGCAATGTAAATGCATTGACCGATGCTTTTTATAAAGATTTAGAATTCGGAACAGGTGGCTTGCGTGGCATCATGGGCGTTGGTTCTAACCGAGTCAATAAATACACTTTAGGAGTCGCGACTCAAGGTTTCAGCAATTACCTAAACAAAACCTATGATGGTCAGCAAATCAAAGTGGCGATTGCTCACGACAGTCGCAATAACTCCGCTTTGTTTGCCAGAATGACTGCTGAGGTTTTTTCTGCCAATGGCATTTATGTTTACTTCTTTGAGGCATTGCGCCCAACGCCTGAGCTTTCTTTCGCTATCCGCGAATTAGGTTGTCAAGGTGGCGTGATGTTGACTGCTTCGCATAATCCAAAAGAATATAACGGCTACAAAGCTTATGGCGCAGATGGTGGACAATTGGTTTCTCCAACTGACATCGCAGTGTTGGCAGAAGTGCGAAAAATAGAAAGCGTCTCTGAAATCAACTTTGATAAAAAAGAGCATTTCATCGAGACTATCGGAGAAGAAATGGACAGAAAATATATCGCCGCATTGAAAAAACTTTCTATCTCTCCTGAAGCGATTGCGCGACAGAAAGATTTGAAAATTGTTTTCTCTCCAATTCATGGAACAGGTGGCGTATCTGTCCCTCCTGCATTGAAAGCATTTGGTTTCGAAAATGTAATCACTGTTGAAGAGCAGATGACCATTGATGGAAATTTCCCAACGGTCGTTTATCCAAACCCGGAAGAAAAAGAAGCCATGACCATGGCACTCAATAAAGCAAAAGAGGTCGATGCCGACTTAATCATGGCAACCGACCCAGACGCCGACCGCGTAGGTATCGCTGTCAAAAACAATCATAACGAATTCGTCCTCCTTAACGGAAATCAGGCGGCATGTCTATTGGTTCATTACGTGCTTTCTGCTCATGAAAAAGCAGGAAAATTGGACGGAAGTCAATACACTGTGAAGACCGTTGTGACTTCTTATATGATTGATAAAATCTCTGCTTCGAAAGGAGTCGATTGCTATAACACCTTGACTGGCTTCAAATACATCGGTCAACTCATGACTCGAATGGAAGGCAAAGGAACCTTCCTCGCAGGAGGCGAAGAAAGCTATGGCTACCTCGTCGGGGAGCATGCGAGAGATAAAGATGCTGTGGTTTCTTGCGCGATGATTGCAGAGATGACTGCATATCATAAAGACAGAGGCAGTAGCCTTTTTGATGCGCTGATTGATTTGTATTTGGAATACGGATTCTACAAAGAGAAATTGATTGCCATCAAAAAAGAAGGCAAAGCAGGCGCAGAGGAAATCAAAGCCATGCTCAAAAAATTACGCAACGATCCACCAACGACTTTGGGCGGCTCAAAAGTAGTGACCATCAAAGATTATCAATCCAGCAAATCGAAAGATATGGTAACTGGCGAGACAACTGAAATTGACTTGCCAAGTTCAAACGTATTGCAGTTTTTCACTGAAGATGGTAGCATCGTTTCTGCTCGCCCTTCAGGGACAGAGCCGAAGATTAAATTCTATTGTAGTGTGAATGAGCCGCTGGCGAGTAGGGATGCTTTTAAGGCTACTGAGGATAAATTGGATGCGAAGTTGACTACGATTTTGAGTGATTTGGGGGCGGGTTAATCCAACAACAACCGAATAGTGGGCAGCAAATCACCCAACTCCTCAACGGAAGCAACAGTCGCAGTTGCTTCCGTTTTGTTTTTATCGACGAGTTGTTTGGCTAAGTTCATCATCTTTTCGCGTTCTGCCGGCGGGAAGTTGGAAAAGGTTCGACGCAGCAATGGCAAAATAGACTTAAATGGCTCCATCGAAATGTCATCGACCCATTCATCCAAAATCTGCCAAAGCGATGGATTATGAATTAAGAGCAAGCCACTTCCGTGTAAAAAACCTTCCAACCACGTAGCGCTTTCATGCGCCTCATTACCTGTGGAAAGAGCGACTCTCATGTGGCGTGCAGTTTCTTTTATTGGAAATATTTTTTTCTCAAAAAGCATTCGCACGCAGGCGCCTTTTAGGATGGGATGGATGGCGGGGTGCAAAACCATTTGCCGTAAGGCAGTGATCCAATATTGTTGAAGCGAGTCATTATTGAGAATCGAGAAAGCATGATTCGCTGCCAACATTTTATCAAAAACCTCTTTTGAGCTTTCTTCATTGATGGAGACGCAGGCGGCAGGCAAGCCGATGCAAAGTCGCGGCGCAAATTCTTCCACTACTTTTTTGACCTGTTCGGTGTCGGTTTTTCGCACGCTACCGTAGCGAAGGATTCGCACCAATTCGGGCAAGGCTTCCATGAGGTGAAGGGCGTCTTCTGTGAGGGACGATATTTCGCGTAAGCGGTGAATCAAAAAAGGAATCGCTTGCGGCAACTCCGCCAACAGCCCGCTTGCAACCTGTTCGGTCAGGTCTTTTAGCACTTGAGTTTCTTTCGCTCTTTCGAGCAAACGTCGGGTCGCTGCTTCCGGCACCGTATTGCCCCACATGCCAGCCTCGATAATTTGTATCGCAAAATCAGGAAGCCATTTTAATTTCCAATGTTCTGAAAAACTTCCGGTGGCAAATTCAGCGCCTTCCTGTACTTGCCCCCAAGGAATTTCCAAAATATTGAGCCGATGCAAAAGTTGACTTGCCAATAATTGATTCGGCTTCCGCAAATCCAATTTCTTTTCGACAGTGTCGATACTGTTTCGGTCTTTGGTCAGGCGAGCCGATTTGATGGATTTTTCCAAATCCTTTTGCAACGGCACCATCGGAATCGAATCAGGTACCTCGCCATACTTTTCCCCTATTATCAACTTTCGTTGAATCCACTTGATAGGTTCTTGATTGCCATTAGCAAAAACCGTAATCGCCGCTTCTTTCAATTCAGAAATACCGGGCAATTCCAGTCCCCTCATCGTCGCTAATGCCTCCGCCAATCGAACTGCTTCGACCGCGTGCGCAGCAGAAGCATCCATGCCTTCTTCACGTAGCAATTGACTCACTTTCGACATCCAATGAATCGAGGCATTGCCCTCGTGATGAAACAACAAATCATACCAAGCAGGTGATTTCACACCCGCGCCATAACCACTCTCAAACGCCAACCGTTCATACGACCAAGGAATCCAAGTAACATTCGTTTTTGTTTTTTTTATGCC
>CALCJP010000062.1 GCA_937967625.1 uncultured Saprospiraceae bacterium
CTTTTGTGCCATTGGATGGTGGAGCAGAAGGCAGTTTTGGTTTTCAAATCGATATAACTGGCGGTGTTGCTTTTTAATTTTTCGCCTTTCGGCAAATAACCTCATTTCGCGAAAGCGAGAAATTTTTTTTAATCGAACAAACACTTTTTACCATGAGATATATTTTTCTTTTATGTGCCTTTTTTATTATGATTTTGCAAGCGCATTCTCAACCCTACGGTAGTCCACAATGGCGTGAACAAATGTTGGATGGAAGAGAGTCCACCTATGGAAATAAAACACAAGACAGTGGACTTGACTGGATGGCCCCGATGATTGAAGGTTGGATAGTAGGGCAAATTGAGGCAAATCGAATCAGCCAAGAGAAAAAAGCAATGTTGCGGCAAGCTTTACTTTTGATAAAGTCACAACAGCACCGAGAAGCTGCTCTCGTAATGAGCAAAGCTATACGTGTCTATCCAAACGAATCCGTTTTCTATGAAATAAGAGGAACAGCCAATGAGTATTTGAAAAATGTCAAAGGCGCTTTTTCGGATTACTCCAAAGCAATTAGTCTTGGATGAGCGGAATCATCCACTGCTTCTTACTCTGGAATGGTCAGATTGCTAATGAATGAAGGAAAATTAGATGCTGCTTTTAAAATTATCGAAGAGGGGCTCAGAGTGTATCCCTACAACAATCACCTTTATTTTGAAAAAGGGCGAATCCTTCGCACCAAGAAAGATTATCGAGGAGCCGCGAGTGCTTTCAATGTTCTTATCAAAAATGACCCAGAATACAGAGACGCATTTTATGAAAGAGGCATCTGTTATTTTCATCTGGAAGACTTTACCGCTGCTTTGATCAACTTTAATCAAGCAATCAGAAGAGATCGAAACAATGCGGATATTTATACCATGAGAGGAGTTCTCCATTATAGGAAAAAAGCCTACGCCAAATCCGAAAAAGATTTAACCAAAGCAATTGGGCTTCAGAGTGATAATGAAACCGCCTATTATTACCGAGCCTTCGTAAATAGCAATTTAGATAAGGCTGATGCTGCACTTGCTGATTTGCGAAAAGCATGTAAATTAGGAGCAGAAGACGCCTGTAAGATTATCAAAGAAGCGAAAAGGTAGGGTAGCATTTTGTGAAAACTGTAAAAAAATATTGAAGCCTCTTGGTAACGATTGTTGTGTTTATTGCAGCTATGGAACCGTAAAATGTCCTCCAATTCAGTTAGGTCAGGATTGTTGTTGATCTGGATATTTTCACTCCCGAAGCGAGTTCGGGACAAGTTTTCTTGAAATGACACTCGGAGGTTGAGCGAAGTCCAAACCGAAAACAAAAGATTTGTCTTTGCGATTTCGCCTTCGACAAGCTCAGGCTACGGTCATCGATTCTATCATGGAATTATTACTTTCGCATTATGATAGATTTAGCTCCCACAGAAAGCCAAGTGCAACACGTCAAGTCATTCCATGATTTGATTTCTACTCCCTTTGCGGGAAATAAAAACGCCCTTTGCTGGTCTCGAAATCTAATAGGCGATTTCGCTGAAATCGTAAATAAGATCGAACTCCAAGAAGACATGGCGACCGTCACCCCAGACGAACTGCGTGAACTTGACTTGAGCGAACAAGGGCAATTCGCTCGCGAAATCCTAATCAATGACTTGAATGCCTTAGAAGCAGATGGCGCGGCTCCCATCCTGAATCTGATAAAGCACTACAACAGAGATGATTTCTTTTTCCCAACGGACGTTTATTCATGGCATGTGGATCGCTCCACGGTGCCGTATGCTACCTATTTATGCACCTATCATGGCGCCTCCAGCGAAATCATACCAAACGCCCAAGCCACTCAAAAAATACTGATTCCCGAAATTCGAGAGGAGCTAAAGAAGCTATATGATGGAGCAGAGGAAGGATTCGAGTCTTTTTTAAGTGAGTATTTCTTTGACCTCCACTATCAAGCAAAACCCAATGCACAGCCCATCAGTTTAGGTCTCGGTCATTTATGGAAATTGGCGATTGATCATCCTGGGAGTGAGGTGGCGCCTTGTATTCATCGAGCGCCGATGGAGCGGGACGGGGAGTTGAGGTTGTTGTTGATTTGTTGAGTGGAGCGGATGTTGTATATTAACTGTTGTTCAATTGTTTTCTTTTCCTTTCGGAAAATATTGAGCGTTAAGGTTTAATTATATATTTGTTTTATAATTTCATCACAGCCGACTGATAATCAACTGCTTAGGTTCATATAAGCGGAGATTTGTTTCAAAAAAAATTTAGGTTGCTATGTGCACCAGGTGTATATAGCAACAAGTTCGAGGCAAGCAGAAAAAAACAAGAAAACCAAACAAAAACGTATCTTACGAGAAAATTACATCATCAAAAAATTTAACAAATTGAAGCAAAAAAGGGATAGATATGAAATGCATAAATATTGGGGGAAAAAGCCCTCAAATAATCTTAAATGCTTGATTGAGAAGTATTCAAAGGAAGGAGATACTGTATTTGACCCATTTTCAGGTTACGGAGTGTTTTGTTGCGAAGCGTTCATACTCAATAGAAACATAATATCTAATGACTTGAATCCTATTGCAAATTTTCTAAACGAGCAACTTTTAGAGAAAGATGTAAACCTCACGATTTTAGAAAAGCAATGGAAGAAAATAAAGTCAGAATTTGAACCATATAATAATAAATGGTTTGAATGGAATTTAGAAGGCAATTCCGTTCAGTTAATCTCAATTCTAAGGAATAAAAATGATATTCCAATCAAAGCCAAGTATAAATGTAATAGTGATAGAAAGGCAACGGAAATAGACTTGCCCCCAGACAAGGTTAAGGAGTATATAGAATATGAAAATAAATTTGAGATTACAGATTGGTATCCCCAACATAAGCTAATTCAAAATTCTCGTATTTCTGCAAAAGAAGGGATGACAGTAGCAGACCTTTTTACACAAAGAACGCTTGCTTGCCATGCAAGATTATTAGCCCTAATCGAAAAGTATTCGAAAGGAAAGGAAAAAGATATATTAAAGGTTGCATTTACTGCAAATTTAGCGAACTGTTCAAAACTTGTTCCTCCCATAAAAAGTAGAGGGGCAATGGCACCAGGTGCATGGATGACAGGCTTTTACGTAGGAGAAACATATTTAGAAAATAACGTTCTGAGGTATTTTGAAAACCGACTTTCAAAGGTCATAAAAGGGAAAAGAGATTATTTGAATCAATTTGGTAATAATGAAGAGTTCAATTTTAATCCAACCCAATACAATAATAGTTTTACAATTCTTAATGACGATGCAAAATCTTTAAGTGTAAAATCAGAAACTGTTGATTATGTTTTTACAGACCCACCTTATGGAGACGCCGTTCCATACTTTGAACAAAGTGTAATATGGAATTCATGGATGAATTTTGTTCCTGATTACGAAAGTGAAATAGTTATTTCAGACAGTAAACAACGACAAAAAAACACTTCAAATTTTGAAGAAGATATTAACATGGCTTTTTCAGAGATAAGACGAGTTTTAAAACCAAAAAAATATTTTTCACTTACTTATCATTCACTATCAGGTTTAGAATGGAAGGCTATAACTAATGCTTGTATTAGAAATGGATTTGAGTTAGTAGATTTTCAATGGTTG
>CALCJP010000063.1 GCA_937967625.1 uncultured Saprospiraceae bacterium
ACTCCAAGTTTGCATTTTCGTTCTCGGCTCCGCTCGAACTCCGGCTAAATAAATTAAAAATGAAGGCGATAATTTGCGAAAAATACGGACCACCATCCGACTTAGTCTTAAAAGAAATCCCAAGCCCTGAGCCAAAGGAGAAAGAAGTACTTGTGCGCCTCCATGCCTGTGGTGTCAACTTTCCAGACACTTTGATCATTCAGGGGAAATACCAATTCAAACCCGATTTGCCATTTACACCGGGGAGCGACATCGCCGGAGTGGTAAAATCTGTCGGCGAGGGCGTAAAACATCTGAAACCAGGAGATGAGGTCTTCGGATTTGTGGCGCATGGTGGCTTTGCGCAAGAGGTGATCGCGCCTTCGCGCAATGTGTTTCCAAAACCACCCAACATGGATGCCCCAATTGCCGCTTCATTTTTGATGGCATACGGGACTTCTTACCATGCCTTGAAGGATCGCGCAAAACTACAAGGCGGCGAAACGCTCGTCGTGTTGGGTGCTTCAGGCGGCGTTGGTTTGGCGGCAGTAGAGTTAGGAAAATTGATGGGCGCACGCGTGATCGCCTGCGCTTCTACAGATGAAAAACTGGCGCTTTGCAAAGAACATGGTGCAGATGAAACCATCAACTATTCGAAAGAAGATCTAAAAAATAGAATCAAAGAACTAACCGAAGGGAAGGGCGCCGATGTCGTCTATGATCCCGTTGGTGGTACTTATTCAGAAGCCGCTTTGCGCGCCGTGGGTAGGGAAGGGCGTTTTCTCGTAGTGGGATTTGCGGCGGGTGATATTCCTAAGATTCCTTTGAATTTAGCGTTGCTCAAAGAGTGCCAGATCGTGGGCGTGTTTTGGGGATCTTTCGCGATGAAACTGCCTCGTGATAATATGTCAAACACCTTGCAACTCATGCAATGGTATGGCGAAGGAAGTTTAAAACCTCACATTCATGGCATTTATAAATTGGAGGATGCACCCAAGGCTTTGGAGGAGATGATGAATCGGAAGGTGCGGGGGAAAATTGTGATTGATTGTCAGTAGGCAGTGTTACAGTAGGCAGTAGGCAGTTTGTGAAATTTTTTTGGTTGCAGCCAAACTGCCCACTGCCTACTGTAATACTGCTAACTGTCTAGTTCATTTCACGAAAGTGAAAAAGCCTAACTTTGTCTCATGAGTTGTACGCTGCTATCCTCGCCACTGCAAGGATTTACGGATTTTAGGTTTAGGAATGCTTTTCAAAAATACTTTGGAGGGATAGACACTTTTTATGCGCCCTATATTCGCCTTAACGGCAAAATGGTCATCAAGCCCAACTATGACCGCGACATCCAACTCAAGAACAATCGCACCATCAACGTCATCCCTCAAATCATGACGAATAGCGCTGATGAGTTTATTTTCGTCACCAAATTCGTCCAAAGTTTAGGCTACAAAGAACTCAACTGGAACCTCGGCTGCCCTTACCCGATGGTCACTAACAAATGCTTGGGATCGGGTCTGATTAACAACCCCGACCGAATCGACCGAATCCTCGACCGCGTGCATACTGAAACGGATATTGTAGTCTCAATGAAAATGAGGATGGGTTACGATCACGCTGGCGAAATCATCGATTCCTTTCCAGTGCTTGGAAAATATCCATTGAAAAACATCGCGATTCATGCGCGTATCGGAAAGCAACTCTACAAAGGCGGCGTGGATTTGGAAGGCTTCCAACGATGCGTCGATCATAGTCCACACAAACTCTATTACAACGGCGATATTACCACAGTAGCTCGCTTTCGCGAAATGAAAGAACGCTTTCCGATGATCGATCATTGGATGTTGGGGCGGGGGCTGATTGCTGATCCATTTTTGCCCAACATGATCAAAAATCAGACGGAGGAATATCCCGAAGATAGATTCGATATTTTTAGCAAATTTCATGATACGCTCTTCTCTGAATTTGAACAAAAACTCACTGGCGATAAGCAAGTCATCATGAAAATGCTTTCTTTTTGGAAGTACTTCGCCACGCCACTTTCAAACCCTACCAAAATCGTCAAGATGATCAAAAAGACGAAAACGATTGAGGCTTATGATGAGGCAGTTTTTGAGATTTTTAACAATGAACGGCGCGTTTTCGAGGAGGGATTTCTGGTGAATAGCTGAAAAAAATGGCGGAGGGATTAATTGGGTTTATTGAGGAGAAAATTTCGTGGTGAAGCTAACGCATTTGCCGAAAGGCAAATAAATCAGGTATTAGATGAACTTTTTTAGTTGAAAATTTTTCAATCTCAAAGCAATTCTAACCTTTGCTGCCTAAAGTTCAAAACTATGCGACAAATCATCATTAGCGTTCTCGGTATTTTAATCATTGCTGCCGGCTATTTCGGTATGAAAACGATGGCAGCCACTGAGCGCCCCGAACCCGAAAAACCCGCAAAAGCCATCCCAACCGTTTTCACGAAAGTGGTTAAAAATGGCAGCACACCCGTCACGGTCACTGCGAGTGGCAACTTGGCAGCACGCGACCGCATTGAGATTTTCTCTGAGGTGCAGGGGATTTTTGAGCATAGTGATAACCAATTCAAACCTGGGGTGCGTTACCAAAGCGGTTCGGTTTTGTTGCGCCTTAATAGCGATGAGCACCGCGCCAACCTTCGCGCTCAAAAGAGCAATTTATACAATCAAATCGTCGCCCTGCTTCCTGACTTGAAGTTCGATTACCCAGAGGCTTTCGCCAAATGGCAGAACTACGTCAACACCTTCGAAATCGAGCAAATCCTAAAGACACTTCCGCAAACCACTTCCGACAAAGAGAAACTTTTCATCGCTGGAAAGAACATCAATTCGACTTGGTACAATGTCAAAAACATGGAAGAGCGGCTTTCCAAATATTCGATTTATGCGCCTTTCAACGGCGTGTTGACCCAAGCCAATGTGGACAAAGGCGCTTTGGTCAGGCAGGGACAAAAAATCGGCGAATTCATCAACCCAAACATCTATGAACTCGAAGTCGCCATCAATTCAAGTTATGCAGATTTGCTAAAAGTGGGCAACTCCGTCTCCCTCAAAAACGTCGAAGGGACCAAGACCTGGCGCGGAAAAGTAAACCGCCTCAATAGCCTAATCGATCCCAACACGCAGACGATTCAAGCCTTCATTCGCGTAAGCGGAAAAGGGTTGCGCGAGGGCATGTATCTCGAAGCCGACCTGACCGCCAAAAACGAAGCGAACACTTTTGAAGTGTCCAGAAAGCTCCTTACGGAAAATAACAAACTATACGTGTTTGAAGGCAATCAACTCAAACTAACCGAAATCGAACCCGTTCATTTTACCGAAAAAACGGCAGTCCTTCGCGGCTTGCCAGATGGCACCGAAATCTTACAAAAAATGCTCCCCGGAGCCTATGATGGAATGCAAGTGAAGAAATTTGAAAAGTAGA